>NZ_CP030353.1:896250-1252500 GCF_000876675.2 Novosphingobium sp. P6W
GTCGTAGTCGATGACCACGTAATCGACCCCGATCGGATTGGGATTCCTGAGGTCCACATGCCGGTCGGAGCCGGGTTGGAAAATCCTGCGGAGGCAGATGCTGAAATAGGTTTCTTCCAGGCACTGAGACTGATCGAGCCAGTTGCGCTCGATAACGCGCCGTACAAATCGTTCGTAATACCCGCGCCAAGCTTGATCCTGCTCCTGTGATGCCTTGTGGCGTTTTCGGGCGAAACCCTGAAAGTTGATGGGGCGACGGAAAATGCTCGAGAGACCAAATTCTGTAAAGGTGTCGATGATTTCGTCGATTTTGGGCGGATTGCGTGGATCCAGCGTCGGCAGTGCCGAGATCTTCCCAGGGCCGTAACGCGATACCAGGAACTGCAGATTATCGACGAATGCAGAAGTTGCCGGCCCCGTTCGGTGCGCCTCGTGCGAGGATATCGTGCCATCGAGGGACGTGCTGATATACACGTCCTTGCGGTCGAAGATGGAGAGCACTTCATCCGGGATCTGTTGCAGGTTGGTGCAGATCACGAATTGCTTATGCGAAAAGCGCTCGCAACGCTCCATTACGGCCCGAATGAGGTCAGGGCGAAGCGTTGGCTCGCCGCCTTGGAACTCGATCTTGATGCTGTCCGTCCCGAGATCATCGATGATCTTGCAGACAGAGGCAAGGGTTTCGTCGTTCCAGTCGAACCCCTGCTGGTTGAGGCCCGCGCGAGAGACTTGGCAATAGCTGCAATTTAAATTGCAGCGCAGCGTGGGAACGACGATTAGGTAATCTAGATGATTCGCATGATCGAGGCGTTCGGCGAGAGCATAGGCATGGCTGTGCATGCAGAATTCGTCATCGGGATCGACAGCGTGGCCCATCGCGCTAAGCGCAGCGCCATCAGCTTCAGTGATGCCGCCGACGACCGCTCGCTCCACAAAGGCATCCGAAGCCAGCAAAAAGCGCCCGGTATCGCTTACGAACAGACTGCCGGACGACAGGGCACGCACTCTCGCTGGATGAACGATCATCGCAAAAGGCGCTCCCAGATGTCATGGCGAAAATCGGCAGTGCGCGCGGCGAATCGTACCGTGAGGGAGGCAGCAAGGAACGCTCGTCGTAGGTCCGTCTCAAGGCTGGCCGCATGTTCGAGAGTCAGAGATCCTTCGCCCGCCTCCACTATGACATGGGGATGAAATTTGGTGAGATGAGATTGTATAGCTGGCAAATTGTCTGCGTCTTCCGGCACCGGCCGGCACACGATAATTGTCATAAAGTCCCCCACTGCCGCACGTTAAATAGGAGTTTCATTAGGGTCGTGTCCCGCGGGGTGGTGTAGGAACCGTCGATCCACGGCAGGATCAGGTTCAGGTCAGGCTGCCAGTGCTGGCAAGCTGACGATAGGGTTATGGCTCACCGAGCCGAGGGTTTCCAGTGTCATGTAGCGGCGCGATACCGCCCACTCATCGTTTTGCTCCAGCATGAGTGCTCCGACGAGACGAACGACGGCAGCGTCATTCGGGAATATGCCGATCACGTCTGCCCTTCGCTTGATCTCCTTGTTGACCCTTTCCAGTGGATTTGTGGAGGCGATCTGCGCCCAATGATCCTTGGGGAAGGCCATGTAGGCGAGCACGTCTTCGCGTGATGCGTCCATCATGTCGGCCAGCTTTGGAAACTTCTCGCGCAGGGCATCAGCAACTTGGTCCCACTGCTGGTGCGCTGCCTCGGCCGTTTCCTGCGCGAAGATGGTCTTGATCATGGCAATGACAGCGGGTCGTTGTTTCGGCGCGGCATGGGCAAACGCGTTGCGCATCCAGTGCACCCGGCAGCGCTGCTGGGTTGCGGCAAATACCTTGCTGGCCGCGGCGCGCAGCCCTTTGTGATCGTCGGAGATGACCAGCTTCACACCTCGCAGGCCGCGATCCGCCAGCGAGCGCAGGAAGGCTTTCCAGAAGGGTTCGGCTTCCGACGGGCCGGTGGCTACGCCCAGAACCTCGCGCCGGCCATCGGTGTTGACGCCCACCGCGATTATCGCCGCCGTCGAGACAATCCGTCCGCCCTCGCGCACTTTGAGGTAGGTGGCGTCGATCCATAGATAGGGCCACTCGCCTTCAATCGGTCGCGTGAGGAAAGCGTTCACCCGCTCGTCGATCTCGGCAACCAAACGGCTGACCTGGCTCTTTGAAACACCGCTGGCGCCCATCGCCTTAACCAGATCGTCGACCGAACGGGTCGAAACACCGTGGACGTAGGCTTCCTGGATCACTGCCGCCAAGGCCTTCTCGGCAGTGCGGCGTGGCTCCAGGAAGCTTGGGAAGTAACTGCCTTTGCGCAGCTTCGGGATCGCCAGATCAATCCGGCCAGCTCGCGTATCCCAACCTCGCTCGCGGTAGCCGTTGCGGTGGTTCAGCCGCTCAGGGCTGCGTGATCCGCAAGGCACGCCCGTCTTCGCCTCGATCTCGAGATCCATCATACGCTCTGCGGCGAAAGCCAGCATCTCACGCACCAAATCGCTATCAGCCCCTTGCTCAATCAGCTCGACAAGGGCCATTCTGTCCTCGGTCATCGTCTTCTTCTCCAGGTTCGAGTTCGCATCCGAACCCTACCAGAAGATCGACGGTGGCCACCCTCTCAGGGAAACCTTCCTACACCACCCCGCGGGACACGACCTTTCATTAGTCAGGCAAGGGGCGATGGCGGCAAAGCAACAAGTTGCTTGCAAAGGCTATATTCACCCCCGATAGCGTTCGACGTTGCTGGGGAACGGACTGGATCAAAATGACGGGGGCAGGAACGGCCAAGCCGAATAATAGCGCCGCAGGATGTGGCATCTTGGCCGTCATCCTTATTGTTGTGATCGCGATCGCGCAGTGCTCATCGGCGCAAAAAAGTGAACAGCAGCAGGCCGCCGCGAACTTCACCTCGCAGACGAGCGAGGCAATCGCAAGTGCGGCTCCGCCAGCCGTCGCACCGCTGGAAGCCTTGAGCATCAAGTCCGCCGCCAAGGATTTCAGAAGGGTCTACACTGCTGACGCGCTGGCGGGAGCGATGATCTTTAGCCAGAATTGCTATGAGGGGCTGGCTCATGAGTTTTCATGGGCACGCTTGGACGAATGCGGTGCGTTCGACGTGATGGCTGTCCAGAAGCTTGATGCAGATCCTGGTAACACATCGAGCGAAGCAGCGTATTTTGAGAGTGAGACAGCGGCAGGCCGCTATCTTGCGGCTGTTATCAGCGCAGGTGAGAACCCCGATGCTGCCGACCAGCGTCTGGCTGAGTTGCAGACCAGGAGCGCAGCACTGGCCCCCCGCGTGATCGTGCCACAAAGCGAGCCGATACAGGCTCCAGAGACCGATACCAACCAAGAAGACGAGGCTGGTTGGAAGGGGCAAGCTTGACTGAAAATACGCAGCGGGCGATTGTCCAGACCATTGAATGCAAGCTGTAAGCTCATTGATCCTGCATCACTGAACAGCAAGGTCATCCTACAATGCTGCGAAGCGATATCGACCCACCCTTGCCATTCAGCGGTCAATTTTCGCTCACCAGGCCCCGACGGTCTGCTTTCCAACCTTACGTGTGGATCAAGTGGTGCAAGACCGTGGTGATCCGGTTACGATAGCCATTTTGGAATAGGAAGTTCATGAACGGATACGTGCAATTTGAAACTCCGGACGGTGACGCTGTGTCGATAAACGCTGACCGAGTGAACTTCGTGCGGCGTTATAGAGGGGGAAATGATGCCAGCGCGGTTAATTTTGAGAAGGGAAACTATGTCGTCGTGAAGGGCAGTCTTGACGAAGTTACCAAAGTCCTTGCCGGAGCCTGAAGCCTTCCGTTTCCGACCCTTTGTGGACCTTCAGCCACCGATTTTTCGTTCCCAGCTGCAGTCCGTCCGCTTAGCCATATGGACGCCCAAGACTGGCCGAATAGCGAACGTCGGTGTTGGAGCGATCGACGGCAATTAGCCCGCGCCGGACCTGCGCGCGAGGATCCAGTTGTCTACGACACGCTCCAACACCGTCAGCGGCATACCGCCACCCGCCAACGCGGTATCGTGGAAGCTGCGGATGTCGAAGCGTACACCCAAGGCTGAACG
Organism: Novosphingobium sp. P6W; assembly: GCF_000876675.2. GTDB lineage: Bacteria > Pseudomonadota > Alphaproteobacteria > Sphingomonadales > Sphingomonadaceae > Novosphingobium. Next base: position 900,349 of record NZ_CP030353.1, read on the forward strand.
TGCCTTCTCTCGCAGACGCAGCCATTCATTGTGCCCGACCTTGTAGGCGCAGGCCTGCCCCGGCCACGAGCAATAGCGCTCCACCTCGGAAGTCGCGGCGCCCTCGGCGCGGCCCGTGTTGTCGATCAAGTAGCCGATCGCCTTTTCCCGGCTCCAGCCCTTCGAGTGGAGGCCTGTATCGACGACGAGACGCACGGCGCGAAACAGGAGACTCTGATAAAAGCCGATTTGACCCATCGGGAAGTTATCATAAGCGCCAAGCTCATCGGCCAGCTGCTCGGCATAAAGCCCCCAGCCTTCGGTATAGCTGGAGAATCCCAGCAGGTTCATTAGCTTGGGCGCTGCGGCACTTTCCTGCTGCAGCGCGATCTGCAAGTGGTGGCCGGGGATTGCCTCATGATAGGTCAGCGTGGGTAGGCCGTATTTGGGCCAGTTAGCCGTGTCGGTAAGGTTTATCCAGTAAATGCCCGGACGGGTGCCATCGAGACTGGGCGAGTTATAATAGCCCTGCGCTGCCCCTTCCTGAATTTCAGGCGGGACGCGCTTGATCTCGACCTTGGACTTTGGCAGCCGGCCAAAGGCCTTGGGTAAAAGCTCCTGCATCGCAGCCATCTGCTTATTGAGGTGCGCGACGAGTTCAACCTTGGCCGCATCGGTGTTTGGATAGACGTTGGCCGGGTCGGCGTTCATCGCGGTGATGCGCTCGCCCACAGTGCCTTTGCTGAGCCCCAGCTTCTTCAACATCTCGTCCGACCGCGCGGTCAGCTCTGCGACCTGCTCAAGACCGACGCGGTGAATCTCGTCCGCCGTCATTCGCGTCGTGGTGATGTAGTTCAGGCTGTTGGAATAGTACTCCTCACCCTTCGGCAGGCGCGCAACTGAGGCATCGTGTCCGACCTTGGGCAATGCGGCCTTCAGCGCATCGTTCTGGCGCTGCAGCGCAGGATAGACCCGCTCGGCAACAAGCTTTTCGACGCGTGAGCCCCAATCGCCCGCGATCGATTGCTCGCCCGTACGCCGCATAATTGAGCCCACAAGCGTGGAATCAGCTGCCTTCGTGCCCAGCATCCCAGCCTGCAAGCCGATCGTTTTCTTGAGTATGAAATCCGGCGGGATGACGCCAATACCAAAGTCCTCAAGCATCCGATCGGTCTCGGCGGCGAGCACGTCCGCGAACTCGTTGACGCGTGACACATAAGCCTGGGCATCGGCCGCATTCTTGATAGTGTGCTGGTTGTCGAGAAAGTCGCCGGTGGTGAGATAAGCGCCGCCACCCTGGCTGACGCGGTAGACTTGGGGCCACCCGCCCTGGCCATATGGAATGGCGTAAGTGCGAATGACCGCATCAAGGTTAGCCTCGATCGTGTCGTAGTAAATACCGTCCTGCGCGCCCATCGACGCACGGTCGAGTTTGCCAAGCTCAATACGTGCGTTGCGCGTGCGGGCTCGGTCTTCCTCTTCACGCTCAAGCGTCGGGATTTTGAGGTGTGACTTCAGTGCGGCGCGTGCGCCGATGTCGAGCCCAAAACCGGTCGCAGTCTCTGGCGAGGCGTCGATCTCGCTTTCGAAATACTTGTCCATAAATGCAGCAAGCACGGGGTTTCCCGAACCTGCGGTGATTGGCTGCGCAGGCGCGCGGGCGAGCACTTGGCCTGCTGCAAGTATGGCGGCTCCCGCCGATGCGGAAGTAAGGAACCGGCGACGGTCGATCATGGGAGCTCCAGAATGTATCGTGGAGCAAGACTATGCCATGCGCCCGCCGAAATCCAGTTTGCGCGACAATACCGCTCCGGCACCGGGTTGGCATGATCTCTAAATTCCAAAGTCACTCTTTTCGACAGAGTTTGGCTGGAGACGGCCTTACGAAGTCGACCCTTGTCGGTCATTCAGCACCCATTTTTACGCTCTCAGGTGCGGACCGGCAGCTTCCTCATTCTGGATGCCTTGGACTGGCCGATTGCGGACTGTCCGGCTACTTTCGTGTATGCGCGAAAAGCGGTCATCCGCGCGTACGCTAGTCCGATTGAGAACACCGGTAATAAAAGGGGCCATCCGTCGGCTGAGAGCACCGGGATAAAAAGGGGCCAGTCCTGCTAACCTCCGTTTTTGGGCGGAGGAGAAGGATGAAGAGAGTGGAGCTTTATCAGAAGGTCCGGCGTGCGGTGATGATCGACGGGATGAGCCGTCGGGGTGCTGCGCGTTATTTTGGCGTCAACCGCAAGACGGTGGACAAGATGCTGACCTTTCCGGAACCGCCGCAGCACGGGCGGTCGGGTAGGAGCTACAGCCGCAAGCTTGCGGAGTTCACCGAGATCATTGACCGGATACTGGTTGAGGATCGCACGGTGCATTTCAAGCAGCGCCATACGGCGTACCGAACAACGCGCCGGCGCCGGTACGCGAGACATCGTAAGCAAAGAGCTTCGTGGCCGAAATTATCGTGTTCAAGCGCTCACGCTCGACGCGGGTGGCTATCTCGTAGAAGCCTGCGAGGACCGGCCATACTTCAGTGGGTGCGCGCTGGATGACGATCGGGAGGGCGCCACGTAGTGCGTCCGAGCTGCGTCCGCCACGACCTCCGGTCGTGCGACAGGCATGCTCGATCTGGGCACCGAAGGCGCGCGCGAAGTTGGCATCAATCGCGCCCGCAGCGTCGACCAGTCGGAGCATTCGATCGTAGTTATAGTCCGCGTTCGACGCGTTGCCTTCAACGCCATCGGCAATCGATGGAGCGAGCAAGGCGAGCTTCACCAGCTCGATCATATCGGGCGCCAAAGCCTTGGCGGCGTGAGTGACCATCGAGAGGATTTCGAGGGCAGCCCACGCACCACCTTCGTCGCCACGGTCGACAAGAGCGCGGATAAATCGGCTTAGTGCCTCGGGCGAAACATCAGCGAGACCCCTGCCGTATGAGATAACGACGGTCTGCGCAGGTGTGACCAGCTTCTGACTGAGCTCTTCGGTGAGCCCATCGAGGCGCACGTCAGTGACGCGGAGCGAGGTCGCGATATACATGCGATTGGCACTGAGCACCGTCGACCGGTTGGCGATGGCCTCAAGCTTGGCGACCTGGTCAGGTTCATTGGCGAGCCGACGATCGAGCGCGGAAAGGAGCGCGCCGACAAAGTTGGCGCCTGCTCGGCCGGTGGCGTCGAGGACCGAGACAGCCTGCTCGAACGCCTCGAGCGGATCGGGCAGATGTTCGGCCAGTGCATGCGCGAAGGGATGAGGAGAGTTCAGTTCCTGGCTGGCCATCGCCCGGATCGCTCGTGCGCGCTGATCGGGATCGGCGGCGATGCCGGCGGCCAGCGCCGCGGCGCGCCGCGCGCCATATTCGAAGTCGGGATTGTCGTGATCTTGGGCGTATCGCCGGTCGGGATCGTGAATGTCGGAAACCCAGAACCGGCTATAGAGGAGCACCAGGTCGACGGGATCCTTGGGCATGGTTTCATCGTACAGGGCGCGGACCGCGCCGGAGAAATTGGTGGGGGTCTCAGGGCTGTCAAAATAGAGCCAATCGCCGATGCTTTTGGTGGCGGCGAGATAGTGACCTGACGCGGCGACGACGTCATGTATGAAGGCTTCGAGTGTCGGCAGTAGCTCGGGCATGAGCAGATTGCGAAGGTCGCCCGCGACATGTTCTTCAATCGCAGGTCGCAACGAAACGTCCTTGCCCCAGACCTCGCGCAGGCGCTCGAGTGCCCAGTTGAAATAAGCATACATGGTGCCGTTGTCGGGCGGCGCCCATTCGGGCTGATAGGGTTCGGCGCCGACCTGCTCGAAATCTTCCGAGCGCGAAAGATAGGTCTGGATCATCGCGCCAAGAGCTTCGACGCCTGCGCGGCGAATGCGCGGATCGTCCTCTTCGAGCGCCTGTTCCAGAGCCTCGCGGCCTCGGCGATCGTCGGCCTGCGTGCCGGCGAGCGCGACCTGGAAAATCTGCCGCAGAAGATTGACGATCGGCTGCGAACCCTCGGTATCGGCGACCGCGGCGAGGCGCAGGATCGTCTGCGCGGCGGGCCAAAAACTGTCCTGCCGTCCGGCGAGCAGGCGAAGCGTATCGACCAGTTCGGCGGTCACTTCGACATCGGCAAGATCATCGAGCGACATATCCCGGATTGCAAAGAAAAGGGCGTTCGCCATGCGGTTGGGTTCGACATGGGCGAAGGCCGGCAGATACTCCGCGACGGCAGGATTGATGATGGCTTTGTCGGCGAAGGAGCCGCGCAGCAGGCTTTGAATCACGTCGCTGAGGGTTTGCGAGCGGGTGAGGTAGCGCCACCGGGCCAGCATGGCTTTGCGGTGATGGGGGAGCGAGTCTCCTAAGAAGTCGATCAGGGTCGAGGGGCGCAGATAGTCGAGGCGGCGCAGCGCAAGAAAGTCGGCGATCGGGCGAGGCTGCGCAGTCATCGTGCCGTAACTACGGGCGACAAGATGCTGGCCGGCGGCGATGACGAGGTTCTCATACATCAGCTCGCCCTTCATATGGACGAGCGTCTCTGCAATTTCGTTGAAGGCGTGAGGATGTTCGTCTGGCGAGAGCTGGCTGAAGAGCGAAAGCCCTTCGAGAGCGCGGACGGTAGCGGGCTCCGCCTTGGCACCATCGAGAATTTGCTGGGCGACGGAATCGGCGGACTTACGGATGCCCGTCGTCCCATAGCTTTTGGTGAAGGACACCGCGATGCGCGGGAAGCCGTCACAGAACTCGGCGAGATATTCGAGTTCGTCCGCCTTCTTCTTGGGCAACCCCGCCTTGAGAATGCCCCGGATGGTCGACCTATCGGCCGGAGTCGGGCGGATCATGACGCAATCTTCGTCATGATCGACTCCGTCGGCGCCGACGGTGATCACGCGCAGTTCGCTGCCTTCGCCGCGTGCGATGTCGTTGAGACGGCGGGCCTCGCGAAGCGGGCAGCCGTCGACGACAAGCACTGTGACGGAACCTTCCTTCACGATCTGGTTTGCCACGTCCCAGAGCCGGGAGGTGACCTCGTTGTAATCGCAGAAGATAAAATTCGCGGCGGTGATGCCGCTCAGCAGACCGGTCGTGGTCGAAAGCGCGTGGTACAGCGCGCGGGTCTTGCCGATGCCGGATGCGCCCCAGACGCGAGCGGAACTATGGGGCTCATCCAGATCATCGGCGAGCCGAGCGGCGAGCTGCGAGAAGTCGATTGCGTTGGCATCGTAGGGGCCGAGCGAGAATTTCCGGTCGGGGCTATCGACGAAGGCAGGCGCAGCGTTCTCGGTGCGCTTACCCCACTGTTCGAGGGTCGAAAAACCAGACAGCTCGATCGTGGCATTGCGTTGCTTGATCCAAACAGCGACGCCGGGATGGGCACTGGCCCAATCGGCGAGCTTGTTACCGTCGTAGACATCGACTGCGGTCAGAACAGCAGGGTTACCGCCAGCGGTCGTAATGCCCTTCTTGATCGCCTTGGCGCGATCGGCGGGCCTATTGCCGGGAAGGGCGGTCGTCGTGATGCCGATATAGCTGCCGCCGCGAGCGAGGACATCCCGGACGGCGTCGTTCAGGACCTTGACTGCAACAGTCTTGGCCTGGCTCGGTTTGGTCCAGACTTCATACTCCCACTGGACGTTGCCCTTATCCTTGGCCTTGCATTGGAAGATGATATCGCGACAAGGGAAGTAATCCGTCGAGGCGGCACCACCCGCCCAGATGATGCTTCCATCCACGCCGCCATCGGCGACCGTGATCTGAAGCGGGACATGAACACCGCGTAGAGGAACGCCGGCCTTTCGGGCTTCGGCATAGATAAGTCGGCGAAGCAGCTCGGCGAGCTCGTCGCCGGTAAAGTCTTTGATCTCATCGGCTTCTACGGTAAACATGCACCCCTCCTAACGTGGCCAGTGCGCCGGTTAAATGAAAGGTTGATTTACTACCGAAGGTCAGTCCCCTTGGCGTAAAGAGGCAAGTGTTAGGAATAGGCGAGGGAAACTTGCTAAGTCATAGGATGCCGGGCATAAACGACAAGGCCGGTCCGGGCGTGATAGTCCAAAGCGAGAGCATGCCGTTGTTACCGGGAAAATCGCAACCGACACGCTCGAAACCGGCGCGCTCGAGATGATTGCGGATAGTGTTGCTGCTAGTAGTGGCGAAGGTCGGCTCGGTGATGTGCTGGACGATGGCGTCGATCAGGTCACTGGAGAGCTGCCTGCCCTGCATGTCGGCGGCCCTTACGACATAGCCGAGTTCGGGTGCCGCCTCGAACCCCGCAATCGGAGCGCTGGCCTCCTTGAATTTGCTCTGACGATAGGCAGCGCCCGGCCGCTTCCACGCTGCAGCGGCAACGATCCGATCACCGTCCTTCTCGCGGATGAGGGCAACACATCGAGTCCGCCTAAGGCGCGCGAAGAGGTCATCGACCGTACCATCGACAGCCTTCCCTCTGACGACGAGCTGCGCGACGGCGCGCTGATCGTCTGGGTTGAGATCGTTGAAATCGCCCGACCATGGGTATGTATCGTCAGCCATGGGTCATACTCTTCACACTGGCGTCCTTGGCGCGGCCGCAGATTGAGCGGCTTTGCCGACGGGCTTATAGTAAACCGACGGGCTTATAGTAAATGGCATCGAGCATGGCGAAGCGCGCATCCCATAGCTCCCTGTTCCGGCCCGCAGGGCGCAGCTCATTGTACCAAGGCGCCTGCTGGATCGGCTCGATGATCCGCTCCCAATATTTGTCTAGGCTGATGGTGGTCGGCGCAAACGCGAGTGCTTCGGCGAGGGCCGATTTGTTTCCGGCGTCGACGCAGACAAAGAAGTCTGGACGCTTCATCGCGAGCATGCGCGTCGCGGTCGCGATCGGGTTGCTCGTGACGGATGTCGGGAGTGCGCGCTTGAAGATGTCGACATAGTCGTCGAATTGGGCACGAGTGACGTCGCCGCGCGTGGGTACGAGATCCAAGGCTTGCGCGATTGCCGGCGCCTGAAGGCCTATGGCTTTGGAGAACTCGGTGGCGCGGCTCATCGACCCGAACCAACCCCATTCGAAACCGCCGAGCTCAGCATTCGCCGCTTCGGCCTTTCCGAGAAGGCCGGCCACGGCCTTCCATTCGGCGACCGAGAGGTCTGCGAAGGATGCCGTCCTGACGAACATCTTCTGGACCTCGCGGATAAGGCCCATTCGCTTCTTGAGTGGCCGAGGGTTTTCCCGGACCAACCGGACAAACTCTTTCCAAGGCATGATCGCGAGCGGCGCGTTGTAGCGCCCCCAATCGTCTCCCTCGTCGTCGGGTAACACCGGGCTCTTTGGCCTTTTCGCCTTGCTGGCGACCTTAGCTTGGCGCCGGTAGCTGTCGGCCAGTCGTTGGTCGATCGGTCGATAAAGCGTCTCGTAGCTTTCAAGTTGGGCCCTAACCTGCCCGAAGAAGACGTCGCCGGCGTCGCCTTTGACGTGGACGCTGGCTTCGAGATTATTGCCGAGGCCGCCCCTGGTGAAGTTGGCGCTGCCGACGATCGCTTCGGCCTTGGAGCCGGTCTCGAAGTAGAAGATCTTAGGATGGAAGCACCCCGAATGCCTCTTCGCGACGAAGGCGTTGGGCACATCGACCAGTTCGTCGATGAGGTCGGGATCAGTCGCACAGAAGTCGAGTCCGAACAGCACCGAGCCGAACTTGGCCTGGTTGACGACAAGTGTTTCGGCGATCCCGGTCAGGTCACCCCATGCGACAGCCATCGAAATGCTGTCGTGCTTTTCGATGAGTGCCTTCAATCGGCGCGCGATCGCTTTTGCTTCCAACAGTTCGATATGCATGCCCCGCCCTGTCGCCCGTCGGTCTAGTTCGCTGCGTACTTAGCTCCGTATCTGGGGATGACATAGAATTTCCGGTAGAAAGATCAGGATCGAACCGGAACAACCACTCGACTGCTCCGCCCCCGCAACCTATTCGATTCCGATGACGGGCCCTTCCTCCCATGATCGCCATGGCTCCAATGCCGGACGCGGCTTCCGCTTCCAGGATGCCGTAGCCGCATGGCTGGCGGTGCGCGTCTGGGCGGGGATCGATGAGCCGACTTCAATCATTCCCGAGGGCAACGACGACATCGAGCGCAGGGGCGCCAAGGGAAGCGGGCTGGTCCAGGTAAAAAGCCGTCGCGAGCACATGGGTAATACGCCCATCGCCACGGCGCGGGACTATGTGAAGGATCTGTGGATCCGTCACGATAAGTTCACTCCAAGCCCGGGGACGCTCGAGTTGATCCTGGAGCGGCCGATCGTGGACCACGCGGTCGAAGCCGACTTCAAGATCGTTCCCAACGCGCGCCTGAAATCCATGTTGCCCGGCGGCGCGCGTGGAGGGGCCCTGCTCTCCAAGACGACGATCCAGCACATTCCGGAACCACATGAGGCGGCCATCGTGACGATCGCCGAGAAGACGGACTGCACGCCGCTGGCGGCGCAGATTTGTTTCGCCCAGCTGCTCGTGGAGATCGGCAGTTTGTCGAACCAGAATGGCAGACTGAAGTCACGGGACTATCGGGGGCTCTCCGCAAGCGACACAGAACGCCTCATCACCGCCACACTCGAGACGGTCGACATCGACGCGATCGAACAGGCGATCACCGACGGCGCCTGCGAGCCCGTCGATTTCCTGACGCCGCTCGACGATTCCGAATTCTATCTTGGCGTGGATGTTCAGGCCGGCCACGTCGCCGCAGGATTGGTCGTGCCGCGTGTCGAGCCGGAGGCAGACATGGCGCGAGGGCTTGAGTCGCGCCGCGCTGCGGTGGTTGTTGGACCATCGGGCGCCGGCAAGTCGGCCATCATGTGGCGGACCGCGTACAGTCTTCGTCACACGGTACGATGGTTTGGACTGCTGCGTATCGAGCAGCGCGATTTCCCGGCCTTGCGGCGCCTGCTCCGCGCGCTGCGCGCCAGCGCCGACGCGCCGGTCGGCTTCGTCGTGGACGATATCGGACGACGAGGCACGGAAGGATGGGATGCGCTCACACGCGAGTTCGCCACGATCCCGGGGACCCTGCTCCTAGGCTCCATCCGCGAAGAGGACCTTTTCCTTCTCGAAGGTCGCACGCGAACGGCAGAGGTCCGAGCCGAGCCCGATAAGGACTTGGCCAAACGGATCTACGACGAGCTCAAACGGACCGGGAAAACCCAGTGGACCGGGTGGCGCGAGCCCTGGGCGCTAAGCAAAGGCCTCGTCCTTGAATATACGCACATCCTGAGTGCCGGGGAGCGCTTCGAACAGACCTTAAGCGAGCAAGTCGATGCCCGACTTCGTGATCGGGATCGGGCTACGGAGCTCGCGATCTTGCGGATCGTCGCACTTGCTGGGGCAGCGGGTGCGGCGGTCGACGTGCGACGACTGCCGGCGGTCCTCGCGGTATCCGCGGACGAAATCGCTCGTGGCCTAAAGCGTTTGGTCGAGGAGCATCTCGTGCGCGACGGTGGTGATAGTCGTCTCACCGGCCTTCACCAGCTTCGCTCTGCGGAGCTCTTCAGATTGACGCACCGGGATCCACCGCCGTTCGTCGCTGACACGTTCACTCAGGCCGTGCGCTCGATGCCCGCGACAGAGATCGAGCCACTGATTGCTGACGCAGTTCGGCGTCGTGAGTTCGCGACGGCGGACGCCGTCAGCATAATCGCCAGCCTTATCGAGCAAAGTCCGGATATCGCCACGCTGTCGGCCGCCTTGCGCGGATTGGGAACTGTTCGGATTTCATCGGCGGTCGACCAGTGGCTGGGAACTCCGGAGGTTGAGGCGCTTCCCAGAACGCAGATCGGCACGGCGATGATGCTGAGTTATGCCGACACCTCGCTTGCCGACATCAACGAAAACATGGCCCGCGCAACGGAGGCTGGTGCGCAGCTCGCCGCGCTCCGCGCGGACTATGCGGACGATCCGCGCACGGCTTTGCTGGAGGCTTTGCCCGACGCCACAGTCTTGACAATGGTTGCCTCTGCGGCCGATGTTGTTGGGCTGGATCAATTACTGTCAGCCCTGATGGGCCTGCCGCTGCACCCGAAACTCGGGAATGCGCTGACGTCGGCACCAGCCGACCTGCTTGAGGCACCGTTCGAACCTGTGGTGCGGCTGCTGGGCTCTATGGCCGCTATCGACCGCGAGCGAGCGACTGCCTGGGTCGATGCTGCCGGAGCAGAGCCACTGGCCGCTCGCATCCCGGTGTCGATTCCGTGGGCGGTCCAACCAGTGTTTGAGGAAGTGCTTGAAGGCACCTTAATTCGTGTCGATCACTACCAGCTTGGCCTTCCCGGAACGGAGAACGCCAATGACGAGGTCGTGCGGCTCTGCGAGGCCGGCCTCGCCCTCTCCCCGAGATCCGAGATCGCCGCGTCGTCTGCGATTCTTCCGAATGGTGAGAAAGCCAGCTTCTCTGGTCACAATCTTGCCGAGAAGCGGATACCTCGCGCCAACCTACCGCCGGCTGCGCTGCCGGCATGGAACAGGCTGTGGGGAGACGCTATCGGCGCGCGGATCGGGTCGCCGAGTCAGACAGCCTACCTCGCCTCGGCTGCGCAGCTACTCGACCGACTGGTGCCAGCGTTGCAGCGTGTCATTGACACCATTCTGATCGGCAAGAACGTGACAGACGCCGTGCTCGTTGCCACGAACGCCGTTCATGGCGCCGCTCGCGAACTGACGCCGCCCAACGTCGCAGCGGTAGGCGGGGCGAACAACACTCGAGGCATCCACGTCACTCCGCTCCAGAATGTGCTGTTCGCTGCAAGTACCGAGGTGATCCGCGATTTCCGCCAACTGCCAGGTGGGGCCGTGGCGTCCATCAGCCGGATCAATGGGCTGATAGAGAATATCGACGAGGCCGGCGCGAACGAAGCATGGCATCTAATCGGTGGCGTTCCAGCATCGCTCGGCAGGTTGCGGGAGATGATGGTCACAATCAGAAATATTACCGGCGATGTGGCAGAAGCGGCGGAGCACCCCCGCGTGAAGCATCGCGCTTTGCTCGGGAAAGCCCGGCCGAACAACGCACTGCGTCTCCTTGGCACGCGCATCGCTGCGACAATAGGTGCTGCGCGCGCACGGTTCGCGAACGAGCTGAAGGATGCACTGGCCAATCAGGGTATCACGGCGGAGGTTCGCGCGCTCGGGGCACCAGACGCGATCATTCCGTGGCCGCCAAGCGAGATGGTGGTGCTGATTTCGATCGATCGGCTCGAGGACCTCGAGAGCTTCGAGATTGCGGCGAACGCGGCCCGCGCAGCCGCGCACGAATATGTGAAGCTCACAGCAATTCCCGTTATCGGCGGCCGCCTCGCGCCGACTTGGGGGAAGGCGGGCTACAGCACGATGGTCAACCTCTTCGAGGACGCTTCCAAATGGGCCCCGCGTCTCGGCATTTCGGCATACATGCCGATCGCGTCCTCCACATTTGACTCCATCGCAGCATCCGCTGCTTCATTGCAGTCGATGGACCGACTTGGGCTCGGGATCGAGGGTCGTGCGACTGCGGAAGTCGAGACGCGTGCTGCGCTGGAAGCACAGTTAGTAAGCGGGCGGGCCGAACTTGCCTCGGTGACGACGGCTCTAGGCACCGACATGGCGGAAGCGGCTGCCAACCTCGTTGACGAAATCCGCTTCGGCGATGTCAACTTCATCGATGTTTCGCATTCGGCGGTGAATGGTGGGGAGATCCCGCAGCTTCTGGTTGAGGTCAGCCGGTTGCGGATCGTTCTCGACCAGGCGGAGATCGATGCCAATCAATGGATTGAGCCGCTGGAAAATGGCTGATCGCGCTTGACGACAAACCGCCAGGGTGCCGAGATTGGGAATGATGGGAAGCGGTAGAATCACGGTCGAGTTCGACAATGGTGCAGCTTGGCTGCCGAGTTTAGCCGCCCATCTCGGCCACATCCTGCCCCAGTGCGTTGGCGAAGCGATCGCAGGCACAGAGCCGGCGGGTCCCAATGATGCCCGCATTGCGCTGTACGAGCTGGTCGACAAACACGCACTGATAGAGGGAGTGCGCGCTTGGATCACTGATCAGGACGTGCTCGTCTATCACGGCACGCGTATCAACGAGGCACAGCGCTTGTCCATATTGCGGGAGGGCCTCAAACTGATGTCCACGGCTGATCGCATCCCGGCAATCGAGGCTTTCTTAGGTGACCATCCACGCTGGCCTGAGATCGCCCATCGCGTTCCTGAGGCGATCGCGTTCGTGGGCCGTTCGGGCGGAGTGCGTGAGGGTATGGTATTCGCGTTGCTATCGCGCAGCGGCCTCGTTCGCGGATGCAATCACTATCTTGTCGAGGGGTCGGAGTTCGACCACCATGTTGCAAACTACCTCCTCGATAGCGAGATTTGCCATGAGCAGAATCGCCGTCGCGGTATTGGATCTCTCGTGCAGATTCGGTTGAGGGGCGAGGCTGCCCTAAGGGCTGCAAACCCCCGCGGTGAATTAGGCGACGAGCCCAATTTGATCGGCGAATTGATCGAGGCGCTAGCGTGGTGGCTCGCAACCGGCGACAGCGACACAGAGGCCTTCGAGGAGGGCGCAGCGCTGGTCTTCTACGATCCGATCCCGCCCTTGCAGATCACCGCGATCATTCAGGTTTCCGACGAGGAACTCTGGGAACACTATGACAATCGGATGCGCTGAGGCAGACTACGTTGTAAGCCAACTGCCGCGATTTCAATCGGGGTAATGCTCGCGGTCCTCGAGCTCGATCTCCCAGATCTCGACCGATCGACGCAGCTGATCATATGTGACCGCCCGGATATCGGTGATTTCTATGCTATCAGATACCAGCGCCAGCGTTTCCGGCCTTGTATCGACCACTGCAGGTCCTATACTTGGGGCAGGCTTAGGGTCGCCGATGACACGCGAGGCGTGATTGAAGAGGACAACGTTGCGGCCTTTGCCTCCGGTCTGAGTCGAGCGATAGATCATCCCATCCAGCAGAGGGTCGGCACGCTGGGCCAGATAATCGGCAATGATCTGGGTCGCCAGATAGCCGAACCCTTCTTCCCCCGGCATCACCGGCTCAGCGATGCGCCTGCCAAAAGCGCGAAGGAACAGCGCACGCTCCATCTTCATCGCGTAGTCTGGATCGAAATGACTGGCCTTTGCGATCACCATCTCGAGTAGATCAAAGTCGAGGAGTTGCAGCGGACGCTGGAGCTCAAAGCGTGCCGAGACGACAGTCGAGCCTACTGGCGGCCTGATCTCCGCCACGCATGTCTCGACGTCGAATGCACCGTAAAAGACCGACACCCCAGCGGCGTTCATGCGCCCGGCCGAACCCGCGCCGTTCGGCAAGGGTCCAAGCTGCGCAGCCGGCGAACGCAAGATTATATAGGCTTTCGCTTCCGTGGGTACATGACGCGCGCGATAGAAACCGGTGCCGATATCGCAGGTCTTGATGACAGCCTCGCCGCGCCACGTCCTGTCCTCCGACAGGGGCCCGAAGATCTTGGCAAGCCACTCTTCCGCCTCTCTGTTGAAGAAACGAGCCCGCGATCTCACCGATAGGCTGAAGGTCTCCCACTGGCGATCGCGAACGCCTGACGGATTCTGGATGGCGACATAGCCTTCATCGGAATCATAAAAGGTTTCGCCACCGCTCGCGACATACCCGGCAAGCGATCCAAGCTCGTCCGCGATTTGCTGCGCGAACTCGGGCTGCAGCCCTGCAATGTCTTCGATAATTGAGGGGATATCATCACCGTCGCCGGGCTCGAAATGCGCTTCCAGCGCCTCCTCGATCCATTGGCCAAGGTCGAATTCAGAGACAGATTCCCGATCTTCACCGCACTGCTCGCAGGTCTCTGTCCCCCCTTCAGCCTTGATCCTCGCCTTCAGAAATGCGTCGCCGACGCACGCGTAGCAGCAGAAAACATCACTACTCATCCCTGCACCTGCTTCGGCGCGCGGCGGGGACCACCGCTGTCACCGATTAATGGCATTCCTTCCGCCCGCCGCTTGGCGGCACTGCGCAACGCCGACAGCGGTGCCGTGAATGCTGCGCATGGATTGCCCTCGATGTTCAGGGGCAACGGTAGGCCGCTTGCCAGCAAAGCATGTTCTGCTTCCCAGGGGGTCGGATGCTCGACCCAGACGATTCGCGCGTGGGCATACAGCCAGCGGTCGAGCAGCTGTTCACCAGGATTGGTGAAGGTGAGACGACCAGTCGCCCCAACGCGCCGCAGGATCGTGCCGATTTCAGTTTCGAGCAGGCAGCCAAGGGTCAGGCGCAGCGTCGAGCCAGCAGCGTTTCCGCCAAAATGGGCCCGCAGGCGCTGGTGGACATGGGACTGGCTCGGCGGGCGACCGTTGGTCGTTGGCCTTTTCGGGGAGATGCCGCAGTAGAGCAGCGTCCACGCCCCCTGCCGATGGCAGTCAGCTGCAACGATACCGGCCGGGATCACATCGAAGTACCAGCCATAGAGGCCTGGCTTACGCGGCGCAGTCGTTGTGGCCTCGTCGGCGCGGTAAAGGCGCGCCGGTGTCAGGATCGCCTGTGCGATCGGATCATTTTCGAGCGTCTTCGTCCATTTGGTCACGAACATCGGTCCAGCTTGGGATGGCGCCACAACCAAAGTTTCGGAGGGCACCGGTGGGAGCGAATGTAACTCTAAGATCACGGCCTTCAACGCTCACGTGCGCCATGATGTGATTACAGATCCTGGAGTGTCCGAGAGATCAGATCTGGTGGCGTGCCAACGCCGCCGCGATCGGCCCGATGTCTCCGATCCGGCTATACGAGATGACGCGGGGGTTATCGGTTGCGACGGGAAAGCGGCTCACCACAAGATGCTCAACCCGTGCCAGGCCGAGTTCTTTCAGGAGAAGGCTCTCACGGTTCACTTCCTTTCGGAGCGCCCGTTCGTAGCTCGCCGACCGCGCGCGGTTGTATCGGGCGAACAGGCGAACGTCGGCTTCGAGCTTGGTGACGTCCACCATGTTGTTTTTGCACTGAATATTAAAAATGATGCCCTCCCGGATCGTGATGACATCGAACTCCTTGTGGTTGATGCGCTTGACCGGCGTCAGGGAGAATCCCTGCTGCTCGAGCTCCTCCGACACCGCTTTTTCGAAGATGTACCCCGATCTGATCTGATAGCGCCTATTTTTATACAGACAGACGTTGCGCCAGTAGTAGAGGAAGCGGCTCAGCAGAGCGACGGTGCCTGTCAGTTGTCCATCGATCTCGATCAGCGGCGCATAGCTGTTGGTGTTTTCGGTATAGCTCCCCGGCCGATGGATCAGGGCCTGCCGGAGAGTTTGCGGAAGGCGCAGCGCAGACGCGATACGCTCGAACTTGCGCCGCGAGAACCTGACCCAATAGTCATCTTCGGCGAGATCAGCGATGTGGCGGGCGAAAAGGGCCGCAAACCGGAATTCGGACCTAGCGAGATCAAACTCGGCGTAGGCAGTCTCCATAAGCCGGATATCGTTCCGAAGCTCGGCCGCGGAGAAGAGGCGGGCTGAGGATACAGGCTCGAGGTTAGCCGCCTCGGCAGTCGCCGGGTCAATCTGTTGCATGTCGATGATCGACGTTCTTTCGGGCTCTAGATGCATCCGGTCGAGCATGGGAAACTCATGAGATCCGCAGAAGTCGTTGTCCCTGAAGTGCAAGGTGTAGTCCTTAAACACCTCTGCCAGCATCGCTTTCTGATAGAGGCCTGTAAGCGTCGCACCGTTGATTTCGACCAGGGGCAGAAACTGGTTTAGCGTATCGATCTGGGGAACTGACTGCTGACCGCTTGCCACTCCCGGCAGGGTGTAGAGGAGCGAGACCAGGTGCCGGCGTCGCGATTGGAAATAGTCGATCGCCGACCCAATCGACTGGAACGCGCCTCGGGTCGACTCAATCCTGTGTGAGGCAAATGCCATTCCGACGGCCATCGTCTGCAGAAGCAGGCTCGTCAGTCTGCGGGCGAATGCCTCCCCAAACTGGTAGGCAATATAGTGGTGCAGGACGCGAAATCTGCGTGGCTCACGCCTCATGTCGACCGGCAAATCCAGGAGCGCTTCCCAGAGCCAAGGCTCTTTCAGACCGAAACGTGGAAGATTAATGAGCTCCTCAACGGCTCGGATCGTCTCAAACCAGGCGGAGAAGGCCGACTGCCGATCAAACTTTGCAAGCGCGGCATGTAACCCGGCGCTGTGCTGTTCGATCTGGTCCGCGACTAGCCTGCGAGCGTCATCGCCAGTAACGGTCTCGCCAGCGCTCCACCTGCCCGTCATTCCATGTTCCCCATGAGCCGGCCGACAGCACCGGCCAGGTCGCGGTTGTACGCCCGTGGCATACGTGGCGATTTCCAGCGCAGCGCATTCATGATCCCGGCGAGATCCTCGCCCACCACGAACCGATCCTGATTGAGGCCGACGCGGGTCGAATGGGCGTTAATACCTTTCATTGTGAACGAAAGGCAGGTTTCAAGGAACATGTTAATTCCATCGAATGTCCGCTATCTGATCCGTAACACTCCGAAGCGGACCGAGCGCAAAGTCCCAGAAGCCGGCGTTCGCAATCCGGGTGGCAAGGGCAGGAACGCCCAAGCTAAGTCGAACGCAAGCGCGATTCACGGCCCCGGATGCTGGCCGCGCGGCTGTACCGTCCGTTGCTGCCGTGCTTTGCGGCTCGATATGATGCTGCAAGCAATGAGGATTGCGACTGTGCTGCCGGGCAACTCCAACAACCAGAAGCGATCGTCGCTGCCCAATTCCCAGGGACTGGCGTGACAAGCCGACGCGCTAGGCGCGTAGCCACAGGCGAGCCTCGTCAGATAGACGTAGGCCAAGATGGCGACTCCGGCGACGAGAGCCGCAGCCGCGAGCAGAAGATAGGAAAGGATGCGCATGGCGTGGACCTCCCATCCGCGATTGCTATAGAGTTACCGAAAAATGATAGCTGGTGCGACGAAGCCGACAGATAGACTGACAATCCTGCGAGCTTGTCGCGGCTCCAGAATATGCCGCACTTGCTAATCTTATATGGTGTCAGCGGGGAAGTCCGCCCCGTTCCGCCTTACGTTGACTTTCCATCAGCTCAACCTCGCGCTCAACAATTTCACGGATGAACTTGGCACGGCGATTGGGGCCGATCAGATTGTCGATCCGCTCTGCCAAGCCGTCCGGCAAACGAACGACGGTTGTTTTAACTCCAAGCGGCGGTCTTCCCATATGAGCGTCGTAACGGCCCACGGCGTTCGTTCAATTGCAAGTTGAATAAGCGATATCGGGTATTGCATAATGCCCGCAATTTCGGCGATAAGCGATATCGGAAAGCCTCTGCGGCGATACGTAGCCGGAGGCGTTACCGATGGAGGCCTGGCGTGGCGAAGCTCGACAACTCTTTTTCCGTATCGAAAAACTTAGCGTCCCGGCGCGATTTGCTGCGCGGGTTGGCGGCCGCACCGGTTGCGGTCACGGTAGCCGCGCAACCGAGGGCCAAGGCGCTGTCGGCGCTTCATGGCCGCTATCAAGACGAAGCCGCGAAGCTGGAACGAACAAAGGATGGGCGAAGCGTCAGTCGCTCCCGCTACCAAAAGGCAGAACGGTGGATGGCGAGCCTCGAGGCGGGTTTCCTCGCCGAACCGCGTTTTGCCCGTGAAGCGCTACACCAAGTTGGCTTCGTTGCCCAACAAGCGCTGTGCGCCTACCTCCTGGATGTTGGTTTTGCCGACGCATGGAATGCCCGCCACATCAAGCAGGACATTGCCAAGGCGCTTGCCTACGCCAACGCTGGCGGTTTCGCCCATCATTGTCCTGAAATGGCGCGGCTCGCGGCCGTGCTCTCGCCCTACTGGAAGTGGGGCTATCACTACGACCAGTGGGACAACGACCAACCAGATACGGGTGGCTTCGTCCCCGCCACGATCGTTCCTATTATGCGCACTCTGCTGGACCGCGTGCATGACCTTACAGGGCATCCACGGCCAAAAGGCTGTCGCCGTGAGCGGCAGGAGGCACGGTCATGATGTTGCGCACTGAGATGGACCATATGCCTTTGCCAATCCGGCAGGAGCTTCATCACGTCGCGTCGATACTGTTCGAGGCCTTCTCCGAGACGACCAAAGGCAGGCTGTCAGAGCACTACCGAGCCGGTCGTATTCTCGCCCTCGTCCTGCATGGCCCTTATGCCGAATGCGAGTGGGAGCGTGTCGCACCTGGTGCGGCCTACCAACTGCTGGTGATCGTCAATTATCCCCGGCTCGCGCGCAGCGAGCGCGACTGGAGGGTGGTGCGCGATCGGCTCCGGCGGGCATGGGAGTTTGGCGAAATCACCCGTCCGGTACGCTTGATGGTCGAGAGTGTCGAACGAATGAATGGCGCGCTCGTCGAAGGCGTCCCGTACTTTGTTACCATCGCCGAGCGGGGGATCGCACTCTATCAGATGGACGGATTTTGTTTGCGACCGCCGCGCCGCCTGGAAGTCCGGGAACTGAGTATTCGAGGTATCGCGGAACACCTGCGGTGGCATAGGCGCGGATGCGCTTTTCTAGCTGGCGCAGGCTTTTACCGCGATCGCGGCGATGCGCCTCTGGCGGCGCTATTGCTGCATCAGGCGTGTGAGCATTTCTATCAGGGCGTCCTTTGGTCGACCACGCTCCACGGGCCACGTACCCATGCTCTCGACGAACTGCGGGAGGCGGCCGAATATTTGGACCCGCGCCTGTCCTCTGCCTGGCCACGAGAAACCCGTTTTGAACGGCGCGCTTTTGGTTGCATCCGCCGTGCGTACGTCGAGGCTCGCTATGGACCTTCGTACCGTATCTCGGCGCAGGAGCTGACATGGGCATTTGAGCGAATAGAGATTTTGGGACAAGCGGCGGCCAGAGCCTGTGCGGATCATCAAGCTTCACTTGTCGCAGCCTCGCCAGCCCCCTTGCTGCCCCCACCCCCAAATCGGGAGCTGGCGCCAGCGCTTGTTGGCGTGGGGCGCCCCTGCCCGGCATTGCATAGGTCAAGAGGGATGGTGCGCCGGCCCGCGTCACCAAAGTTTCGCTGGAATCGCCTGATCCGCATTCGTCGTTCGTGGTGGCGACATAGCTATACCCCGTGGGTTGATCATATCCCCTACGTGGTCATCGGACTGTGTCTTTTCGTAGCCGGTGCCGAGGCTGCATTATGGCAGACAAGCTTTGCCAATTCTATTCCCATTACCCGTTCCGAACCGGCTGATCCATCCGCCGTGTTGGACTTTGACATTCGCGCCGATACCGTGCTCGGGGCGGTCATGGGCATTGCCGAACGCTCGGGCTACCGGGTCAAGGCGAATGAGGACATTTGGGTGGTGCGCTGGACAGGGGCGTACCGAGCCAAGGCAACCACCTTTGATGCTCTAGCGGATGTTCTTTACGGCTCTGGCCTGTGTCCAGCGATCCAGGGAGACGCGATCACCGTGCGCTACTGCAACCAGAGCCACCCGCCCGCAGTCGCCACGGTCGAACATGGTTGATAACAGGCGGAAGTATCGGCTTGCGGTTTCCGCGCTAGATCGCTCAAGGGACCATGCCGGCGTCGGAGTTAACAACCCGCTCCGCATCCGTTGAGATCGACATCCGCGCCGACTCTCGACCACCGTCACGTCGCTAGCTATATCACCGCACCGTGAGAGCTTTGTTCGTCTAGCGAGCGTCCATAAGAGGGGCGGAGATGGACTTGAAAGCCAAGCTCCTGACCGGCTCACCCGATAACAAATTTTGATACCGCCTGCCCCGGGGGCCAGGTATCGAACCAGAATGGCTTTCGGCATCTTCATTCACCGATTTGATTCGATCTATGCCGACACGCCAGCGGAACGTTATCAGTTCCCCATCCAATATCTGCAACGGGCAAAAGCCTGCGTCGGGGATTGGATCGTTTATTACGAACCGCGCAAGGTCGCGGGCACAAAAGGCTATTACGCGGTAGCTAAAGTGGGCCGCGTGATTGCCGATCCTGCCGTGCCGGGAATGTATCTGGCGTTGATCGAGCCCGGCACCTATCTGGACTTCGCGACGCCCGTTCCGTTTGCCGACGAAACCGGACCGATCGAACGCGGTGTACTGAATGAGGCCGGGCGCATTTCGGGCCGTGCTCAGGCAGCGGTGCGGAGCCTGTCTCCGGCCGATTTCAACCGCATCGTTGCGGCGGGTCTGGCCGATGAAAATCCCCTCCTGCCTCGGACGGATATGGCGGCTGCCGGGCACGTCGTCAGGGAAGAACGTGAGCCATTCATTTTCGACGAAGCGCGCGAGCGTGTCTCCGCAATTGTGTCACGCGTTGTGCGTGACCGGGTGTTCCGGCGGATCGTCTTGCGCGCCTATGATGAGCGCTGCGCGATTACCGGATTGAAGCTCATCAACGGTGGCGGGCGGGCCGAAGTCGAAGCCGCGCATATTCGTCCCGTCGAGGCGAACGGCCCGGACATCGTGAGCAACGGCCTGGCCCTCTCCGGAACGGCCCACTGGATGTTCGATCGCGGCCTTATCGGGCTGGATGACGATATGCAGATCATGGTGTCGCGTCAGGCCAATGACCCGGACAGCATTCGCTCGGTTATCAATGCGACCGGGCGTATCCTGATGCCGCCTCGCGAGGCTGATCGCCCCCATTTACAGTTTGTTCGATGGCATCGCGAGCACTGCTTCAAACACTGATAGGTACGGACGATCGGTGGCCGGGATGCGTGGTCCGCGCTGCATCTGTGCCCGTGGCGCGCATGAGGCGCCGACCGCACGACCATGCCCAATTTCGCAGAAATTCAACGCGCAAGCACATGCAGGACAGTTCGGACAGTCGTGATGGCTATTTGGTCCCAAATTCGGCTCAAATGAAGAACATCGACGACAGAGGGCGATGTGCGCGGCTCCGCCAGTCCGCGCTGTCACGCGGCCAAGTGCCTGTTTGAAATCGAATTTCACGCCGAAATTGCCACAATTGGGTTGCCCTCGAAATGGCCGAAAATGCCGCATATTGACAGCACACCCTAAGCAAATTCGCCTGCCTGAAACCGCACATTCGTTTACGCAGAATCAGGGCACATCCTTGCTAATTGTTACGACCGCCGTTCTCGCTATGGAGCCGCCGTCGACGTCCGGTCCAAGGAGGGGCAACAATGCTCATTGCTGGTGCCGAGGCGGCATCGGGAGCGGTATTTCGCGGGCGACTATCACTTCGCCGAAAGAACGAGGACAGGCGGCCAAATCGTCATCGATGGCCGCAGCCTATGACCGCCTAACTCTGTGCTCGCGCCTCACGGGCGCGGAACAGCCGGCCGCCTTCTATGACGTAGACAATGGCGAGCACGGCCACGCCGATGCACAGATAGCCCAATGCCAGCGGCAACGTCGTGCCGGCATAAGCCTGGCCGATGGCCGAACCCACCAGCACTGCGCCGATGCTGGTGATGAACCCCTGCACCGACGAGGCCGTTCCCGCGATGTGGCCGACCGGCTCCATCGCCATGGATCCGAAGTTGGAGCCGCAAAGCCCGATCGAGGTCATGCTGAGCGCCTGGAGGATGGTGAAGCTCGCCAGCGTTTCCAGCCCGGCATAGATGACCAGCACATGCAGTATGGAGAGCCCGATTAACGCGAGCAATGCCGCCTGCGAAATCATCCGCGTTCCAAGCTTTTCCACAAGGCGGCTGTTGGCGAACGCTGCCAGTCCCATCGCGCCGGCGCAGATCGCGAACAGCCATGTGAACTGGGCCCCAGCGCCGAACTCATCGACGAAAATCTGCTGTGAGGATGAGACGAAGGCGATGATCCCGCCGAAGGTGAGCGACGCGGCCACCGCGTAGCCGATGGAGAACCGGTTCGTGAGCGTCAGCCAGTAACTCTGCCGCAAGGCCATCAAGGAGATCGGCACCCGGCGTGCAACAGGCAGGGTTTCTGGCAGACGCACAAGTGTCCATGCGAGCACGAAGGCTGCGAAAGTGCCAAGCGCGTAGAAGATGAAGCGCCATGGCCCGAACGCGAGCAGCGCCTGGCCCAGCGTCGGCGCCAGGATCGGCACGACGAAGAAGATCATTTGCGCGACAGACATGGTGCGGGCCATCTTCCGCCCGGATGCGCCATCGCGGACGATGGCGACCGCGAGTACGCGGGTCGACGCTGACATCAGACCCTGCAGCAAGCGCGCACCGAGCAGCGCTGGGAACGTAGCCGAACTCGCCGCGAACACACTCGCGGCAACGAAGCCGATCAGGGTGCCAACGAGGACCGGTCTCCGGCCGAACCGGTCAGCGAGAGGACCATAGACCAACTGCCCTGCTCCGAAGCCGACCATGTAGACGGTGATGATCCACTGCCGATGATTGGCATCGCTTATGGCAAGCTCACGGCCTATATCCGCCAGGGCAGGCAGCATCAGGTCGACGCCCAGTGCGTTTACGGCCATGACTGCAGCGATAAAGGCGACGAATTCGCGAGGATGCATGGCGGCGGGGACAGGTTCGGAGGTCATCGACGACGCTATCGGCGATATACCCCCGCGACACAAGCGAGGCGCGCCATCCGCGCGGGACCGGACCGCGATTTCGTTTCGCCGGCTAGTGACTTCCAACTCCTCCATTGCCCCGCACGGCACAGCGATTGAGGGAAGCGCTGACCACCGGTTCCATATCTCAATTAGGATCGCCCTGATAGCAGTCGTTCCCGAGCTAGAAGCGCCTGCCCGATCCCAGTCCTTCATTCATCGAGTGACCGGTTGAGCCCGTCCCCTCATCTCCGACATTCGCGAGTCTCAATCGGCGCCATAAAATTCTCCGGTCATTAAGCAGTCGGAATAGGATCCTTCAGCCTATTCAGGTAGCGGGAAGAAGCGTTTGTTGCCGATACGGATCGCGTAGCGGCAGATGCGACAAGGATAAAAAGCTCTTTTAACGCGCCAGATAATACTCGACCGGCACCGACAGTTCGACTTCGTCGGGCATGTCCGCAGGGATGGCAGGGAGCGGTTGCGCGCGCTCGAGCGTATCGAGCGCGGCCTGATCGAGGTCGAACGAGCCGGATTTCTTCACGATGGCGAACGACAGCACCGCGCCGGCCCGGTTCACCCTGAAGCGAATATAGGCGGTGCCTTGCCGCCGCGCCGCGCGGGCGCGCGTCGGATAACGGCGGAAGCGCTCCAGATGCGCCAGGATCGTGCCCTCCCAATTTGCGCGAGCGTCGTTGGACAGACGGTTCGCCGTCGGCGCGGCAATGCTTTTGGGGGAAGTTGTTTCCGGTACAGCGGGACCGGGATCGGCAATGTTAACAGGCTCGCGCGCGTCCCGCGCTGAGGTGTCCGCCTTGGAGAGCCGCACGAGCGGGATGGAAACCGGCTCGGTGACGGCCACGGGCTCGGATTTCTGCTTCTCGACTAGCTCCGGCCCCGGGGGTACGTTGCGAATGGGTATCGGCGGCGTCGCGACGGGCTGCAATGCCATCACTGTCAGCGGCTGCGATATGCTATGGACGGGGCGAACGACGGTTTTCCACGTGAACAGTGTGGCGATCACCACAAGTGCGATTACCAGGTTTGTCCCCGCCAAGCCGAACAGGCGCGTTCCCCAAGCCGATCGCTGATCGCAATAGCGGCTACGCTCGTGCGAAATTTCGTCGGGTCTTGCCAGCGACCCAAGGACAGCAGCCGTCGCTTTCTCCCGGACTGGGCTGTCTGGAGAATGGGGTAGCAACATGACGGAACCTCCCAGGAAGCGGGCGTCATCCCCGACAGCCGCGAGTTGCACGCGGCGATAGCCTCCGCCTTTCATAGTGATGTTTCAGGTTCGGGACGCCGGACGATCCAGATTGCCCAGAACAGCATGAATGCGACCACGGCAACTGACAGTAGCGGGCTGGGTCTGACGTGGAACCAGAATAGACCGAAACCGACAGTCATGCCTACACACGCAGCGATCTTGGCACGGCGCGGCACGGCCCGCTGCGCTCGCCATGCGCGTAGGCCGGGCCCGAAGCGCGGATGGTTCAGCAGCCATGTTTCCAGACGCGGAGACGAACGTGCGAAGCAGGGGAGCGCCAGCAACAAGAAGTCCATCGTAGGCAGCAACGGCACGAAGATACCGACGAAGCCAACCGCCATCAGCGTCGCGCCCAGCATAAGCCATCCGGTGCGGGCGGCTCGCCCGCGTCGGAGGCGCCGATCGGTATGCGCCGCTTCAGTCAAGACGCGTATCAATGTGGGCCTGGACGCGCGCGAAAGCTTGCAGCGCGC
This sequence comes from Novosphingobium sp. P6W, assembly GCF_000876675.2. Lineage (GTDB taxonomy): Bacteria > Pseudomonadota > Alphaproteobacteria > Sphingomonadales > Sphingomonadaceae > Novosphingobium. The sequence continues at coordinate 924,527 of NZ_CP030353.1, forward strand.
CTTGCCCGGCACGCTGTTCCTCGTCTTCGGTAAAAGTGATAGCATCAAGGGCCGCGACAAATGCACGCCAGTGCGGCGCAGGGCCTTCGGGCGCAGGAGCGAGATGCCGCGCACCGCGATCATCGGTCAGGCCGAGCTTGTGCGCCTCCTTGCGTAGCAGCGCCGCACCCATGTTCGAGCCTTCCGCAACGTATAACCATCCGACGGCGGTGCCCAGATCCAGCGGCGCACCGGCGACAAAAGCGGCCGACCCTGCTTGCGGCACAGCAACGCCCAGATACTCCAGGTCGGCTGCGACCAGCGGGAGGCGGCGTCGCTGTTCGAGGTCGGGAAAGGTCGCCTGAAGCTGCGGATCCACATAAAGAGCCGCCACGTCGCGGTGAAACAGGTACTGGACTGCCAGGAACTTCTTGTACCCCTCGATGCTGGCGAAGGACGCCGTCGACATGATCGAGCGATCGACACCTTCATGGACGCTGCTGGTCAGGGCTTTGAGACGCTTGGCGCGGCTCTGCTCGCCGGCATGAAGTTGGCCGGTTGTCACGGTCATGGGCATTGCTCCTGTGCGATGTGGAAGGAAAACTGTTGCAGGCATTCAGAAGGCGTAGCTGAGCCTCAGGCTCGCGGTCGTCCGCCTGTGGGAATAGAGCCAGTCGATGTTGCTGTTGACGCGGTTGTAGTTGACGACGATTTCGGGGATGAGCGCGCCCAGTTTCAGGATGGGCATCCGCACGATGCCGATGACATTGAACTGTCGATCTTCGCGCCGGGCCTCGAACAGCTCGCTATAGGCGCGATGCCTGCGGTAGCGATACGATCCCATAAGAAAGAGGCTCGCGCCATCGCCAAAGGCCTTGTTGATGCCGAGCCGCCCTCCCCATTGGCGATACGCCTCGACGAGGCTGTTGGTGTCCTTCCCAGTGAAATCAGGGCCGCCGAACACAGTCAAAGTCGGAGCAAGGGAATACCATCCGGTGATCGCGGCATCCGTTAACGGCCCGTTTTGCGCGGCGAACGCTGCATCGTTGTAACGAAAGTCGCGGTAATTGCCTTCGACCCTGAATAGCGCGCGCGGCGAGAGGGTATGCGTCCATTCCGTGTTGAGGCCGGGGGCCTTGTAGAGCACCGATGATCCGAGCGAGCCGATCTCAAATGACGGAGAGACGGAAATAGCATTGCGGACGGTCTGGTGCTGATAGCCGAGGCGGAAGGTTGCCGTCGTCTGGGAATAGTCATGATGGCCAGGATAGATATCGCCGAACACGATGGCACGCGCCCGCAGACCGCCGTGTCCGCCCAAGGGAACATCGCGCGCCAGCGTCGCTTCGAAGTTCACCCCGGCCGCCGCGATCGCGTCGGGCACCTTGCGATCGACAAGACATGTGCCGTCATCCGTCGCCAGCAGGCAGGTGTAGCTTGCCGAGGACTGATTGAGGTTGCTGCTGTATCCTGGACCCGCGGCGAGGCTCCCCTGCCAGCTTCGGCGGCGTTTCAGCGCGCCTAGATAGGCGTCGAGCGTGCCGATGACGCCCTGCGCCTGCGGCCCGTCGTTGGCCAGCACTTCGCGCGCTGCCCGGAACGTGCGTTCCGCTTCGCGGTCCTGGTGATTGTCGAAAAGGACACGCGCAAGTTCCAGCCTGCCGGGAACGAAATCCGGCTTGATCGCCAGCAGCGCGCGATAGTGTCTCTCCGCCTTAGCCAGGTCGCCTTTTTCGCGAGCCAGCGCGCCAAGGGCATATTCGACAAGCATCGGATCATGCCCGGCCAGATTCTGGTAGGCGCCAAGGAAACGGCGGACATCCCGCCATTGCTTGCGCATCACCGAGACGTAGAGCGCTCGCCCGAGGTCATCGACGTTATTGCCTACCGCATAAGTCTCGCCATCGATGGTCAGCGATGAGGTGTCGCCCTCCAACGACTGCGCCTCCTCGAGCGCGCGTTCCTCGCGGTCAGCGCGTTGGCGATCGAACTGCTGTTCGAGCCGCAAGCGCGTGTCCTGTCCGCTCGTCGTCTGCGCCGCTGCTGGAGCCGTCCACAGAAAGACTGCAAGCGCGAGGCAGAGCGGTTCGGCCGAGAGAAGATTGCGGAAAGTTGATCGATGCATGAAGACGCTGGGCCGGAACAGGGGTGGCGGAAAAACCGGGGCCTTCCGAACGAAGGCCCCGGCCCGACGTGCGTGGATCAGTTCTTTGTGCCACCGAAGGCAGTGCTGTACTGACGGTTCGTTCCGCTGAACGCCACGGTTCCTGCCAGCGCATTAACATTGGTGCCGAAGAAGCGGCCGCTGACGAGGCCGCTGGAGGCGAGCGGCGTTCCACCCGAACCCGTCGCGCTTGCACCGACGCCGGCGAAGGTGCCGCTGCTGCTGATCGTGGCCGTCCCGATATTCACGCCATAGGTCGAGCCAGCGTTGGCCAGGCTTCCCGTCAGTGTTCCGCCGCTGCCCGTGAAGGAGGCGTTGAACGTGCCGTTCAGAATGCCCTTGCCCTGATAATCGCTGATACCCTTGACAGTGTAGCTGGCCGATCCACTCGACGGAACGGAAGTCGATGCGCCGGTGCCGCCATAATAAACGGTGTGGTCGCCCGCCGTGACGCTCGCCGTTTGCTTCCACTCACCGAAATAGATGTCGTAACCGCTGACCTTAGCGAAATCGAAGCGGCCATACTGGCTGTGGTCGGTGACAGTCCCGGTAACAGCGGTGAAGGTGGTGACACCGCTGGCGTCAGTGCCCAGGATGCCCTGCAGGCCCTGGAAATCGATGTACTGGGCAGCAGAGAGATTTGGGACGCGGATGCCCACTTTGCCTGCGCTGTGAGGGCCGCCCACGACGGTACTGGCAGCGATCGTCACCTTGGCGGCATCGCTTGTTCCACCAACGACCTGCGCCTGGGCAGCACCGGCGACCGCGCTCGAAATCGCGAGCACCAAACCAAGGGCTTTGAGATTTGCAAACTTCATTCTACTTCTCCTGCTGGTTGGAGCGCCCGACCTGTCGGGCGCATTCATCCAGGGTCGTCACCACCATCCCGGTCAGCCAAGATTGTCGGATGTGGGTGGCGGCCCTGAACCTCTGCTCAGAACCTCCCCGTCACGCTGAGTCGTACCGTTCGGCCCGGTGCGGGCAGCATGGAACGCGACAGGGGGTCGAGATAATACCGGTTGTTGAGATTGAGGCCTGTCAACTCGGCGCTGAAACGATCATCGATCCTGAACTTGGCATAGGCGTCCAGCGTGATAATCTCGCCCCAAGTGTAGGGAATGTTGAGGAAGCATCCGCCGATGCAGTCGTCAGGATCCGTGAATTCGGCGAGCTGGGAATTGCGATAGCCGCTGTACCAGGTGAACCGGCCACCCACCTCGAGCCGGCGATCGAAAAACCGGCCGCCCACGGTCCAGTTGACCGTATCCTCCGGCGTCGCCTGCGTAAGCAGGAAGCCCGAAAGGAAGCCATACTTGACGCAATCGGGCACACGGCCGCGCGAGGGATCCAACTGTGTCGCGACACTCTCGTCGCAGACCTTGTTGGTGGTCATGTGGCTCGCGCTGAGATCGGTGAAGAAGTCACCATTGTCGAAGCGCGCCTGGAATTCGAACCCGGCGATCACCTGCTTGTCGATGTTGCTGAACATCAGGCCCGTGCTCCGCTCGATCACGTCGCGCGTGGTGTTATGGAACCAGGTCAGCTTGAGATCGGCCTGTTCGCCCTCGCCAAGCCGGAGCAGTGGCCGAAGATCCTGTATCCAGGCGGCTTCCCATGAGCGGATGCGTTCCGGCTTCAGATCCCGCAGCGGGTTGATGGAGGCCGAGAAGCCTATCGTGCTTTCGAACATGCTGGGAAAGCGATAAGCCTGCGCGTAGCGCAGATAGGCTCTGCTGGCGCCGCTCAAATAGGCCGTCGCCGAGAGCGTCGGTGCCCAGCCATGACCGGACTTTCTCTTTGCCTGAGTAATGGCAATGGGAGTGTTGTTGGCTGTGACGACACACGTTCCGGTATAGTTCGCGACGTTGTCGAGCGAGCCATTGAGACAGATATTGTCCGCACGCTTGAAACGGCCATCGGCATCCGGAAGCCAGTCCGGACCATTGTAGTTTATGTTGAACGGGACGCTGGGATCATAACTGGAAACAAAAATCGGGAGAAATACTTCGATGTCTTCGGGCGAGAAGCCATTGGATGCGAGAAAGTTGCGCATGTAAATTTCGTAATCGGCCATGCCTGATCCCGCCGTCTCATAGGATGTGCTCCAACTCGTCGCCACAGGCTGGGCGATCGATCCGCCTTGGCGGCGAAGATATTCGGGAAGGAAATCGTCTTTTGCCCAATATCCGGAATAGGAGAGGCCCGCGTTGATTTTCAGGAAACCGGTCGGACGCCATTCACCGCTGAAGTTGATCCGGTATTCCTCGCGCCGCCCCGCACGCGGCAATTGCCGCCAGCCATTTGCCGCCGCCGTCGAATATTCGTCGCCGGATCGCAGGCGTTCATGCTGCCAGCTCCCGTCCACGAGGACATTGAGCCTAGACGACAGATTGAACTGGTTGCTGACGGTAAAGCCGTAACGGTCATTGTCCGAATTCGAGATAGCCGTATTGGCAATGATCGGATCCGCCAGCGACGCCGCATTAGGAAAGCCGCCCGAACTGTAGCTGCCGCTGACGGTATCGGTCGCCCAGGCTGTTGCGCGCAGATCGATCCAGCGGCTGCCCGGCTGCCACTTGTATTCGGCGTTATAAGCCCGTGCATGGACCTTGCTCAGCGGCCATTGCACATTGCCGAAAGTGGGGCCGTCCGTGGTGAAGATACGCGATGGCAGGATGTCGCCAGACGTCGACTTGCTATCGCGCAAGCCAATCTGCAGCGCCTGATCGTCTGTAATGCGCCAGGTCGCTTTGAACAGGAAGGATTCCAGCTCGCTCGACGTGTTGGGGACTTCGTTGCCCGGCTCGTAGTTGAGCCCCAGCTTGCGGATGAAGGTGTGGGAATTGAGCGGCAGATCTTCCTGCTGGTAATAGCCCGGCGCCTTTTTGCCCGAAAAATAGTTACCGCGCTCACGGAAAGCGTAAGCACCGAAAAGAGCGAAATCGCCGACGCGGCCCGCGACGGCCAAGCGAATGGCGTGGTCCCCGGCCGAGAAGGCTTCATTGTCGCCAGGCGTGCCCAGCGTCACCCGAAGCGACGGATCGCAATAGGGATATGTCGGCGATGCGCCGATGCCTGTACACACAAAACCAGGAACCGTGCGATAATCCTGGCCGGTGAGAAGCGACGGGAGGTGCGGTTGGGTGGAATTGTTGCCGCCCTCCAGCCGTAGCTCGAACCCGAAATTTTTGCCGGGTTGAAGAATGTCTGCAACATCGAGTGTGTTGATGACGACGGCCCCGCCGGTGGAGCCGTTGACGCCTCGGGTCGAAACCGGCCCCTTGAGCACCTGCATCCCGGAAATCAGGCTGGGATCGATGTAGCTGCGATTGCTCGCCCCGTTATAGCCCCGCCATACGGTCAGCGCCTGTTCCGTGCCGTCGATGATAACCGGCACGCGCCCCGGCCCCTGGATGCCGCGAATACTGGGATCGAGCGCACCGCCGTTGCGCGCATCGCCGCTGAAGACATTGACCATGCCCTTCAGGATGTCGGCGGTATTGACGCCCTTGTAGCGCTCGATCTCCTCCTTGCCTGCATAAGTGGACGAAATATCCTGATCGTAGACGGCATTCCTTTGCCGGGCATCGCGCTCAGCGCCCGTCTCCGCAGAAGGATCGGCCCCGATGGGCGAGCCTTCCACGCGCAGAGAGCCCAGGGAAATCACATCCGAGCGCGGAGGAGCGGCATCTGCCACCGATAGCTTGTGGAGGGAGACGATCCTGCCTTCGATGCGCGCCGCCAGGCCAGTGTCGGCAAGCAGAGCCTCCAGTGCCTGAGAGGGCGTCATCGTGCCGCGCACACCGGGAGACGACAGCCCGCGGGCCTTCTCGGCGTCCAGGCTGACCTGCAATCCCGACTGCTGTCCAAAATCCGCCAGCGCATCGACGACGGATTGTGGCGCTATGTCGAAGGATCGCGCACGCTCCGGCGCCGCCGACTGCGTTTGCGCGGACACCGGCACGGCCAGACCGACGGCTGCCACCGAGGTAAGCAGTACTCCCGCCCAAAACCGCCGCTTTCCACTTTCCTTGAAGAACCCCCCCGAAGCCACCTGATCTATCCCCTGCGTAAAAGTTTATGCTCGTCTAAATCGCTATTGCGAAGCAGTTGCATAACCTAGACGTCCGGGCGTCGATCAATTCCGTAAAAAAAATGAAGGCGGCAGAATTTTTTGCGCTGGGTCAGCCGATCGTCACGATCCTCAGCCACGGAGAGATGTGGGAAACGGTTACCTTGTGCGCCTTGGTCAGCGCTTCCAGTGCTAGATCGGGATCGCGCAGATCATAGATTCCGCTTACGCGGCGGCTCGTCAACCCTGGCCCTCCGGTGACGATATACCCCTTGTACCAAGGGCGCAGACGGTCGATCACGTCGCCGATCGGCTGATCGTCGGCGATCGCAACGCCTTCGCGCCAGCTCGCGACCCGGTCCGGGCGGATCGTGCCGCGAAGCGCCGCGCCAGCGCGCAGGGACAGGGACTGGCCAGCTACAAGCTCCGTGCGGCCTGGCTTCGTGGCATCATCGGTCGTCGTGACCGCCACATGGCCGCGCTGAACGGCCACTTGTGTTCCAGCATCGTACCTGCCTACCGAAAAGGTGGTGCCCAGCACGGTGACGGTGCTGGTGCCCGCCGTAACCCGGAATGGCCTGGCCGCGTCATGTGCCACGTCGAACCATGCTTCGCCTTGCAAAAGGGTCAGCGTACGGCCCCCTGGGCGATTTGTGAAAGCGATAGCCGAGTCAGGGGCGAGATGGACGACGCTTCCATCTTCTAGCCTGACCACGCGCAGCTCGGCGGTCGAGGTCATAGCGTCCGATCGAAGCCTGAGAGACAAATCAGGTGCGAAGATCCAGGCGATACACGCGGCAAGCCCGAGCACGGCGAAAGTCCTTGCCCGCGCGAAGTCTCGGTACCAGGCCGGGCGCGCCGTTTGCACGGCCGTGGACATCGGACCGGCGGCCGACAGGAGCCCCGAAACCCGCACGGTCTCCTGCCATGCAGAGCGATGGGAGGGATCGGCGGCGAGCCAATCGCCGAACTGTTCGCGCAGTTCAGCGTCGTCCGGCTCGTCGTCGAGCTGGACAAGCCAAGCGGTAGCCTGGCGGCTGAGATCGCTCTGTCTGCGGTCAACCTCCATCTCTCTGCTCATCCCCGCGCCCCTATCTCGCCGTGCACGCACCCGGCGCGCGCCTTCCAATGCCTTAGGCATTTAACGAATGAAGCGCATGCCATTCCGGGACTTTCTGCAGCATTGATTTAATGTCTCCGCCTGAGCGCCTTTTTACAGAATTCGACGGCCTCGATCACGAGTTCGGACGCGACGCTCTTTGATATCCCGAGTTCCTTGGCGATCTCGACGAGCTTCATGTCCTCGAAGCGGTGCATCTCAAATGCTCGTCGATTCCGGTCAGGCAGTTGCGCCAGCGCCTTGCGCAGCATGGCGAGTTCATCCTTTGCCTCCATGCCGGCCTGCTGCGAAGGCTGGTCACTCGGGACCTGTCCAGCCATCAGGGCAGCGTTGCCCATGAAGATTCGGTTCGCGCGCGCCTGCCGTCGCTGCCGGTCCAGGGCAAGGTTATGGACTATCCTGAAGAGATAGACTTTCGGCTCGTCGAGAACGCGGGTGCCAGCCATCGCGCGGAAGCGCAACCAGGCGTCCTGGACCACGTCTTCCGCTTCGGCGGGATCGCCTGTAATCCTTGTCGCATAACGGACAAGGTCCGCGTGCGCCGCAAGAAATACCTGAAGGGTATCCATTTTAGACACCCGACGCAGGGCCCCCGAACCGTTACAGACTAGTTGGAGGGGTAGCATTTCCCTTCTTGCGATCCAATCGCAAAAAGCGTTGCAAGTGGAGAGAGCCGTGCATTCAAGCCGCCCGAAGGGTCCAGCCAGCGCGGAGGGCAGGACGTTAGCACCGTCCTAGCAGACCATTCGGCACACAGACTTGATCGCTGCCAAGTGCGAGCGCGCTGCGCAATCCGACGGCTCGACTGTGTCCGCGATGTCGAGAATGAACAAGCATGGCAGGCGCGAGTATGTGCAGGTGCTGCGCCTGCTGGAAGCTTCGATATCGCCGATCTCCAGGTGGCGGTGGAACAGGCCATCGACCTGGGCGCCATCAGCTTCGATGCCGTCAAGCACCTGATCCTGTGCCGGGTGGAGCGTGTGCCGCCCAGGCTCGACCTTGAGGTCTATCCCTTCCTGCCCAGGGCCAAGGTCGAAAAGACTTTGGCCAAAGCCTACCTGAGCCTTCTGTCCGACAAGCAGGAAGCGGCATGAGCGGTGAGGCCCCCGAGATCCTGCTCGCCCACCATCTCAAGGCGCTCAAGCTGCCCACCTGCCTTCGTGAGCATCAGAAGCTGGCCCGGCAATGCGCCGCCGAAGGCGTCGACCATATCCGCTTCCTCGCCCGGCTCATCGAGATGGAGATGATCGACAGGGAGCGTCGCATGGTGGAGCGGCGCATCAAGACCGCACGCTTCCCCGCGGTCAAAAGCCTCGACAGCTTCGACTTCACCGCCATCCCCCGACTCAACAAGATGCAGGTGCTCGAGATGGCGCGCTGCGAATGGATCGAGCGCCGCGAGAACGCCATCGCTCTGGGGCCATCGGGCACGGGCAAAACACATGTGGCCCTCGGACTGGGGCTGGCGGCATGCCAGAAAGGGCTGTCCGTCGGCTTCACTACCGCCGCCGCGTTGGTCAGCGAGATGATGGAGGCCCGGGACGAGCGACGCCTCCCGCGCTTCCAGAAACAGATGGTTGGATACAAGCTGCTCATCATCGGCGAACTGGGCTTCGTGCCGCTCTCCAAGACCGGGGCCGAATTGCTGTTCGAGCTGATCTCACAGCGCTATGAACGCGGCTCGACTTTCATCACCAGCAATCTGCCCTTTGACGAATGGACCGAGACCTTCGGATCCGAACGTCTCACCGGCGCGCTCCTCGACCGGCTGACCCATCACGTCAGCATCCTGGAGATGAATGGCGAGAGCTACCGCCTCGCCCATAGCCGCGCCCGAAAGCCCAAAACCAACCCCTGAAAATCAGGCCAACGCCCGGGGAAGTGGCCCTCGGGCTACGCCCTCACGCCACTTCCCCGGGCGGCCGCCACACTGGCCTGGTTTTACTCCGCCCCGTGGCCGACTTTTGCGCCGCCGTTGACAGTATGGATGGTAGCTTTGCCCCAGCCCCTGCCCTCTGGTGTCGACCCTTTGCGGCCGTTCAGCCGCCGATTTCCGCTCCCGCACGAGCAGACCGACGGCTAGCACCTCAATATCAGAAACTTCCAAGCCTAAATGCTAGGTCGAAACTCAACCTTCAATTTCTGACCAGCAACCCTGTCGACGTAAGATGCGGCGGAAAATGGCGCAAAACGAAAGTCAGGTCATCCAGCAGGAACCTGTTACTCGTCGTACATCGCAGGTGATTGCACGCTCCTCCTCGGTGGCATGCCAAAGCAGTCGCTTTGGCCGGCTTGCTCACCACGTTTGCCCCACTTACGGACCGTCTAGTCGCTGATGTCATAGCTTATCCCAATGACGTTCCGCCGCCAGACAGCTAGTCCAGCGTCGCCAGCAGATCGCGGGTAAATGGGCGCAGGCGATGCGTATGGCCCGCCGCCACAAGATTCGCCCAGTCTGGATTGGCGACCATGGCACGCCCCACCGCGATCATGTCAAACTCGCCGCGCTCGACCAACGCGGCCACGTCTTCGACGTCGCGGCTGCGCGAGGCGCTTTCAGCGATCCCGCCGCTATCCTCCGTCTTGTCGTGCTTGAAGTCGTTTTCCAGTGTCACCGACCCCACCGCGATGGTCGGCAGGCCAGTCAGCTTCCTGGCCCAGCCGGCCAGGGTCAGCCGATCGCCGGTAAAGCCACGTTCCCAGAACCGGCGGGTGGAGCAGTGGAAGGCATCCACCCCCGCCGCTGCAATGGGCGCCAGGATAGCCTCCAACTCTTGCGGAGTGTCGGCGAGCCGCGCTTCGTAATCGAAACTCTTCCATTGCGAGAAGCGCAGCACGATCGGGAAATCCGGGCCCGCGGCTGCCCGGCAGGCGCGGATCAGTTCGATGACGAAACGCGTGCGCTCCTTTGCATCGCCGCCGTAGCGATCGGACCGCAGGTTGGTGCGATCCCACAGGAACTGGTCAGGCAGATAGCCGTGCGCGCCGTGAATCTCGATACCGTCGAACCCGGCCATGCGCGCGGCATGAGTGGCGCGGGCGAAGTCGGCGATCGTGTCGGCGATACCGTTTTCGTCCAGCGCGTCGCCGCCGGGCTCTCCCGTCCCGAGCAGGCCGGACGGCCCGACGCGCCGAGGCTTCTGCTTCACGGTCAGCGGGTTAACCTCGGTGGGCGAATCCTGCACACCCACGTGCCACAGCTGCGGCATGATCTTTGCGCCCGCGCCATGCACGGCGGAAACGATGGCGCGGCAGGCTTCGATCGTCTCGCTCTGATATAACAGCGGGATCGGCCCGTCGTGCGCGCCCGCAGCGTTGACCGCCATGCCTTCGGTGATGATCAGCCCGCATCCGCCTTGCGCACGGCGGGCGTAGTACGCTGCCACGTCCGCGCCCGGCACGCCGCCCGGAGAGAACTCGCGCGTCATCGGCGCCATGGCGATGCGGTTGGGTATCGTGGTCCCGCCGATGCGGATGGGCGAGAACAGGACCCCGGCCGCGCTCATGCCGGTTGCTCCGTCGGCATGGTCCGGGTGGGCGGCAGGCGGGTAGTGCCGCCATCCGCAAGCCAGCCGCCATCGGCGATCAGTTCTGTACCGGTAACGAAGCTGGCATCGTCGCTGACGAGGAACGCAACGCAAGCGGCCATTTCCTCAGCCGTGCCCATGCGGCCCACTGGCTGCAGCGCGTCCATGGCCGCGCGCGCGACTTCACGATCGGGCGCCGAGGACAGGCGCCGCTCGTGGATCGGCGTGTCGATAGCTCCGGGGTGCAGGGAATTGCAGCGGATCGAGCGATATTCACTGGCGCAGCGCACCGCAACCGATTTGGTCAGCAACCGCACGCCGCCCTTTGTCGCATTGTATCCGGCCGACTGAGCCAGCCCGACGAAGCCTGCCATCGACGAGATGTTGACGATGGAACCGCTCGCCCCGCCCGGATTGCCGCGCATCGCGCGCACCGCATGCTTGCAGCCCAGCATCGTGCCGGTAAGATTGATGGCGAGGATGTTTTCCCACACGTCCAGGGTTACCTCCTCGATCGGCTGGGTGCTGGTAATCCCGGCATTATTCACGAGAAAGTCGAGGCGCCCGAACCGTTCGAGCGTGGTCGTCACCACGTGCTCCCACAGGGCCTCGTCGCGCACGTCGTGTGGCAGAGACATTGCCGCGCCGTGGGTTTCCGAGGTGAGCGTCACATCGGTCAGCACCACGCTGGCGCCTTCATCAGCCAGGCGCCGGACGCAGGCTGCGCCGATACCCGACGATCCGCCGGTCACGATTCCCACCCGTCCTTCGAGTCTTCCCACGATCCGTTCTCCCGATTGTTCTTGCGGACAGGGTGTATCGGCATCATTATATTAAGGCAATCGCCTGATAATGCAGGCGTGGAATGGAACACGAGACTTGCCTTCCCGCGCGGGTTGATGGCAGCTTTCGACCCACAGACCTGCCGGCGCACGATCGACAGGCAACCCTTGGGAGAGGGATTTGGCGACTCATGACGCTACTGATTGACCCGACCGACCCGCTTGCGGTCTGGAACGATTCGCTGCCGGCCTGGGTGATTCACCGCCCGGAAGCCTCTCGCGTGGAACGCACGTTGAGGCGTCATGACATTGCCGAGGCGGCCATAAAACTGGTGTGCGAAACAGGGCTGGAAGGCCTGACGCTGCGCCGTCTCGCTGCCGCGATGGATTGCAGCACGACCACCATCAATCACCACTTCGCCGATCGCCGCGAGTTGTGGATCGCGGTCTACCGCAAGGTGATCCTGCGAACCCAGGCACGCATCCGCCGCTCCTACGAAGAGACCGGCGGCAGCCCCCTCGCCTGCGCTCTGGCGCAGATGCCGATCGATCAGGAAAGCCGCGAGGACTGGCACATCTACCTTGCACAATACCACCTTGCCTGCACCGACCCGGACGTCGCTCACGAGGAACGCGTGCAGGTGCGCATCGCCTCGCGCGATTTTGCGGAACTGCTGCACAAGGAGCACGGCCTGCCCCGCGAGAAGGCGCGGCGGGCGAGCCGTCAGATCGTCACGCTGCTGGTGGGAATCGCCACGCAAGCGATGTTCGAACCGCGCAGCTGGTCCCCCCGCCGGCAGAAGAAGTTCCTCGAAGACCAGTTTTCGCTTCTGGGCCTGCCGATATAATCGCGCTCTGGCGCTATCGATTACTCAACTTTGGCTTCCGTTCTGGATCACTCGTGCCGGAAAGATACGAAAAAAACAGCCGTTTTTGAATTTTTCTATAATACAAACACGATTTAATCGTATCAGTTAAAATTCAGTTAGCATATTCAGTCTCATGATACGCACTCTCCATTCGCTGACGTAAAATTCAATAATGAGTTATCTCTTTCCTGTATTTCCGTTTCCAAATTCACCGTTGCCCGCCCGTTCTTCCTCCCTCTACCCTCACCCCGCTGCGGCACCTCAATCAGGGTCGCGGTGGTGACAGATGGCGAAGTCCATCGCGCCGGTTGGGCATGAGGAAACCGGGGAGGCCGAATGGCTATGAAACAGGAATGGAATCTGGGGTGCGCCCTTGCACTGGTGCTGGGCACCGGCACTTTGATGCCGACGCAGGTAGAAGCGCAGGATACGGCCAAGGCAACCACGAACGAAGGCGACATCATCGTCACCGCCCGCCGCCGCGAGGAGACGATGATGGACGTGCCGGTGGCGATTACCGCCATCAGCGCCGACCAGCTTGAGCGGACCGGCTCCACCGACCTCCAGAAGATCGGTCAGATGATGCCGCAGGTCATCCTCGCCAAGTCCGGCGGGGGCGGCGCAGGTGCCAGCTTCACCATTCGCGGCCTTGGCTCCTCGGCGCTCGACGCCGGTATCGACCAGACCGTTTCTCTTAACATCGATGGCCTCCAGATCAGTCGCGGCCGCCTCGTCGCGCAGAGCTTCTTCGACGTCCAGCAGGTCGAAGTCCTGAAAGGGCCCCAAGCGCTGTTCTTCGGCAAAAACAGCCCAGGCGGCGTCGTCTCGCTGCGCACCAAGGGAGCGACGGATACCCTCGAAGGCTACATTCGCGGAGGCTACGAATTCCGGGCCCGCGAGCGTATCGTCGAAGGTGCGATCTCCGGCCCGATCACCGACACGCTGGGCTTTCGCGTAGCGGCACGCGGCAGCAAGATGGACGGCTACATCAAGAACGTGGCCGGCCCGGTGACCGTGCCCAGCGCTCCCGGTTTTCCGGGCGTCGGCGCCGCGCATGGCCGTGATCCGGGGACGAAGGAAATCCTCGGCCGCCTGACGCTGGAATGGAAACCAACCAGCAATTTCGATGCGACTTTCAAGCTTTTCGGCGATCGCCTGCGCGACAACGGCGAGACGGCGGGCACGGAACTCAAGTGCGCGGGCAATTCGCGCACATTCGACATTCTGAGCGGGACGTATGTCAACGATCCCTATGGCGACTGCAAGCTGAACGGCAAGCGTTCACTGGGTGCGTTCAATCCTGCGCTTGCCGCGAACTATCCCAAGTCGAACGGCGGCGTGCCGATCACCAAGTATGAATCGGTGCTCACATCGCTGACGATGAACTATCGCACCGATACGTTGGCCTTCACGTCAGTGACGGGTTTCTGGCGCTACACCAACGACGGGTTCGACAACTTCTCGTTCGATGCGACGCCGATCGTCGCGGGCGCCAACAAGGATGCGTCCCAGGCGTTCACCCAGGAACTTCGCGTCAATTCGAACCTCGGCGGGTCGCTGGATTTCGCGGCGGGGGTCTACTTTGAAAGCTCCAAGCGAGACACGCGCGGCAACGGCTTCGTCGCCAATGTCGGCCCTGACCCGCGCAACGGTCAATACAACAACTGGCAGTTCCTGACTTCCAACTCGGGCAAGACCTACTCGGCCTTCGGCCAACTGATCTGGAAGGTGGTCGACACCGTCGAACTAGCAGGCGGCGCGCGCTGGACGCGTGAGACGAAGAAGACGCGGCAAGGTAACAGCTTCGTCAACCAGAACTTCGCGCCGCTGGGCATCACGGCGGACGAGGGCGTGTTCACCGAAGGGCGTTTTTCGGACGAACAGATCTCGCCTGAAGCTACGATCACATGGCGCCCCACCCAGAACACCACGCTCTACGGCGCCTACAAGACCGGCTACAAGTCGGGCGGCTTCTCCAACCCGTCGATCCTGTCCGCCGGGCAGACCGTGGCCGACCTCGGGTTTGCTCCGGAAAAGGCGAATGGCGGCGAAATCGGCTTCAAGAGTGAACTGATGGGCCGCCGCCTGCACTTCAACCTGACCGGGTATCGTTACACCTTCAAGGGGTTGCAGCTGACCTCGTTCAACCCTTCGCCGCCTTCGTTCACGATCCGCAATGCGGCATCGGCGCGCACCACCGGTGTCGAGGCCGACGCATCGTTCACGGCGACGGACGGCCTGACCCTGCGCGGCGCGGTCGGCTACAACAAGGCCGAATACCTGAACTTCGATGCCGCCCCGTGCTACGCCGGGCAGACTGCGGCGCAAGGCTGCAGCGGCACAACCCAGGATCTGTCGGGCACCCGCCTGGTGCGCGCGCCGGCCTGGAACGTGACGGGCGGCGTGGTCTACGACACCCCGGTGGGAGGCGGGCTTGCCATCGGCGTCAATGCCGATGCGCGCTACACCAGCGGGTACTGGCTGCTCGAAAACCAGAACCCTGTCGGCTATCAGAAGGGCTTCGCCACGCTCAACGCGGGCGCGCGCCTTCATGCCGAGGACGATGCTTGGGAACTGGCCCTCATCGGCCGCAACCTGACCGACAAGTACTACGGCGTCGCCGGCGCTGAAAAACCGTTCGGCACCCCCGACGCGGTGTGGGTCAACATCGGGCGCCCGCGCGAAGTGCTGCTGCAGGGAACCTTCCGCTTCTGACCTCCCCCCAAGGCCCTGCCGCGCCAGACGCGGCAGGGCCGACATCAAGGAAAACCGCCATGGCCCTTCACGATCCGAACGAAACTGTCCTTGCTCACGTCGGCGGCAAGCACCAGCTGTTCATCGACAACGAATGGCACGATGCCTTGTCTGGCAAGACCTTCGAAGTGCGCAACCCCGCGACCGGCCAGGTCGTCGCTCATGTGGCGGAGGGCGACGCGCGCGATATCGACCGCGCGGTGCAGGCCGCCCGCCGCGCGTTCGATGAACGGCGCTGGCAGGGCCTTGCGCCTGAAAAGCGCGCCGACGTGATGTGGAAGCTTGCCGAACTGTTCGAGCGCGACGCGCGCACGATCGCCGAGATCGAAGTGATCGACAACGGCATGCCCATCGCCTTTGCCGAATGGATGGTGGGCAGCGTGGTGCAGGGCCTGAAGTATTACGCAGGGATGGTCACCAAGCTGCATGGCCGCAACGTCTCACCCGCGCTGGCAAGTGATTCCCTGAAGATGCACGCCTATACCAGCGTCGAGCCGGTGGGCGTGGTCGGCACGATCATCCCGTGGAACGGCCCGATCGGGGTGATGATGATCAAGCTGGCGCCTGCCTTGGCGGCCGGCTGTTCGGTGGTCGTCAAGCCCGCAGAACTGACTCCGCTCTCGGCGCTCTACGCCGCCAACCTGATGGTCGAAGCGGGCATTCCCGCAGGCGTCGTCAACATTGTGCCGGGCTTTGGCGCCACGGCCGGCCAGGCGCTGGTGGACCACCCGCAGGTGGACAAGATCAGCTTCACCGGCTCCACCGCCACCGGTAAGAAAATCGTCCAGTCCGCCGCCGAGACGCTCAAGCGCGTCACGCTGGAACTGGGGGGCAAGTCGCCGGTGATCGTGTTCGACGATGCCGATCCCGAAGTGACCATCCCCGGCGCCGCGATGGGCATCTTCGCCAATACCGGCCAGGTCTGCTTCGCCGGATCGCGCCTGTTCGTGCAGAAGAAGTCGTTCGACAAGGTGGTCGCCGGCATCACTGACTTCGCCAAAGGTCTCAAGATCGGCCACGGCTTCGACCCCGACAACGCGATCGGCCCGCTGATTTCCGAAGGCCAACGCGACAAGGTAGCCCGCTATCTGGAAACCGGCGTGTCGGAAGGGGCGGAAGTCGTGACCGGCGGCAGCGCGGTGGGTAACCAAGGGTACTACATCGAGCCGACGGTGTTCGCCAACGTCAACAAGGACATGCGCATCGTGCGCGAGGAAATCTTCGGTCCCGTTCTCGTCGCGACACCGGTGGATGACATCGACGACCTCGTGCAGGCCGCGAACGACACCCGCTACGGGCTTGGCGCCGGAATCTACACGTCCGACGTCAACAAGGCGCACCTCACCGCCGCGCGGCTCCAGGCGGGCAACGTGTGGATCAACGGCTACGGCATGATGCACCCGGCGATGCCGTTCGGAGGCTACAAGGAATCGGGCTGGGGCCGCGAGAACGCCGAGGACGGCATCCGCGCCTATCAGGAAACCAAGTCCGTCTTCGTCTATCTCAAGGGTTGAACGTGACTAGCGGGATCGCAGCATCGCGCCGCAACGTCGGCGCAACCCTTTCGTGCACGCTCGCGCTTGGCTTGGCTCTGGCCGGGTGCCGGGCCGAGCGCACTGATGTAAACAAGAGCGACGCCCGGCTGCTGTCGGCAACCAAGGACGCCGACAACTGGTTGAGCCACGGGCGCACTTATGACGAAACGCGCTTTTCCCCCCTCACCCAGATCAACGGCGGGAATGCCGGGCAGCTGGGCCTTGCCTGGTATGCCGATCTGGACACGTTCCGGGGGCAGGAAGGTACGCCGCTGGTGGTCGACGGGGTGATGTATGCCACCACCGCGTGGAGCAAGGTCGTCGCGCTCGATGCGGCAACCGGCAAGCGATTGTGGGAATTCGATCCCAAGGTGCCGGGCGACAGCGCGGTTCACGCCTGCTGCGACGTCGTCAACCGGGGCGCGGCCTATAGCGATGGGCGGCTATTCTTCGGCACCGTGGACGGACGGCTGATCGCGCTCAACGCCAGGACCGGTAAGCAGATCTGGCGGGTCCAGACCACCGATCCCAAGCAACCGATGGCGATCTCGGGCGCGCCGCGCGTGGCGCGGGGCAAGGTGTTCATTGGCTTCGGCGGCGCCGACCAGGGTATGCGCGGCTATGTCTCTGCCTACGACGAGAAGACCGGGCGGCTTGCCTGGCGCTTCTACACCGTCCCCGGCAAGCCCGGCGAAAAGGACGGTGCGGCATCCGACGATGTGCTCGAACGCATGGCCGGGCCGACCTGGGCGGGCGAGTGGTGGAAGATCGGCGGCGGCGGCACCGTGTGGGATTCGATCGTCTACGATGCAGCGATGAACCGGCTCTACATCGGTGTCGGCAACGGCGGCCCGTGGAACCGGGGCATCCGTTCCGCCGGCAAGGGCGACAACCTTTTCATCGGTTCGATCGTCGCGCTCGATCCCGATACCGGCAAATACCTGTGGCATTATCAGGAGACGCCGGGCGATCAGTGGGATTTCACCTCGACCCAGCAGATGACGCTGGCCGACCTCACCATCGGCGGACGCAGCCGCAAGGTCATCCTCCACGCGCCCAAGAACGGCTTCTTCTACGTCATCGACCGCGAGACCGGAAAGCCGCTCTCGGCCGACAAGTATGTGCCGGTGAACTGGGCGGACCGCGTCGACATCAAGACCGGGCGGCCGGTCATCAACCCGCAGGCCCGTTACGACAAGTCGGGCAACTTCATCGCCACCTCGGGGCCGTGGGGCGCGCATAACTGGCACCCGATGGCGTTTTCACCGCAGACCGGGCTCGTCTACATCCCGGCGCAGCAAATCCCCGCGGTCTACACGCCCGACGGCGCATTCAAATACCGCCCCGGCCTGCTCAACATGGGCCTTGCCGAGCCGGGCAAGTTGCCCAAGGACAAGGCGGCGATCGAAGCGATGCTGCAGTCGTTCGAAGGGCGTCTGATCGCGTGGGACCCGGTGGCGCGCAAGGAAGTGTGGCGCGCGCCCTACAAGGGGCCGTGGAACGGCGGCGTGCTGGCGACTGGCGGCGACCTGGTGTTCCAGGGCGACGCCGAAGGCACGTTCCACAGCTACGATGCGCGCAGCGGCCAACAACGCTGGCAGTTCGATGCGCAGGAACCGATCATGGCAGGCCCGGTATCCTACGGGGTCAACGGCACGCAGTACGTCGCGGTGATGGCGGGCAAGGGCGGCGCCTACAACCTGGCAATGCCTAGCTACGCCGCCCCCCAGGCGCGTTTGCCGGGGCGCATCCTGGCCTTCAAACTGGGCGGCACCGCAAAGCTGCCTCCGCGCGAGAAGGCGCCGCCGGCGCCCTATGCACCTTCGGCCGAAAAATTCTCCGCGCAGCAGGTCGCGCAAGGGTCGCACCTGTTCTCCGCGACCTGCGCGGTTTGCCACGGTTCCGAAGGGCTGTCCTCCGGGGTGCTCCCGGACCTGCGCCGCTCGGGCGCGATAGGCGATGCCGGGGTGTTCCGGCAGGTCGTGATCGACGGCGTGCTCGCCGATCAGGGCATGGTGTCGTTTCGTAAGTACCTGAATCCGCAGGATGCCGAAGCGATCCGCGCCTACATCAATGCGCGCGCCAGTGAGGCCAAGGCCAAAGGCGAGCCATGATCAGGAGCTTGCCTGTCTTTTCCAGCCGGAAAATCCACCGACCTGTCACAATCGCTAGATTTGCGCTTCATTTCTAAGGCGGTTGAGTTAATAATCCCGCCAAAGACATATGGGAGATGGACAAGCAATGGCCGACGTCGACGCCAGGGAAAAGCTAGAGGGCTTCAGCCTTCTCGATCCGATGACTCAGAGCGACCCCTTCGCCATGTACGAGGCGATGCAGGACGCGCCCGGCATCTATCGGATGCCCGAAACAGGATTCTATATCGTCTCACGCTATGCCGACCTGCGCGCAGTGCTGACCGACCCGGTGACGTTTTCGAACAAGGTGGACCGGGCATCGCTACAAGGGCCGGAGAACGCGGCCAAACTGCGCGAATACATGGAGGCGAAGGGCTGGCCGCATATCGCCACGCTCCAGCGCACCGATGCGCCCGACCACGCCCGCTATCGCCGCCTAGTCGACCGCGTGTTCACGGTCGGCCGGGTGCGCGAGATGACCCCGCATATCGAGGAGGTCGCCCACGCCCTGATCGACGGTTTCATCGATCGCGGGGAGTGCGAGTTCATCAGCGAATATGCGATGCTGCTGCCCGGCACGATCCTGGCTGAGGAAATGGGCCTGCCGGCAGGGCAGGTCGCCACGTTCAAGAAGTGGGCGGATTCGATGCTCGCGCCTGCGTCCTACGTCATGGACGAGGAAGCGCTGCTGCGTAATGCCGACATCGAACTGGAAGCGCAGCATCATCTTGGCCGCCTGTTCGACGAACGCCGCGCCAACCCGACCGGCGACTGGATTTCCGCCCTCGTCACCGCGCAGCGCGATGGCGAGGACCCGCTGACGATGGCGGAACTGCAAAGCGTGATGAGCCAGCTGATCGGCGGCGGCTTCGAATCGACGATGACGTCGATCGGCCATGCACTGATGCAATTGCTCAACCACCCGGACCAGATGGCCAAGCTGCGCGAGGAGCCCAAGCGGATGAAGGGCTTCGTCGAGGAAGTCATCCGCTTTGAAAGCCCGACCCAGGGCCTGCGCCGGCGCACCACCCGCGACGTGGAACTGAGCGGCACGCTCATCCCGGAAGGTTCGGTGGTGATCGTGCGGTATGGCGCGGCCAACCGCGATGCGGCGAAGTTTGCCTGCCCGCACATGTTCGACATGGAGCGCGGCAATGCCGGAACTCACCTCGCCTTCGGTGCTGGAACCCATTTCTGCGTCGGCGCGGTGCTGGCGCGGCAGGAAATCGCCATCGGCACCCAGGCGATCCTGGACCGGCTGGAGGATATCCAGCTTGCCCGCCCGCTCGTCGAGCCGATCCACCGGGCGAACTTCCTGACCCTTCCCTTGCGCGAACTGCCGATCCGCTTCCGAGCCAAAGCGCGCTGAGTCCCCAGCATGATCGACAAGAAAGACCGCATCGAGCTTTTCGTCGTAACCAAAGGCCACGCCTTTTCGCGCGACGGATTGGAAGCCATGCTGCGCGCGGCGGGCAGTGAACCGACCATGGTGGATCAACCCGCTGCCGCCGTCCTGCTCAATCCCGAACAGATGCGCCGCTACGACGCGATCCTGTTCTACGATATGCCGGGCCTCGATTTTCGCGCGCCCATTGCCGCACGTCCCGGTTTTGTCGAGCCTACGGAAGAGTTCAGGGCCGGCTTCGAAGCCTTGATGGCCGAGGGCAAGGGCATGGTCATGCTGCACCATGCAGCCGCAGGATGGCCCGCCTGGCCGCGATATGCCGAGGCAATCGGCGGGCAGTTCCTGTATCGCGATGCCGTCATCGCCGGGGAGGCCCGGCCGGACTCGGGCTATCTGGGCGACGTCGCCTATACCGCGCGTGTTGCCGATACGCCGCATCCGGTCACGCAGGGGTTGCCGCCGCGCTTTGCGCTGACCGACGAACTCTACCTGCAGCAAGTGTTCGACGATCCGTCCATCCAACCACTGCTCTATCTGGACGATGCGATCGACCCCGCGCAATTCCAGTCGGCCCGGCGCGCGGTGCAGAGGCTGGCGGATGGCGAAGGTTCCGCGTGGATACCCGAGGCGCTCAATCCGCTGCTCGCTTGGTGCAAGCCCGCCGGCAACAGCCCGCTGGTCTATATCCAGCCAGGCGACAGCCCGGCCACCTATGCGGACCCCACCTATCGTCAACTCGTAGGCAACGCCTTGCGGTGGGTAGCATCGGACGACGCCCGCGAGTGGGCGCGTTCCGCGCGCGAAGTCGAATAAGCGATTCGCTTACTTTCAAGCACTGATAGTGCCTGACACACCTCAGGCCGATGTGCCATTACGACCGGATTCTGGGGATCTTCCTGCCAATCGCAGCAAAATTATAAAAGTCACTTGCCTTAGAATATCTGCAGGATAATACCGTTATCTCGGGCCGAAAGCGGCACGAGCTAAAGAAAGCGTCCAGCATAAGGGCGCTGATTGGTGGAGAGGATTACAAGCCATGCCGATCGGCAAAACCGATAACCGTCGTTCGCGGATTCGCCGCGCGCTCCTCGTGACCGGAAGCATTCTGCTGCCCGCAATGTGGCCAAGCGCCGCTGCGCATGCGCAGGAAACGCCCGCTCCGCAGCAGCCCCCACAGGCAAGGGAAGCGGCCCCCACCGGCAACGACATCATTGTTACCGCCCGCCGCCGCGCGGAATCCGCGCAGGACGTTCCGGTCGCTGTGACCGTCATCTCGGGCGAAGACATTGCCCGCCGCGACCTTACCAGCCTGGAGCGCATTGCCGCCGCGACGCCGCAGTTGGTCATCGGCCGCAACGTCTCAGGTTCAGGCGCGCAGCTTAGCTTGCGCGGGATAGGCTCGAACTCGCTGTCGATCGGCATCGAACAGTCCGTCGCGGTGATCGTCGACGGCGTCTATTATGGCCAGGGCCGCACCATCAACGAAGGCTTCTTCGACCTCGCCTCGATGGAAATCCTCAAGGGCCCGCAGTCGCTGTTCTTCGGCAAGAACGCCACCGCCGGCGTGATCTCGATCACTACCGCGAACCCGACCGACCACCTGACCGCGCAGATCCGGACCGGCTACGAATTCAACGCGCGCAAGGTCTATGGCGAAGGCTTCGTCTCGGGTCCGATCGGCGATACCGCCGGCTTCCGCGTCGCCGTTCGCGGGTCGAAGGACTACGGCTCGCTGTTCACCAACCGCGCCGGTGACGTGACGTACAACACCCGCAACACGCCGACCGCCGCCACCGTCGCACCCAATACCCCTCACATCGCGCCTGCCAGCAAGTCCGGCCCGCGCGAGCGAGATTTCCTGGTCCGGGGCACTTTGCGCTGGGAACCGGTCGACGACCTGACTGCCACGGTGAAGGCCAATTACGGCTACAATCGCACGGCAGGCGGCGCATGGAACTACAACGTCTTCGCCTGCGACGGCGGCACCAGCACGACCATGCCGGGAACGGCCTGCGAGCCGGGCTTCCACAACTACATGAACGATCTGCCCGCCGACATCGCCGACGAGACGGTGATGGCTGCCGACCAGAACTTCAACAAGTACACCTCGTGGGGTGTCACCGGGAACATCGACTACCAGTTGGGCAACGTCGCGCTCACGTCGATCACCAACTACAATCAGAACCGCAACCACTGGGTGGCGGACATCGATTACCAGTCGTCGCCCACGGTCAACATCTGGGGCGCCGAAATCAGCAAGTGGAAGGCGTTCAGCCAGGAACTGCGCGCGCTGACCGAATTCGATGGTCCGGTAAACTTTATGGTCGGCGGCTACTACCAGAACACCAAGCGCAACTTCGACCAGGTGGTAATCAACGCCAACGCGGAAAACAGCGCGGCACCGGAAGGCTATCGCTACGTCCAGTACGCCAAAGAATCGACCACCAAGGGCGAAACCCTGTCGGGCTACGGGCAGTTGATCTGGAAGGTCGTGCCTTCGGTCGAGCTGACCGGCGGCGTGCGCTACATCCATGAAACCAAGGACAGCGACTTCTTCCAGCCTTACGCGAACCCGCGCTTCGCCGGGATCAACTATAATGTGACGGACCGGGTGACGGCGAACCAGACCTTCACCAACTGGTCGCCCGAAGCCACCGTCGCATGGAAGGTGTCACCCGACGTCAACGTCTACGGCGCATACAAGACCGCCTACAAGTCGGGCGGCTTCTCCAATAGCTCTATCCTGACGCCGCTGACCGCACCGGACTTCTTCACTTTCGCCCCCGAAAAGGGCCGCGGCTTCGAAGCAGGTGTGAAGACGATGCTGCTGGAACGCCAGCTCCGCCTGAACCTGAGCGTGTACAGCTACAAGTACACCGACCTCCAGATCACCTATCTCGATTCTCGCGCGCTCAGCTACAACTCGGTCAACGCCGGCTCGGCGCGGACGCGCGGCGCCGAGGTGGAGTTCGACTTCCAGCCCCGCGCTCTGCAGGGCTTCGGGCTGAACGGCTCACTGAACTACAGCAAGGCGAACTACGGTGACACCATCGCACCGTGCTATGGCGGCCAGTCGCTTGCCAACGGCTGTGTTCCCGGCCTGCTGGTGCCGCCCTCGGGCGCCAGTGCCGGAACGCCGGGCCAGAATCTGGACGGCGTGCCGACCTTCACCGCACCGCGCTGGACCGCTACCCTGGGCGTCAAGTACGATACCGAGGTCACCGGCGGCTTCACCGCCGGGTTCGGCATCGATAGCCGTTACAGTTCCAGCTACCTGACGTCCGCCTTCGGTTCGCCGCTGTCGCGTCAGAGCTCCTACGTGAACCTCGATGCGCAGATCCACGTCCGCAGCAGCGACGAGCGCTGGGAACTGGCTCTGCTCGCCAAGAACCTGACCAACAAGTTCGTCGTCACCGGCGTCACCGACGCCTCCGGCACGGGCAGCGGCACGGGCACCAACGTCAATCGCATTGCCGATCAGGCAGGCTTTGGCGCCATGCCGCGCACCGTGGCCTTGCAGCTGACCTGGCGTATGCCCTGAACCGGACAAGAATGGAGACCACCTTGGCCAACACCGCCCTTCTCGAACCTCATGGCAACGCTGCCCCCCACCCGATGACGGTGGGGGGCACGCTCCACTCGGCAGCGGAGCGCTTCGCCGACCGGCCCGCGCTGGTCTACGATGGGCGGGAGGCGACTTATGCCGAGCTGTTCGAGCAGGTAATCGAGCGCGCGCGCGGCCTGATCGGCCTCGGCGTCAAGGCGGGCGATCACGTGGGCATCCTGGCACCCAACTGCTGGGATTACGTGATCCTCTATTATGCGATCGATCTGGTCGGTGCCTGCGCGGTTCTGCTGAATGCGCGGTACCGACCAGACGATCTGTCCTACGTGATTCCCAAGTCGCGCATCGACTTGCTGCTGGTCGGCGGTCATGCTCACGACTTCTGCGACTATCGCCCGATGCTGACAGAAGTCTTCCCCGAACTCGCTGGCTGGACCGGGGGTGAACTCAAGGTGGCAGCGGCCCCGGCGCTGCGCATGATCGTCGAAGTAGGTGACGATCGCCCCGGCCCCTGGCCCACGATCTCCGTGCTCGAGGAAGCTGCCGCCACGGTGGAGCGTCAGGCCGTGCTGGACCGCGCCGCCGCCGTGCGCCCCGAGGACATCGGCCTCATCATCTTCTCGTCGGGCACCACCTCGCGGCCCAAGGCCTGCATGCTCACACACCTCTCGCTCTCGCGCATGGGCAAGGCGATGGCGAGCAGCTTCCGCCTGACCGAGGAAGATCGGGTGTGGGACCCGCTCCCGCTGTTCCACATGTCCACCATTCTGCCGATGGCCGGCTGCCGCGCGACAGGCGCCTGCTTCGTCGGCATGAGCCACTTTTCCGCAGATGCGGCGATGGAACTGCTGATAGAGCGCAAGCCCACCGTGCATTATGCCGGGTTCCCGACGATCATCTCCGCACTTGTCACCCATCCTGATTTCGCGCGCTACGACCAGTCGGCGCTGCGTATCAATCACGTCGTCGGCCCGGTAGACCTGATGCGCCGCTACGGCGCGCTGTTTCCCGGCGCCAAGTACGTCAACAGCTACGGCCTCACAGAGGCCACCGGCGTCCCGTGCTACAGCAACATCGACGATCCCGACGATGTCCTGTTCGCCACCTCCGGCCCGATCTGCGAAGGCATGGACGTAGCCATCTTCGATGAGGACGGCGTGCAGGTGCCCGATGGCACTCCGGGCGAAATCCGCGTGCGCGGCTTCGGTGTGTTCGCCGGCTATTTCGACGACGATGCCGCCACCGCCGCCGCCGTCGATGGCGACGGCTGGCTGCACACCGGCGACCTGGGCCGCATCGGCCCGATGAACCGGCTCGTCTACGAGGGGCGCCTCAAGGACATGCTCAAGATCGGCGGCGAGAATGTCGCGGCGGTGGAACTGGAAAGCTTCCTCGCCACGCACCCCGCCATCCGCATGGCGCAGGTCGTGGGCGTGCCCGACGAGCGGCTGATGGAAGTCGCCGCTGCATTCATCGAGCTGAACCCCGGCGCCTCGCTTGAGGCACAGGACGTCGTCGCCCATTGCGCGGGCCGCATCGCCAGTTACAAGATTCCGCGCTACGTGCGCTTCGTGGAAAGCTGGCCGATGAGCGCCACCAAGGTCCAGAAGTTCGAACTGCTGCGCGGCTTCAAGGCCGATGGCAAGATCGATCCTTCCGCAAAGCCGCGCGCATGACTGCCATCGCCCCCGTCGGTGACGAAATGCTGGAACCGGCTGCGAATGGCACCCCGGTGCCGGAAGCGGAAGAAGGCGGTTCGCTCGCGGGCTGGTATCTGATCATTGTCCTGACGCTGGCCTATACCTGCAGCTTCATCGACCGGCAGGTGCTCAACCTTCTGGTCGGGCCGATCAAGGCCGAGTTCGGTCTCGACGACACTCGCCTCAGCCTGCTTCAGGGGCTGGCGTTCACGTCTGCCTACATCGTCCTCAGCCCGATCTTCGGGCGCGTGGCCGACACCGGCAGCCGCAAGGGCGTGCTGGTGTTCGGCATCATGCTGTGGAGCATAGGCACCAGCTGCTGCGGGCTGGCGCGCAGCTACTGGCAGCTGTTCGCCGCCCGCTTCGGCGTCGGTGGGGCCGAGGCCTGCCTGACGCCCGCCGCCTGGTCGATCATCGCCGACGCCTTCCCGACCCGGCTGATCCCGCGCGCGTTCAGCGTCTACATGATGGGGCCGTACCTCGGCGGCGGTCTTGCCCTGATCTTCGGCGGCCTGCTGCTCGACGGCGCGGCGACATGGGACTTGTCCGATTATCCGCTGCTCGCCTCGCTCAAGCCCTGGCAGATGGTGTTCTTCCTCGCTGGCGCGCCCGGCATCCTGATCGCTTTGCTACTGCTGTTCGTGAAGGAACCAGCCCGCCGCGCGGCCAAGGCCAACGAAGCCGCGCGCAATATGTCGGGTGCCGAAATCTGGGAAACGTTCCGCAAGTACAAAGGTTTTTACGGCAACTTCTACCTGGGCATGCCGCTGTTCATCATCACGCTCTATGCCTTCCCCGCGTGGATGCCCACCGTGCTGATCCGCAAGTTCGGCGCCTCCGCCGGGCAGGTCGGCGTTCAGTACGGCATTGCAGTGCTGGTCACCGGATCGCTCAGCGTGCTGGTCAGCCCCTGGGTCGCCCGCGCGATAGAGCGCTTTGGCGGGCGGCGCGACAACCTCCTGATCGTCGCGCTTGCCTGCTCGGTGGTGCTGGTGCTGCTCAGCCTGGGCTTGATGTTCGCAGACACCTACTGGAGCGCCTTCGCCGTCGCCACGGCCGCCAGCGTTGCCTACAGCCTGCCGCAGGCGCTGTCCTCCTCGGCGCTGCAGATGGTGACGCCCAACCGCATGCGCGGCGTCGCCTCCTCGGTCTATGTGTTCGTGGTCAGCGTGGCGGGCCTCGCGCTGGCGCCGACATTCGTCGCGCTCATCACCGACCACGTCTTCGCCGATGAGGGCCGGGTCGGGGATTCATTGGCCATCACCTGCGCCCTCGCGGCGGCGGGCAGCGCTTTTTTCATCGCGCGCGCCCTGCCCACCTATCGCCGCATGCTTGAAGAGCAGGCGTGATTCAGACTTTCGGCGGTTGGATCAGGTCGGTGAACAGCGGCGAACGTTGATGGTTGTAGGGAACCGCAAGGGCCACGGTCATCTGGACCAGAGTGTCGTCCACAAGGGCGTCAAGAGAGATGCCCTGGTCGAAATGGGGAAAGCCACTGTCCCGCCGCATGAGCATGTTGAGAAACATCAGCTTGCACAGCCCCACTCGCAGCCGCTGCTCCACGGGCGGCACATAGCCGATGCGCTGGTTGATGAGCGCGCGCACCCGGCGCAGAGCAGGCATCATCACTTCCGGGTCGTCGTAGGGATGAGGAATCCCTTCCGCGCGAGAGCGGGTGAGATACTGCGCCAGAAACGCCGAGTAGGGATGGCGCCCGTTCTCGTCGCTGATCGTCAGGTGCGGCAGTACCAGGATTTCCAGCAGGGTCCGCGCATCGCCAAGCCGGCCCGCCGCTTCCGCCCGCTCCAGCATCGCCACGCGCAGCGGCTCGAACATCTGTGTTCGATAGTCGAAGATCGCGTAGACCAGCGCTTCCTTGCTGCCGAAGTGGTACTGCACCGCAGTGTTGTTGCCCTGATCGGCCGCGGCGGCGATCTCGCGCAAGGCGACGCCGTCGATGCCGCGATCGGCGAACAGCTTTTCCGCTGCCTCGATGATCTTGATGCGTGTGACGACCGAAGTGACATGGCGGCGTCGTCCGCGCCCCTGCGGGGCGGTGGCGCTGTCGGTAAGGATGCCGGTCATTTCGTCCATGGGGCGCCACTCCTCGCGCGCCGCTGCGTTTTGCGCAACCCGCTATCGCCTTCGCAAGCGAATTTCCACCAGACCAAGTCAGCCGTTGACCGGCAATCCGTGAATGTGACCCGTCCGAATGGACCGGCCCGAAAACCGATTTATGGGAGTGAAAAGATATGACCGAAGGCAAAGTCGCCGTCGTCACAGGCGCCGCGCAGGGGCTCGGACAGGCGATTGCCACAAGGTTGGCCGCGATCGGCCACCGCGTGGCGATGCTCGACGTGAAAGCAGCCGAACTGGAAGCCGCCGCCGCCCATGTGCCTGGCAGCTTCGCGCTGACCTGCGACGTAGCCGATCCAGCCAGCATCGAAAGCGCCGTGGAACGGATTGTCACGCATTGGGGGCACATCGACATCCTGATCAACAACGCCGGGATCAGCCCCAGCCACGGCGGACGCTCGCTGCCGGTGGAGGAAACCGATATCGATGAATGGCACCGCGTAATCGCGATCAACCTGACGGGCACTTTCCTGATGTGCCGCGCCGTACTGCCGGTGATGAAACCACGCAAATGGGGCCGGATCGTCAATTTTTCCTCGCAGGGCGGACGCATGCGTTCGCGCCTGTCAGGCGCGCATTACGGGGCGAGCAAGGCGGGCGTGATCGGCTTCACGCGCGTGCTGGCGGGACAGGTCGGCGCCGATGGCATTACCGCCAACTGCATCGCTCCCGGCCGCATCGTGACCCCGCAAAGCGAGAGCTTCGGTGACAAGGCAAGTTACGTAGACGACATCCCCGCCGGACGCCTCGGCCGCCCGGACGACATCGTCGCAGGCGTGGAGTATTTGATATCCGATGGCGGAGCTTTCGTGACCGGTACGGTAATCGACGTGAACGGCGGCTTCTACATGCCGTAAAATGCGAAGCCTGGAAGGGCGAGCCAAGCGTCGGGTTTCACAGAAGAAACGTCGATTCCAGCGGATGTCTGGGCGCGCCAGCAAAGGGGCTCCTGGCGTAGAAGGTGTGCCCCTCAAGTCAGGGTTGAAAGCTGGCATTCCGACGTTTCGCCTTATGCGTGAAAACACCATCCCCTCCGCCTAGAACCCCACCCCGGAATTGCCGGGCTTAGGTTCCATGGTATTTCAGGCTAACGCTTCGCACACCGCATTACGCCAATACTTGAGTCGAACAGCCGCAACCATTGTGGAGTCGATTTGGCCAGTTCAACTTAGGCCGACTTTATGAAATTTGGCCGTAATTTATCACTTCAGGTATCTCGGTGAAAAAACTAGCCAATTCAAAGATTAGAAGATAACCCGTTTCGTGATTATCCTTTCTACGTCGTTAGGGATATTTTTCTAAACTCTCTAATTGAACGCTTCGTCTCACGTTCGTTGACAGTGCACCCCTAATTGACCGCTACTCTTTTACAAAATAGCAACACTAAATAGAACAGTCGGGTCGCCCATGCGCATTGGTTTTGCGTTCCCTGTTGGGAGGGGGGCATGTTGTACACCGATTGGTCGCTTCATATCAGGGAAGCATCGTTCGTTAGCCAGCCCGCCGTGGCTGATCTACGGCGGCGGGCTATCGCTCACTCCGGCAAGCCGGTGCTGCCATGAGCGACGATGTCTGGACAGCCCTTGTCAAAGGTGTGCTCGGTTTCACCCAAAGCCGCGCCGGTGACATGGTCGGCTCTACCTTCAAGGGCACCGGCTCTTTCGTAACGTCGTTGTTCGATGGCGCCTCCGGCACCACAAAGACCGCGCTCGATACGATCAAGCAGGACGTCAAGGACCTGACACCGATCGGCAAGGCACTGGGCGAAGCGCTCAAGCCCAAGTTCGAAGCCGCCAAGACCGCAGTGACGAACATGGCGACCGAGATCGGCACCGATCCGTTCACGCTGGAAGCGGCCGCGCGGGCGGCCACCGAACTGGCCTATGTCCTGATCGCGTTCGATGAGGCGCTCGACATCCTTGCGGAGAAGATCGCCGAGCGGGAACAGAACCCCGCCAGCAAGCAACAGGTGCTCGACGCGATTAGCGGAATAACCGATCCTTGGAAGGCGCCGTTCAAGGCGCTCGGTGCCGACGCGGTAAAGGGCTTCGATGAACTGTGCAAGGCAGTGCTGGGCGTGGATGATGCGCATAGCGATGTCGCCGATGCACTGGTGTGGAGCCGGCCCGACAAGAAGCTGGGCCTGAAATTCGCCAGCACCGGGCCCAGGTCGATTGGGCCGATCAGCTTCGACGGTGCGTTTGTAGAGGCGTTTCTCGATTACAAGACGCAGGCCAAAGTGGGCGTGGAACTTCATACGAAGATGGCCGCGGGACTGCGCTCGGACAAGTTGCTCGAAAAGATCATGCCCGGTCAGGGCAAGACCGCCGAGACAGATCAGGTCGCGATCACGCTCGATAGCGCCAACGGACTGAGTTTTGGCGCGGGCAAGGACAAGAAGCTGATCCTGCCGGTCCGCTTCTCCTTCCCGGGGATAGAGCTTCGCGAATTCGCGCTCGTTCAGCCGGAAAAGGACAACAAGGACAGCCAGAACCGCATCGACGTGATGATGACGATAGCCGGCAAGCTGGGCGATGTCTTCGCGGTTGTCGTCGAAGGCGGCGGCGTCTCGGTACGCTGGACGGACGGCGCGGGGCCAGACGTGCAGCCCAAGATCCCTACCGGCATCGGCGCGCGGATCAATACCGGCGTGGTCAGCGGCGGCGGGTATCTGCGCTATTCCGAGGACAACAAGGAATACGGCGGCGTTTTCGATCTCCAGTTCCTGAAGTTCGGTATCACCGCGATCGGCCTACTGGGGACCGAGCCGTTCAGCTTGGTGATCGTGATCGGCGTCCACTTCGCGCCCAAGATCGATCTGGGCTTCGGCTTCACGCTCAATGGTCTGGGCGGCATCCTGGCGATAGAGCGTTCGGTCAACACCACCGCGCTTAGCGAAGGGCTGAAGACCGACATCGTCGGGCAACTGCTATTTCCGTCCGATCCGGTGGCGGCAGCGCCGCAGATCCTGGACTCGCTTGGCAAGGTATTCCCGCAGCGCGACGGCGGTTTCGTCGTCGGCCCGATCGCAGAGCTTGGCTGGGGGTCCCAGGCCGGGTTCGTCAAGGCCCGGCTGGGCATCGTGCTCAGCCTGCCTGACCCGAAGGTAGTGATCCTGGGCGCGCTGGAAATCGGCGTGCCCTCGGCAGACATCAAACCCGACAAGCGCATCGTCGATATCCATGCCGACCTGCTCGGCGAAATCACGCCCGACTATTTCCTGCTGAAAGTTTCGATTTTCAAGTCGAAGCTGTTCACCCTCACCCTGTCGGGCGATATCGCGCTGTTCATTAAATGGGCGGGCGAAGGGGCCTTCGCGCTTTCGGTCGGCGGGTTCTTCCCGAAATACGATGCGCCCAAGGAGATCGGCAAGCTTGATAGGCTGTCGATCGGGTTCAAGCCGCCGGTGGACTGGCTCAAGATAACCGCCGAAGCCTATGTCGCGATCACTTCGAATTCCATCCAGTTCGGCGGCAAGCTCGATCTCAGCGCCGATGTCGGCGTGGCTTCGGCCCATGCGTGGATATCGCTGGATGCGCTGTTCCAGTGGGCACCGTATTTCCACTTCATCGTCATCCTGGACGTCGGCATCGAAGTCAAAGCCTTTGGCGCGACGATCGCGGGGGTCCACTTCCATGGCGAATTGTCCGGCGACCAGCCATGGCGTCTTGAAGGGACCGCTACTGCCGAAATCCTGTGGTGGGATGTCGATGTCGATATCGGTCCCCTCACCTGGGGCGAACCGCGACCGACCGATGCGCCGCGGATAGACAGCGTAAAAGCAGCGGCAGATGCGCTACAGGCCGAGGCAGCATGGACGCCGATCCTGCCCGCCGATGCGCTCCAGCTTGCCCGCTTTACCGATACCGGCGGCGACAGGCTGTTTCATCCGCTCGGCCGGCTGGAGGTCAAGCAGGCGCAGGTGCCGCTCGAAACGCAGATCGACCGCATCGGCTCAAGCTCCGTTTCGGCCAACCGCGTCTATCTTGCGCAGCCGATGGTCGGCGCGATCGAGGCTGCGGCGGTTTCGACGGTGCAGGATCGCTTTTCGCCGGGTCATTTCCTCGCGCTGAAGGACGACCAGTTGATGGCCCGTCCCGATTTCGAGCAGATGCCCGCCGGGCTGGTCGTCGCGGCTTCGGCGCGGCCGGTGTTCACCAGTGATGTCCACGCGGCCTATGCCTGGAACACGGTCTATCCACATCGGCCCGAACCTGTCGTTGCCGGCACTGACCACTGGAAGATCGCGGGCATCGCCAAGACCATGCT
Source organism: Novosphingobium sp. P6W (assembly GCF_000876675.2). Taxonomy (GTDB): domain Bacteria; phylum Pseudomonadota; class Alphaproteobacteria; order Sphingomonadales; family Sphingomonadaceae; genus Novosphingobium. Next base: position 956,539 of record NZ_CP030353.1, read on the forward strand.
GGCCGCTTCGGCTGTCGCGAAGGCGCGGCGCCAAAGCGCAAACCCCTACATGACGACGGCACCCGAGCCTCCCGCGCCCGTACTCTCCGATCCCGGGCTGGTGACGGTGATCCACCGGGATACGCTGGCCCCCTTGGCAGCGACCCTGACCGACATCGGCGCGACCTCCGCTGCCGAATTCCTGGCCGGATCAAACGATCTCGGCGTTCTGGCAAGCGGAATGGCGGCATGATCGAATCCCTCACCACCGCAAAGAACTATGTCACCGACGCAAGGATCAATCTGGTCGCGCCGTTCAAGCCGGAAGATGTCGTCCTTGAAGACTACAACTTCGTTTCCTTCGTGCGAAACGGGCTATCGGCCGCGATCGCCGCGCCGCCGGAGACCGGGTTGCGCACGCAGGTTCATGTCGCGTTCGACGTCAGCGGCACGGGCGCAGATAGCATAAAGGTCGAGAAGAACCTCGTCCTTTACGGGCCCGGCGATATCGTCGGCCTCGATCCGGGACAGATCATCCGCCGCGAACCATCGCCGGGTGCCGCCGATGCCGAAGAGACCTTCATGGCGCAGATCGAATTTGATCGGCCCGACATCCCCTGGCTTTTCAGTCCCCTTGCGCCTGCCGGCGACAAGCTGGAACCCTGGCTGGCGCTGGTGGTCTGCGAGCGGGGGTTGTCGCAGATCCTGCCGCCCTCCGCACCCGGCCTGCCGCGCGCCCTTTCTACCCAATTGGGCGAATTACAGTCGCTTGATGACAATGCCTATTTTGCCCATGCGCAAGTTATAGACGGCCCCAAGGTGGCAATTCCCGCCAATCCGGCGATCGCCGATCGCCTGTCGGACGAACATGCGTTAGCCAACCTTTCGCGTCTGATCTGCCCGCGCAAGCTCGATCCGAACAAGGGCTATCGCGCGGTTCTGGTGCCCGCGTTCGATTGCGGCGCCAAAGTCGGCCTGGGTGTACCGGGCGGCACGCTCGGCCCAGCCTGGACCCGCGCTGCCGACGGCAGCGACGCCGAGAGCGCCATCATCCTTCCTGCTTACGACAGCTGGGATTTCGATACCGCACCGCAGGGCGATTTCAAATCGCTGGCCGAGCGGCTGGTCCCGATCGGCGCGCCTTGGCAGGTTGGCCGGAGGATCATCGACGGCACCCAGCCGGGCGGCGGTATCTCTGGCGCGGCTCCGGGCACGGCGGGCGCAGAACTGATCCTCAGTTGCGCTTTGAGGTCGCCTACACCCCCGCCGGCCGGAACCCCGGGCGATAGCGACGCCGGATGGCCTGCTCCGCTGCGCGATGCCCTGCGCCTGCGGGTAGAGGCAGCCAACGCCGACACGCCGCTACTGCCGCGCGTAGGACCGCGGCTTTACGCCCGCTTTCACAAGGGGCGAAATACGGTTGGCCCGGTGTTCGGGGCGCCGCCCGTAGATACGGCAGCGGCCGACACAAACTGGTTTTCCCAGATCAATACCGACCCCCTCCAGCGCATTGTAGCCGGGCTGGGCACGCGCGTGGTCCAGCAGGATCAGGAACTGCTGATGCAGTCGGCCTGGGCGCAGGTGAGCGAGGTCAACAAGCTGAACCACCAAATCCAGCAGCACCAGTTCGCGAAAGTGCTCAACGAATCCAACATGCGGCGGCGCATCGCCGTGCGCGACCTTGGCGCGATGACGCAAGTGACGCGCCCGCTGCATGACCGGATACGGGTTTCCGCGCAGCCCGAAAGCCTGTGGAAGCAAGTCGAGGACAGCCGCACTGCAGGCAGCCTGCTAAGCGTCACAGCGCAGCGCATGACCAGTGCATCGTCCCCCGCCATGCGCAAAGGCATGGCGCAGCGGCAACTGGCAACGGCTCCCGATTTCGTGGCGACAGCCGGGCGATTCCGCGACGGACGGATGGCCTATGCCAATCCGGACGGCATCACTGCGGTTGCCGATAAGGGGCTCGAAGTCCTGGGGTCAGACCTTGTCGGCCGTGTTCTCGGCGTCGCGCCCGATGCTGCCTTTGCCACTTTGCACGACAAAGTTTCGGTATTGTCGGCGGGAACCGGAATTGCCCGGCTGTCCGGCGGCGTTGCGGCGTGGCAGCTTCAGCCGGATCGCGCCGTCGGCGGGCTCTACGCCGGCTACTTTGCCAAGCGCATCGACGCCAAAGCGCCCGACCTTGCCGATGCAGGCAGCGTGCTGCGTGCCGAACTGGCGGGAGCGGCGCTGGCCGGCCTCGCCCAGGTTGCGGTGCCGGAATTCGCTGGCGTCACCAAGGCGCCGATCGAGAACCTTGCCGCGGTAATTCCCGAGGCCATCGTCCGCCGCGACATCGCTGCGCCGGTGCAGCCCAGCATACGAAGCTTGGCGCCGAATGCACTGGCGGCAAATACGGGTATCGCAGGCGCGCGCATCACGTCGCCCGGATCGCTGCGTATGGACACGGACAGCAGTGTCTTCTCCCGGCGCGGTCCCGTGGTGATCCGCCCCGTTCCCGCGCCGGCACCCCGCCCCCGGCCGGCCGAAGTCGATCCGGTTTCCCGCTTCGAGATGCCGCTTTCGCGCGACCTGACCCGCAAGGTTTCGGACCTCGCCATGCTGAAGACCAGCGCACTGGCAAAATCCTTCGATGCCGCGATCAATGCCATCGCCCTGCCCCCCGCACGCGATACCACGTCGATCCAGCCGCTGGCCCTGACTACAGCGCAGATCGTCGAGACATTGGCACCTGCCCGCACGATGACGGCCTATGTCAAAGGCCGCATCCGCGCCTGGCCTTCGTTGATCCGGCCCGACTGGTTCGACGACATGAAGATAGCCCCCGTCATGGCGGCGCCGAATTTTCCGCGCGCCATGTACGAAGCCCTCGACGGTTACGACCGCGATTGGCTGGTGCCGGGGCTGGGCAGCATAAGCCAACCCGATTTCGTGACGCTTCTGGAAGCGAATCCTGCCTTTTGCGAGGCATTCCTGACGGGCCTGTCCGACGAAATGGGCCGCGAACTGTTGTGGCGCAACTATCCCACCGACCAACGCGGCACCTATTTCAAGCGCTTCTGGGATGCAGAACAGGACGAGTTGACAGGCCCCATCCATCGCTTTTCGGCTCAGCCGCTTGGCGCGCATATGGCGATCGGCGGCACTGCGAGCCCCGGCTTCCGTCCGGTAGTGCTGGTGGTGCGCGGTGCCATCGTGCGCCGCTATCCCGAAGCCGTCATCGCTGCGGTACGCGCGTCCGCCGAGGCCTTCCCGCCCGCCTTTGTCGAGGGAAGTGACGCAGAAATCCTGTTCCACGCCCATCTCAAACCGGACTATCTGCTTGTCGGGTTCAAACTTTCGGCCGAGCAGGTCCGCAGCGGCAACTGGTGGTTCCTGCTTGCGGAACACCCTACCGCGCCGCGCTTCGGCATGGCCGATGCCCCCCGCGGCAACCAGCGCGCGCCAGACGCGGTGATCGCGCAGGATAACCTCGACTGGAACGATCTGACCGGGCTGGTCAGCAATTTGCCGGTGCTCGATCGTGGCCGGTTCCTGGCTCCCAGCGCGCGCGCGGTCAAGATCCGCGATGTCGGCAGTGTGCCGGAAATTCAGCAATGGCCGGGGTCGTCGGCAGTGGTGGCCCGTACCCTGCTGCGCGATCCGGTCCGTGCGGCGTTCGACGGCAACGACCTTCTCGATTCCATCGCCGTGCCAGGAGGCCCCAATGCCTGACCCCGAAGAGCCCGTACTGGCCGAAGTCCATGGTTCCACAGCCTCCCTCCTGGGCAAGATCAAGGTGAAGGGCGAGGAGATCGCGGCGATCGGAGCCGAATTGCGGACTGTGCGCGCTGCGCTGGCAGCGGCCCAGGCCAGCGGCGATAAAGTCGCCGTCCGGCGCAGCGAAAGCGCGCTTGAGACGCTCACCGGCCGCGCGGATGCAGCGCGGACAGACCGGCTGGCGCTGGACGAGGATCACGCTCGCCTGATCGACCGACTGGCTCTGCGCGATAGCTGCGATGCACCGGCAGACGTACCCTTGCTGCTGTTGCCGGTGCGCATTGAAACACGCTTCAACGCAGCCGGCACCGAACTGCGCATCCGCATCTATCCCGATGAAATTCATGTCGACCGGCTGGACCGGGGCCTTTCCGAAAAGGAAGCCACCGCCGGACGGGCCTATTGGACCTGGCTTTGGGCGGGCGGCGTCGGCGATGCTGCGGCGGCGGCATCTGCCGAAGGCTGGAAACAGCTGCTGGACGGCGTCGGCGCAGCGCGTGCGCACTGGGTGGCGCGAACCATGACGCCCACGAATGTCGATCAATTGGGTATCGGCGCGCCCGTCTTTCCAGAGCCAACCGCACAGACAGGCGCTGCAGCACTGGCCAGGCTGCTGCCCGACCGTTTCGCGGCAATGGCGGATCAGGGAGGCAATCGAAGCCGCGCGGTGGGTTCGGCTATCCCGCCGGAAGTGCGGATTGGCCTACTGTCGATGGACGACGAGGCCATGGTCGAAAAGGACGGCCTGAAAATACTCCCCGGCACGGAATGGCTGGCGGATTACGATGAGGCGGTGGCCAAGGGGCTGGCGCTTACCCTGCCCCTCGCGCGGCCGGGCAAGGTGGACCGGTTGATCGTGGCCGGCGTTCAGCGCAGCCGCGATCCGGCCGGCGCTGCGGCGGATTTCTCCGCATTGCTGGAAGCGCATTGGGAAAGCGACGGGCTTGCGTTCCTGCCGCAAGGTACGCCGACCAACAACACCGAGATCGCCAGATCGGCCTGGCAGCGCAGGATCACGCAGTCGGCGCCGCCGAATTCTCCCTTGACGGCAGCGGCAGATTCCAACGCCGCCGTGCTGACCCGCATATTGGGGATCGATGCCCCTTGGCTTGCCGCTGCCGATCATGCGCAGGAACATGAACAGGCAGACGCGGCGGCGATGAACACTGCCCTGTGGCCCGCGACGCTTGGCCAGTTTCTCGATGCGGTGGACGAGGGTAACGACGCGATTTCGCCTGTGGTGATCGAACAGATACGCAGCTTCCACCGCGACCATGTGCGCGGGCGCGGCCCCGTACCGTCACTTCGGATCGGCAGTCAGCCCTACGGCATCCTGCCGGTATCGAACTTCGCGGTGACGTGGAAGGACGACGCGAACGACAAGTTCGGCGGACAACTCACCGGTTTTCTGCGCAAACTGCGCCCCAACTGGATGGCGGCGACAGGGGACCTCGCGCATATCGGCTCCGGCAGCGATCTGCGTGAAACTATGGACCGGTTGCTGGGGCAATCCGGCGTCTCCTATGGCGTCCGGGCAAGGCGCTGTCTTTCAAGCAGCATGGTCGGCGCCCTTGCCGAAATTACCGGCACGGCCAAGGCCGCAACCGACATCGAATCCTTGCTCACGCGCATGTTACAGGAAGCGATCGGCAATTTCAGCTATGCCAATCTCGGCGCCACGCTGGACGACAAATCACGCCCGGTACTGCTGCCCTACGCCGACGATGCGCGCGACGCCGCTTTCCTCACCGCGCTGCTGGCCAATGGCAGCGGAGGCAATATCTCCAGCGTCTTTCAGGCTTTGATTGCCATCGCCGCCGGACTGGTTGCAGCCAAGCCAAAGCCCGGCCGGGACTTCGTCGACCATTTCCGCGACAGCGCGACGGTGGCGCCAGCGGTGCGTGACGCTATCGTCGCGCAGATAACCCAGCCCGCCAATGCGGACTTCGCGTCCCTAGACCGTCTTCGCGCCGCGCTACCCGGGGCAGACGATCCGGCCGCGCGCCCCGCAGCCCGCAGCTTTGCCATGGACGGCACGCATGAGCCAAGCTTCGCGACGTATTTCGACAACGTCAGCAGCGCGGCATCGCGCGATTATCTGTCGGTGCTCGTTGCCGACGAGTTTTTGCGCACGGGAATGAGCAGTGCGGAATTTCGTGCCGCGCTTGACCATTTGTCAGCGGATGTGGGCGATCCGGCAAACCAGGCACGCCATATTCTTGTTGGCGAAACGCTCGACGGTGTCTCGCACCGCCTCGATAGCTGGATTACCGGCACGGTATCGCGCAGGATGGCGACGCAGCGGGATGCCAAACCCGTGGGCCTCACCATCGGCGCTTTCGGCTATGTCGAGAATTTGCGGCCCGAGCAGCGTCCGCAATCGGGAGGATATATCCTGGCGCCTTCGCTCAGCCACGCGACGACTGCAGGAATCCTGCGCGCCGCTCATCTGAGCTATCGCCCCGAAGCCGGCGCGCGCAACCCCTATGCGATTGGCCTGTCTTCTGCTCGGGTACGCGATGCACTGCATCTGATCGACGGTATCCGGCAAGGACAACCGCTAGGCGCGCTTCTGGGTTACCGGATCGAGCGCGCCTTGCAGGACGCCGCGCTGGGCCATCTCGTGCTCAGCCTGCGCTCGCTGGCGCCGTTGACGCAGGGAAAGCTAAGCGATCGCGGCGAAGCGGTCGATCCCGTTGCACAGGAAGCGATCGCGGCCAACAACGTCACGGACGGACTGACTCTGGTGGAACTGTGGCGCAGCCCGGCAGGTGCTGCCGCAATACAGGCCAAGCTCAACACGCCGCCAACCAACAACCCCTATCTTCCATCCGGCATGGCCTGGCCGACGCTGACGCCGGCCAACTGGGCCACGGTGAACGGCGCGATCCGTAAGCTCGACCAAGCCGTCGATGCCGTGGCCGATATGCTGCTGGCGGAAAGCGTGCATCAGGTCGCGCAGGGCAATCTTGCGCGTGCGTCGGCGGCGATGGACGCGGCCGGTCGCGGGGATGTCGCACCGCCCGAGCCCGACTTTGTCAATTCCGCCCGCGGCGGGCAGCCGGTATCGCACCGTCTGCTCATCATCGGCCGCGAGGGCGGCTGGAACGGCAACGCACCCCGCGCCAAGGTTGCCCCGGGGCTGGAAGGCTGGGCGGCTGAACGGCTGGGCGATCCCGCGCGGATCGTCGCCGGCTTCACGCCGGGCGGAGATGCCGTGCGCCTGGCGCCGGGGACGATCGCCGCGCTCGATCTTGTCGCACTGAGCAGCGATGCCCCATCGGCCGCCCGCCGCGCAACGGGCAACGCCACTTTCGATCCCGCCCTGCCAGCCGACCCGCGCCTGGCGGCTGGCGAAATTGCACTGGCCGATGCACTCGTCGTGGCAGACAGCCTGCGCCGCCTGATCGCCGGAGCGCGCGTGGCAGGCAGCAGCGATTTCGGCCTCCCCGGCGCGCCGCCCGCTCATACCCCGGACCAGTCGGCGGTGACGGCGCTGGCCGCCGCGCTCGACGACGCCGCCCTCATGCTGAAGCAGCGGCGCGATGCGCTTGCGGCGCTCACCGGCGCGCCGCAAGCCGACCTTGCCGCCTTGTCGAACGCGCTGGTGGCAATGACCGACTTCGGCATCGCAACGCCTAGCGTGTCGGCCGGGCAGCTTGGAGAAACGGCGTTGCTCGCGGGCGCCGAAGCGGACCGCCGGATCGCCGCATATGCCGCCCTTGCCGCAGTGCCGATCGATCCCGAAGCCCTCGCACAGCGGGCGACCGCGTTGCTGGGGCACGATTTCGTGCTGCCGATCCCCCAGGTGCCTACAGCGGATCCCAGCCTGCAAGTCGCACTGGATCCTGTCGCGCCGGCAGCGATACGGCGCTATCTTGGGGACATGGCCACCGTGCGTCCGCAGGTCCGCCTTTTCACCGATCACCTGATGCTTTGCGATGCAGTCGGTCCCCAGCCCCGGTTGGCCATCATGCAATTGGGCGGCGCGCCGGGACGCTGGGCGGCGCAGGCTTTGCCTGAAGATGCGCACACCCCTGATGCGGCCGTCATCTCGATCATCGCCGACGCGCCGGAAACTCCGCCCACCAGTTTTGCCGGGCTCGTCATCGACGACTGGACCGAAACCTTCCCGCGCCGTGCGCTGAAAGGTGAAGGAGAGGCTGCCAAACCCGTGCTGGAAACCACGGCGGCTGTCGCGATCCACGCGAACGCGCCTAACGCCCAGCCTGCCCAGACCATGCTGCTGGGCATCTCGCCCGATGGCGCGCGCTGGACCGACGAACGCGTTTTCGACCTTCTTACCGAAACCATGGATATGGCGCGGATGCGGCTGGTCACGCTGGAAACCCTGCCTCTTGCCGCGCGTATCCTGCCCGCGATCTATACTCAGTCGTGGTCACTACAAGGCCAGAAGACCATCGACTGGTCGAAGTTCGGGGACGTGTTCCTCAAGGCCTCCATCGCCGGAGCGCCGCTGCGGGCCTTCGCGATGGTCGGGGAGAATTGACATGTGTGCCGATATCGTCCGGGAAGGCGCGGTCGCCTACGTCGAACTAGCATCCGAAGCTGCGGTGCGCTTCCCCGTGCTGGCCCCGCCGGCCTGGACGCGGCTGGAACCGCAAACACTGAGCGGAGAACCGGCGCAGGCGCTGGCTGCCCGGGTCCACGATCCGCTATGGCTGCTGGCCCGCCAATGGCAATTCGGCGAGTTTGACGGCGAGGATGCCGGCACGCCCGTCGCGGTGGAACTCGCCGCAGGTGCCCGCAGCTTGTCCGCATTCATGCCCGAAGGGCACGATGCACGCGGCATAGGCCCGAACGACCTGATCGAACCGGAAGCGGAGGCAGAACCCTTTACCGGAGCGACGCTGCGGGACCGAGCGGAGGCAGGGACCTTGCTCGCTGCGATGCTTGCCGATGCGGGCGCTGACATCCGGCCTGCGCTGGTCGCGGCCTGCTCGCTGAGTGTCCCGGCGGACGCTTCCATCCCCGCGATGTGGCTCCTGCTCGCGAGGGGAGGTATAGATGGTTCCACCGCTGCCGTGCAGATCGAGGACGACAGTTTCCTCACCTCCTGGGCGGCGGGGGCCGATGCCACGGTTCAGCAGGCCGCGCGGGACTGGCTGACCTGGTTTCGCGGTAACATCGAACCGGCTGCCAAACTGGGCGATTGCTGGCAGCAGGCCCGCCTCGAATACGGGTTTTCGGTGCGAGCGGGGCTAGGTGACGACCAGCGCGCATTGCGCGCCGACGCTCATGACGGGGGGCCGGTCGACTGGTTCAGTTTCGACCACGACGCAGCCGCTCGAATAGCGGTGGACGCCGACCCTGCGGCGGCGGCGCCAACCCAGGTCGCAGCCACGGTTCACGCCACCCGGCTGCGCTACGCGGGCATGCCGACGACGCGGCTTTGGCGCTTCGAGGACGGACAGGTCAATTTCGGAATGGTCGAGGTTCAGCCACACGACCTTACCCGTGTGGCCTTTCTCGATTTCGCGACGGTCCATGCCGACGATTGGCTGATCGCACCGCTCGACGTACCACGCGGAGCGCTGATTGAAATGGCTTCAGTGGTCTACCGGACCACCTTCAATGAACGGATCACGGTGACCGACGGGAATACCGGTATCGAGGATTTCGAACTATTCACTCTGGATGCGCCTGGCGGCACGCTGCGCGGCTTGCTCGTGCCGCCGGGCGGGCGCAACGTGATGGAAGGTGCCGCGATCGAGGAAGTGGTGTTCGCCCGCGATGAAACCGCCAACATGGTCTGGGCAATTGAAAAGCGGGTGCAGAGCCCCACCGGCGACTCGCGCGAAAGGCGGCTCGAGCCGCAGCCCAGCGACGAATTCACTACTGCCGGCGCAACCGACCTGACCTATCGTTTGGAAACAGAGGTTCCCGGATGGTGGATACCGATGGTTCCGGTCGCCAATGGCAATAGTGGCGGCTTTCACCTGCGCAAAGGCAGCTTTACCGATCAAGATGCCTCGCGCGGACGCATCCTTGCTCCTATGCCGCTCGACATGTTCGAAGAGGAAGTACCCCGCGAAGGTGTTGTCGTCCGCCGTGTTCCGGCGCTGGTTCGGGATAATCAGGGACATCTGCGGCGCTGGATCGCAAGGCGGGTATCGGTTGCTCGCGGCGAGGCGAACTCGGCACTTGCGTGGGACAGTGCCTTGCGCCGGTGATCCGAAGGTCGCCGCCGCCTGAAAAGGCGGGCCGGGGTATCTTCGGCTCCATCCTGATCGCCTCTTTCGCGACCGTTCCCGCCGCGATCTTCGACGACTGACCACGTACAGCGAATTCACCGACGATGCCTCGGCGCTCATTTCGACCGACGGCGGATCGTCTGAGCTGTTCTGGGCGCTCGCCGCTCGCGCACCCTTTTCATCGAGATGTGCATGAAGCTCATCGAGCGCGGCGAAACCTCGAACAAGGCGCTCGCCGCCTCCCTCACCGCGCCAAAAGCGGCACGCATGGCCGACTCCATGGTCGCGGCAAGCCCCCGGTCGCAGGCAAGCATCCCATTTTCGCTTACAATAGCGGCAAGCACGGCGTTGACCTCGAGCACCGATCACTCAGGACAAAAAATTCGCGATTACCGGTCGCTGTGACCGTCACCATGATAGTGACGCCCATCCCGCCAGTCACTTTGACCCGAAAAACCAGCAGTCCAACGAGCAATGCTGTACGCGCTGAACTACGGAGAACTCTGTAAGTTCAGGCCACTTGTGCAATGGGCGGCGCCTCGCTCGAAAGCATGCCATTCTGAAGCACGTGGGCGATCATGTGAACTCGATTGCGGGTCTGGGTCTTCAGCCGGACATTTTCCACATGCCGTTCGACTGTGCACGGTGCGATCGCCAACGCCAACGCAACTTCCTTTGCCGACAATCCGCGAGCAACAAGTGTGACGACTTCGGCTTCCCGGCTCGTAAGCCGGAGACTTTCAATAACACCCAACATGAAAATTACCCCTGCTCTGCAGCCGCCAAACGCGGCCAAAACCTATTGTTTTTTGCGAGCGACCCGAGTCGATATGCTTAATGATATCCGCAGTTTTATTAAGTACAACGACTTATCATTTCGAACCTGCCTCAAAACAGGATTCGTTGTGCTGGTGGGGCCGTAACCAAGCTATCAGGGCAAACCCATTGCCATCCGCAATTGGCAAGATGCGACTGTCAATGAAACAGTCAGACTCGCAGTTGTCTGGGGAGCGGAATGACAATCGACCATGATGTTTCACTATCCAAAACATCCGGAAAGAAGGGCTATTAGGTGGGGCGTCTACAGAGGTTAGTTTTCAGGAGCGTACGCGTTCCGGCAAGATGCCGGCCGGGCGCCTGAAGCCATCTGTGTGCCGCTCCGCTGACGCGTTTTGCACCGCAGCGCACGACGGGCTTTCAGCACTATCCGGACGATCATCCCGGACTGGAATAACTGGGGCTGTAGTTTCAAGGCCGCATATACCGGCCACCTCGCCATAGCCTTTCGCCCTGTTATAAGCGCATTTTGACCGTCGCCGGTGCTTTCACATGCGCAGCGCGGATTGGAGCCATCGACCCACGCAGCTTTAGCGACGCCATCACCCTTCCGAAGTTGCTGACGAAAGCGTCCCAGGCGCAGAAAGTTCGCCTTCCCATTTCGACACTACGGCGGTCGCGATCGCGTTACCCAGTACGTTGGTTGCGGTCCGCCCCATGTCCATGAAGTGATCGACGGCAAGGATAAAGGCGATGCCCTCCACCGGGAGATCGAATTGCCCCAGCGTTGCCGCGACCACCACCAGAGAAGCACGGGGGACTGCGGCGATGCCCTTGCTGGTCACCATAAGCACCAGCAGGATGGTGATCTGCGTGAGAATCGGCAGGTCGATGCCGTAGGCCTGCGCGATGAACAGCGTCGCGAAAGTCGCATACATCATCGAACCGTCGAGGTTAAAGCTGTAGCCCAGCGGCAGGATGAAGCTGTAGATGCGCCGTGGTACGCCGAAGCGGTCCAGCTGTTCGAGCATCTTGGGATAAGCGGCTTCCGAGGATGCGGTGGAGAACGCCAACAGCACCGGCTCGCGGACGTGGCGCAGCAGATCGAAGATACGCTTGCCAAGGAACACCGCTCCTGCGGCGATGAGCAGCGCCCACAACGCGCCCAGCGCGAGGTAGAATTCTCCGACGAGCCGTCCGAACGTGCGCAGCACGCCAAGCCCTTCGGTGGTGATGGCGGCTGCAAGCGCGCCGAACACGGCGAGCGGCGCCATTCGCATGACGTAGCCGGTGACGGTGAGCATCATCTTCACCATCGCTTCGATGAGCGTGACGATCGGTTTCGCCTCGTCGCCGATGGCGGTCAGGGCAACGCCGACGAATATCGAGAAGACCACGATCTGCAGGATCGAATTCTCCGCCATCGCGCCGACCATCGAGGTCGGGAACACGTGCAGCACGAAGTCGCGGAAATTGAGCGCCTGTGCATCCACGGCGGCAGCGGCTCCGGTCCGCACCAGATGCAGTCCATCCCCCGGCGCCAGCACGTTCACGAAGACGAGGCCCAGTGCCAGCGACAGCAGGCTGGCGGTGAGGAACCACGCCATGGCCCGCCCGCCGATGCGGCCCAGCGCGCCGCTGTCTCCCATATGCGCCATGCCCGCCACCAGGGTCGAGAAAACGAGCGGGGCGATTATCATCTTGATGAGATGGAGGAAGATGTCGGCAAGGAGGTGAAAGTATCCGGCGACCTCCTTCGCCGCCGCCGGCGTGTCACCGACGAGCTGGTTTGCGGCAAACCCCGCGCAGATGCCGGAGACCATCCCGGCGACGATGAAGGTCGTCAGGCGACGCGACATGAGTGATTTAATTCCGATTGAGCCGGGCGATGACCGGGCAAGACCAAAAAAAGACCCGGTTCCGCCCAAGTTATCGGGCGGAACCGGGTTCAGGATGGGTTCGGTCAATTCTTGGAAGTGGCTGCCTTGCGGTAATCGAGCGAAGGAGCCTTGTCGCCGAGCAGCGAGTGGTAGACGAAGTCTGCCCCGCGCCGTTCATCCAGTTCCTTCTTCGCTGCCGCCAGCGTGTCAGGGCTCTGGAACAGCTGCGCTGCCGTCAGGGCCAGGGTCTTGGCGGCGACTTCGGCGCCCTTGGTGCCGATGCTGGTGCCGCTGGCGGCGACCGCCTGCCAGCTATGCGGCGGCGTACCGGGAACCCAGGTGCCGGTGGAAAGGCCGGCCGTCGGCGTAGTGTAGCTGACATCGCCGACGTCGGTGGAGGCCGACATGATCTCGCCGCTGGAATAGGGCGCCACGCCCGTCTCGCGCTTACGTCCGCCCTTGGGCAGCGTGACCGCGAGCTTGTCGATGAAGGCCTGTTCCTGCGCGGTGTATGTGGGCAAAGGAACCTGCTTGAGGTTGTCGTACATCACGTGGCCCAGCGTGTCGTTGGGCAGCAGGTCGAAGGTTCCGCCGATCTGGTCGTAGGTCACCGTGGTCCCGGTGCCCAGCGCGGCGCCTTCAGCGGCCTTCTTCACGCGCTCCATGATGTCGGCGACCTGCTGCTGGTCGGGATGACGCACGTAGTAGTAGACCTCGGCGGTATCGGGCACGACATTGGGGGCCTTGCCGCCATCGGTGATGACGTAGTGAATGCGCGTTTCCTGCGGCACGTGCTCGCGCATCATGTTGACCATGTTGTCCATCGCCTCGACCCCGTCGAGCGCGGAGCGGCCACGCTCGGGCGCGGCGGCAGCGTGAGAGGCAAGTCCGTGGAAGCGGAACTTGGCGCTGACGTTGGCAAGGGCATGGCCCTGCATGGCGCTATAGCCATCGCCTGCATGCCAGTGCAGCATGGCCGACACGTCCTTGGTCAGCCCGGACCGGACGAGGAATACCTTGCCCGAACCGCCCTCTTCTGCCGGCGCGCCGTAGACGCGCAGTTCGCCCTTGATGCCGTGGGCGACCATCCATTCCTTGGTGGCGATCGCCGCAGCAACGGAAGCGGCACCGAACAGGTTGTGGCCGCAGGCATGACCGGCGATGCCGTCGAGGGCATGGCGTTCCGGCTCGGCCGCCTGGGCGAGGCCGGGCAGCGCATCGTACTCGGCAAGAATGCCGATGACCGGGCCGTCGCCCGTCCTGAAGCTGGCGACGAAGGCGGTGGGCATTCCGGCGACCCCAGGCGTTACCTTGAACCCGGCGGCCTTGAGATCCTTCTGGAGCAGGCCCGAACTTTTCGTCTCCTGGAAGCCGACTTCGGCCCAGGACCATATCTGAAGCGCATTGCGCGCCATTGCAGGGGCGCCGCGATCGACTTCGGCGAGGATGGCGGCGCGATCGGCATCGGCTAGCGGCTCGGCCAGCGCGGGGGTGGCGGCAAGCGCGGAAAAGGTGAGCAAAGCGGTACGCAGGCGGAGTTTCATGGGGCTACATCCTCGTCGTAAGATCGCATCGAAACGGGTGCCCGCGCGGATCGGCTCGATCCGCGCGGGCGGCTGTCGGATCAGCGCTTGCCGAACGACATGCGCAGCTGGGCGCCGAACACGCGCGGCTCGTTGTAGACGAGCGTGGTCGAGGTGATCGAAGGCGTGATGACGCCCCCAGCCGCAGCATACGTCACGTCGAACACGTTTCGCACGAAGAACCCGAGGTCGATACCTCGGTTTTCGAGGTTGTTGAAGTCCAGCTTCAGGTTGACGGTGTCATAGGCCTTCTGGATGCCGTTGGTGTCCAGCGGACGCTCGACGTACCAGACCTTCGCGCTGTGGAACCAGTTCGCGTTGAACACCATCTCCGCGAAGTCGCCCAGGTACGTCGCATAACGTGCGCCGCCGCCGACCGTCCACTTCGGGGTGTAGGAGAACTTGTTGTTCACCGGGTTGTTACCGAGCAGCGTGACGAACGCGGCAGGAGCATCATACTCGTCGTACTGAGCGTCGGTGTAGGCGCCGAAGCCCGACAGGGTGAGGCCGCTGACCGGGGTGACCGAGAAGTCGAACTCGGTGCCCTTGATCGTCGCCTTGGCGGCGTTGATGATCAGGCTGCTGGGATCGTTGCCCGGATTGCCGTCACCGTCGAAGTCCGCACCCGGGAAGATCGAGCGCTGAATGTTGCTGTATTTGCTGGTGTAAGCCGCGATGTTGAAGCGGCCCTTCACGTCGCCGATGCGCCAGCTGCTCTTGATGCCGGCCTCATAGTCGGTGACCTTCTCCGGCTTGAACGTCTCGAACCCGTCGAAGTAGGGGGACATGCCGCTCTGGTTATACCCTGCCGAACGGTATCCGCGCCGGTTGGTGACATAGAGGAACAGGTCGTCGTTGACCTTGTAGTCGAAGCCCAGCGTCCAGGTCGGCGCCTTGGAGCTTTCCGAGCCGGTCTTGCCGCCCTGCGATGCACAGGCATCAGGCCCGATGCGCGCCGCCGTATCGAGCGCGGCGACCGAGCACCCGCTCGACTTGTCCCAGGTATAGCGGAAACCGCCGTTGAAGCGCAGGCCGTCCGCGAAACCGCCGAAGGCATAGCCGACCTGCCCGAACAGCGCCTTGCTGGTCGAAGAGTTGTAGTTCTCATTGAAAGTGAAGGTCCTGCCCGGAATCACCGCCGAGTAGGTGGCGCTGCCGTTCACGCCGGTCGGGTCGCTCTTGAGGTAGAAGGCGCCGACGATCCAGTCGAGGCGGTCATTCAGTAGCGAACCCAGGATCTGGAACTCGTTCGAATACTGCTCGACTTCGGTGTTCGAGACACCGTCGTAAAGGCGCAGGTACGTGCCGTCCATGTCGCGGGCGGCGGCAACCTTGCTGCTGCGATAGCCGAAGATGTTCTTGAAGGTGACCGCGCCCACTTCCAGTTCGGTGGTGTTGGCCACGCCCCAGAACGTGCGGTTGGAATAGGGATCGATGCTGGTGCTGACGTCGCGCACGCCTGCGGCCTGCTGCTGGGCCAAGGCGATGTCGATATCGCAGCCGGCAACGCCGCAATCGAAGTACGGACGGTTGGCTGCCGTGCGCGCGGTGCCGCCGCCGGGAACGGCCGGGTTCGGGTATACGCCATTGAGCACCGTGCCGGTGCCGTTTTCGCGCGCGCGATACCAGTCGAACACGGTGGTGTTCTTCAGCCCGTCGATCGGTTCGATCAGCAGCGAGGCGCGGAAGGCGTCGTTGTGGCGATCGTCGAGGTCGCCGCCGTTGCCGTGGTTCTTGGTATAGCCGTCGCGGCGAGCGATCTGGCCCGCAACGCGCAGCGCGACGCGATCAGCGATGATCGGCACGTTGACCGCGCCTTCGAAGGTCGTCTCGTTGTACGAACCCAGCGTGATCTGGCCGTAGCCTGCCAGGTCGTAGTCGGGCGCAACCGGGTAGAGCAGCAGCGCGCCGCCGGTGGTGTTGCGGCCGAACAGGGTGCCTTGCGGCCCCTTGAGCACCTGAATCGAACTGATGTCGAAAGTGGGCACGATGCTGCCCTCGTTCGGCAGCGGCACGTCGCCAAAGTAAGTCACGACCGAAGGCGCGGAGGCACCCGCCGTGGCGCGGCGCTGGCCGCGAATGACGATGCTGGGCGTATCGCGCGAGGTCTGCGGGGCCACATTCAGACCCGGCGTGGTGTACGTCAGGTCCTGCGTGCTGACGATGGCCTTTTCGCGCAGCATCTCGGAGTTGAATGCGGTCACCGAGACGGGAACGGTCTGGGCGCTTTCCTCGCGGCGGCGGGCGGTAACGACGATATCGCCGCCGGGCTGGTCGAGCGACTGGGCCGAGGTGTCCGTCTGCGCCTGCACCGGCGCGGCGATGGCAAGGGCGGAGGATGCGAGAAGCAATGCCGAAAGGCTGCGACAGTTCATGTCTTTATATGACCCCTTGTTGTTCCGGCCTGTCCCTGATCGCAGGCCGATATGTGCAAGACGCAGCCGATCGCAGATCATTCGCCAGCGATGAAAAAATATTCCGGGTGACGCGGCGAAGGGCCGGACGCTAAAGAGGCCGGGTATTCCAACAGAAGGCCGGGTCCATTTTCTCGTTGCGCAGGACATCGTCGGAAAAGCAGGAGCAGGCCCGCTTCGAAGCCCCGGACTTGTCGTCACACGTCCCGGCGCTACGGCGCTATATCGCAAAGCGCGCCGTCCCCGCAGACGTCGACGATCTGGTGCAGGACGTATTGGTGCGCATGCACGTGCGCGGACAGGCAGATCCTATCGCCAACGTCGAGGGCTATCTGTTCCAGGTCGCCGCCAGCGTCCTTACCGACCGTGCCCGCCGCGACACCGTACGCCACCGCGGCGCCCATCATGAACTGACGGAAGCCCTGCACCCCGTCGACGAACTGACGCCCGAACGCGTGCTGCGCGGGCGCGAAGACGTGAACCGGCTTGCCAGCGCGCTCGAGGAAATGCCCGACCTGACGCGTGACGCCTTCGTCCTCCACCGCTTCGAGGAAATGTCCTACGACGCGATCGGGGAGCATCTGGGCATCTCGAACAGCGCGGTCGGTCGGCACATCATGAAGGCGATCCGGTTTCTGGCGGCAAGGGATCTGCCATGAGCCAGCCTTTCGACGCCCATGCGCTGGAAAAGATCGACTCGCCGGACGCTACGGCAGCGGCCTATTTCAGCATCTTCCGTTCGCCCAAGGCGACCGCGCAGGACTACGCAGACTTCGAAAGCTGGCACGCCCGCGACGAAGCGAACCGCATAGCCTGGGCCAAAGTGGAGCATTCGTGGAACGGTGCGGGCGCCATGCGGGCCGATGCCCGCATTCTCGAGATCCGTGAACGCGCGCTCGCTAACCGGCGGGGCCGCAGGGCATGGGTGCGCCCGGCAATCGCCGCCTGCGCGGTGCTGGCAATTCTCGCCGGCGGCCTTGCATTCCAGCGCCAACGCGAAGCCGGAAGCGCGGCGCTGGTCGTTGCCGACAGCCGGGCGATCTCGACCGGAGTGGGCCAACAGGGCACGTTCCGCATGACGGACGGATCGATCATCACCGCCAATACCGCAACCGTACTCACCATTGCGGAAAGCGACACCCGGCGCAGCACTGCCATTCGCGATGGCGAGGCATTCTTCGAAGTCGCCAAGAACCCGCGCAAACCGTTCGTCGTGACTGCAGGCGGAGTGACGGTAACGGCGCTGGGCACGCAGTTCGCGGTTCGCGAGACGGGCGGCCAAGTCGATGTGACTTTGGCCGAAGGCCGCGTGCGCATCGACATGCCGGCAGTCAATGGATATGCCCCGCAATCGACCGTCTTGCAGCCGGGGCAGGAACTGGTCTGGGACGGCCAAAGCTATCGCACCAGCGCCGTAGAAGTCGAGCGGCGCCTCGCCTGGCGCAAGGGTATCGTCGATTTCGACCGGGTTCCGCTGGCGCAGGCAGTGGCGGAGATCAACCGCTACAGCGCGCAGGAGATCATCATTTCCAGCCCGGCGCTCGCCCGCCGCCCGATCAGCGGCACATTCCGTATCGGCGTAACGCGCGGGTTCCTGCAAAGCCTGGAGGCGGCAGGGATCGCCCGCGTGGAGAACGAAAGCGCGACGCGGGCCGAACTCGTCTCGCCCTGAGAGCGCTACTCGAAGGTATAGCGCATACGAAACCCGATCGTGCGCGGCACCCCTGGAATGATGGTCGCGGCCGTATAGGCCGGATTGAGAGTGCCGCCGCCGCTCGCGTAGAAGCGATTGGTCAGGTTACGCCCCCACAACTGCAGTTCCAGCGGCAGGCCTGCGGGGCGCATCCACGTGAGGGAGCCGCCAAGCAGGCCGTAGGCGGTCTGTTTGGCGAAGTTTTCGGTGACCCGTTCGGTGAAGCGCACGCTGCTGACATGGGCATAGTCCGCCCGTAATTCGAGCGTGCCGAAGCGTTCGGGCAGGCTGATCTCATGAGACAGCGCCACAGTGCCGCTGAAAGTCGGCGTATAGGAAAAGCGATTGTGCAGCGGGTCGCTCCCCAAAAGGCTGGTCAAAGTCGCAGGGGCGACGAGCCGGGTATAGCGCGCATCGATCCATGACGCGCTCAGCGAGGCGTGGGTTCGCGTGCCCAGTTTGAGCGATACATCGCTGTCCAGCCCTGCCACGCGCGCGCGGGCGCTGTTGACGTAAAGCGTGATCGGGTCCGTCGCAGGATCGCCGTCCTCATCGTAATCGACATCGGGGAACAGCGCCCGCTGCACGTCGTCATAAAGGCCGACATAGGCAGCGGCGGCATAAGACCCGGAAAATCCGCCGATATTCCAGCGCCCCTTGGCTCCAAGTTCCAGATCGGTGAGCGTTTCCGGCCGAAAGGTCTGGTAGGCACGCAGCGTACCGCCCAGCGCCGGCGTGTTGTATCCGCCGGACCGAAACGCCCTGCGCGTGGTGAGGTAGATGCTGCTGTCGCCGCGCCTGCGCATCAGCGACAGGGTCCAGGTAAGGCGGCCGGATCGCGACCGCGCCTGGGTCCCGCCATCCTCCAGGCATTGCCGTGTGGTCAGCGGCATTGCCTCGATCGACCGCAGCGAGCACCCGGCAATCTTCTCGCTCGTGTAGCGTAAACCAAGATCGGCGAGGTAGCCCTCACCCAGGGTCGCGGTGATCTGGCCGAATACCGCACCGCTGCGAAAAGTCTGGTAGCTGGCGATGTGCGAGGCAGGATTGTCCGGGCGAACCAGGCGCGACACCGTCTGGATGACCGGCCCGCTCGGCGCGCTGTCGAGATAGAACAGCCCGGCGATGTAGCGCAGGCTTCCAGTGCGGCCCTGCACCTGCAGTTCTTCCGTCAGCTGCCGCAGGTGAGAGGTCGTGACGGCATCGTAGATCTGCAACGGCGTGCCGTCGCCATCGAGTTCATAATGCACTTTCGTCGAGCGCAGTCCGACGATATTTCTGACGAGAAGGCTGTCATCGCCATATTCGGTGACATTGCCAAAGCCCCAGAACCGCCTCTCGAACGATAAGGCCGGGCTGGACTGCGAAATGCGCCGTCCCATGGCCTGCTGCGTGTCCTGATAGCTATCGACGTCGCAGGCGCCGGCGCCGCAATCGTAGTAGGGCGCATTCGGCGCATTTCGGACGCTGCCCGCAGGATAGACACCTGCCAGGACAAGAGCGGCCCCGATCTCGTCGGCTCGCAGTATGTCAAAGCTGGTGGTCGATCGCAGCGGTCCTTCCGGATCGAACCGCAGGACCGCGCGCACCGCATCGCTATGCGCGTCGTCTGCTCGGCCGCCGGCCAGAAGCCGGGTATACCCGCTGCGGCGCATGCGCTGACCGGACACCCGGAGCGCGAACTGCTCGCTTGCAGGCAGTTCGATGGCGCCTTCCATCCGGGTGAGACCGTAATTGCCCGTCTCGGCTTCCAGGTAGGACGGGGTGCCTTGCCCCGGCTGTACGGAGCGCAGCAGCACGGCCCCACTGGTCGCGTTTCTTCCGAACAGGGTGCCTTGCGGGCCACGCAGGAGTTCGACTGCGGCCACGTCGAAGAGCGGCGACAATGCAGCCTGGTTGGGCAGCGGAACTTCGTCTTGATAGACCACCAGCGGCAATCGGTTTTCGTCACTGATGGATCGCCGCTGGCCGCGCAGGACCAGCAGCGGAGTGGCGCTGCTCGTCTGCCCAGTCGCGATAAAGCCGGGCGTCAGGCGGGCGATGTCGGCGATGGTCCGCACACCAGCATTGTTGAGAACACCGGCATCGACATGCGTGACGAGCAGCGGCACGTCCTCGTCTCGTTCGGGACGGCGCCGCGCCGAGACCAGGATGTCTTGCGGCTCTGCAACAGGCAATCGCCTGACCCGAGACTTGCCGGGCCGTGCGTCGGGAGCTTTGACGACCACATAAATGCGGGCAGACACACGGCGGATAGATAGGCCCAGGCCCCGGATCATCCGCTCCAGCGCGTCATTCGGAGACATGCTGCCCTGCACAGGCCTGGTCTGTAGGCGCTCACGACCGGGGGCATTGAGCAGGATTTCAATGCCCGTCTGCCGGCCCAGCATGCTGATCGCGCTGGACAGGGGCAGCGCAGGCACGTCGACCTGCGCCGCATGCGCACCGCTCACACAAGCGACAAGTCCCCACACCACACTCAGAGAGCTTGCAATGTGGCGGCGCAACCAGACTTCCTCAGTAAATGATGCGTCAGGGCCAAAGGGGCTTGCCGCAACGTTGGCTGCCTATGGAAATTGCCGCCAAAGTTCAAGCAAACGCGGCGCCAGACGCAGGCACCTCGAATCGGCTAACGCCTCATCGAACCTGCCACGCGCGGCCGACAATCTGATGGCACGGGTGGGCGGCCTCTATACAGGCGATGCCGCTCGCCACGAGGTTCAATCCCCTTGTGACCCGGTCAATCGATGATGATGTCTTTTCCTTCCGCTTTGAGCCGCGCAAGGCCCTCCTTCCGCTGCTGCAACTGCTCCGCCGGGTGGCCTTCCCAGCGCGTAATCTCGGCAATTATCCGCAACGGCTCACGCGAGCGATAGGACATCGTCGGATTGCCGGGGAACTTCTTGTCGGTCAGGTTCGGGTCATCGACGATCGCACCGGTTGGCTCGACGACGTAAATTCTTGGCCCACCCTCGCCTCTCGCCAGTTCGGCGCCCCATATCGCTGCATCCAGCGTGCTCGTGAAATAGACCCATGACAAGGGCGCGGCCTCGGTGAAATTCGATCCATAGCCAACGCGTATCAGATCTCCGGGCGCCAGATCCGCCCGGGTGCCGTGAAAGTAAGCCTGCGAAAAGATGGTGGCAGCGACTGTCATGAATAAGTTCCCTGATGCAAATCGAGCTACCGGCAGGGATGAGCAGCGATAAGTAGCTGGTTTGGCGATATTCAGCCGTCAGCCGCAGCTGCTTTCGAGGCCAGCTACGGCCATGGCAAGCGCGACGTCGAAGCGATTGCGCAGTTGCTCAGGCTCGCGTTTCTGCAAACTCTCGTTGTCTGAAAGCACCATCATGTTGATAACAACAAGATAGGACAGCGCGATACGATAATCTCCCAGATAAAGATCCTCTGCCGCCACCATTCGGTTGATACGGTCCAGAAGCCATCTGAGGTTAGCATTGAGGTCGGGGCGTGTGTCGCCAGCATGCGGCACGCCGACGGGCCGTTGTTGGAGCAGGTACTTACTCATGAACGCCGCGTAGGTGTGACGGCCGTCGTCATCGGTAAGATCCAAGATTGGCTCGCACAGAATCCGCATGAGGGTGTGAAGATCGAACGGCCCCCCGTTCTCTTCCAGCTTCGCAATCGCCGCGCCGCGCGGGCCTTCCATCTGCCAGACGCGCCACGCAAATATTGCCTGCACCAGCGCCTCACGATTGCCGAAGTGATACTGCACCGCGTTGGTATTCCGGTTACCCGCCGCCTGCGCGATCTCCCGGAAGGAGACGCTTTCGATCGAGCGCTGGGCATAAAGCGATTCGGCCGCCGCAATGATGCGAAGCTTAGTCTCGTCGGCGAAGTGTAGGGGAGCCTCGGTCACGTTGCGTTCCGTACACAAAATTCGCGAGAATTCCAGTTCGCGCGGCACCGGCCTCTCCTTTCGCACAGGCGTTTCATATCGTCCCGGGCACCTGCGTCACTCACCAACCAGTCATTGACCACCCTGTCAATTAAAACAGGTGCGTTATTCGAATTAACGCATATGTTTTAATTACTGGCCGCACGCAGGACGGCCTAGAAAAATAGCTGGGAGATGATGACATGCCTCGACAGAGCCGGGCAGCGCCCATTCGCCGCCGCACCATGTATCGTTGCATACTTTTGGCAGCCACGGCGGGGATTGGCCTGAGCCATTCTGCGGTGGGGCAGGCTCAGGCAACTCAAGCGCAAGAAGCTGAAACCGGCGGCATCGGCGACATCATCGTCACCGCCCGCAAGCGCCAGGAAACGACGCAGGACGTGCCGGTTTCGGTCGTCGCGATCAGTGCCGAGCGCATGCAGCAGTACGACCTGAGCAACCTGGAACGCGTCGCGGCGCAGACGCCGTCATTCTCGATCGGGCGGACGCCATCGGGTTCGGGGGCGACGCTGGTTCTGCGCGGCATTGGTTCGAACACGACCTCGATCGGGCTGGAGCAGTCGGTCGCAGTGATCGTCGACGGTGCTTATTACGGGCAAGGCCGCACGATCAACGAAGGCTTCTTCGATCTTGGCCGCCTGGAAATCCTCAAGGGCCCGCAGGCGCTGTTCTTCGGCAAGAACGCCACCGCCGGCGTCGTTTCGATCACCACCGCCGATCCAGGCGACAAGCTGGAGATCGTCGCCCGCACCGGATACGAATTCACCGCCAAGCAGGTCTATGGCGAGGCGATCGTCTCCAGCCCGCTGAGCGATACCCTGGGCATTCGCGTGGCGGCACGCGCCTCCAAGCAGTTCGACGGTTACTACAGGCAGCTCGGCACGGCCCAGCCCTATCCAACGATCGACCGTACTTCGACGGCAGTTCCAGGCACGACCACGGTCCACACCTCGGGCCCTGCCGGCGACGGCCGCGCCAAGGAAGCGTACATCCGCGGCACCCTCAAGTGGGAGCCGACCGATACGCTTACCGCCGTGC
This sequence comes from Novosphingobium sp. P6W, assembly GCF_000876675.2. Lineage (GTDB taxonomy): Bacteria > Pseudomonadota > Alphaproteobacteria > Sphingomonadales > Sphingomonadaceae > Novosphingobium. The sequence goes on from NZ_CP030353.1 coordinate 979,799, forward strand.
TCAAGGCCAACTACGGCATCAACGAGAACAATAACCCCGCCGCCGGATCGGTGGTCTACTATTGCCCGACCGGCGCGCTTGCCAGCAACCCGGCGATCGCCTGCAGCCGCCGCTTCGCCTCGTCGGCGAACCGCACGCCTACCGATATCGCCGCCAGCCTGCCCTATTCCAATCGGAATGGGCAGCAGGGCGATCAATACAAGTCCTGGGCTGTCAACCTTGGCCTGACGTGGGCGATGGACGACCTGACGATCTCGTCGGTGACCAACTACAACTGGAACCGCAACACCTTCCAGTTCGATGGCGACAGCGTTTCGCGCGCAGGGGCACCGGGCGTCTTCGCGACCGAGAATTCGACCTGGCACGCCTTCTCGCAGGAAGTGCGCGCACAGACCAGCCTGGGCGGGTTCTGGGATGCGATGGTCGGCGGTTACTACCAGTCGACGATGCGCGACTATAACGCATGGACGGCATCGGGCGGGCTTGAGAACAGCGCGGCGACGCTGGGCTTCCGGCGTTATCTGGCCAATTCCAAGGATTCGCAGACCAAGGGCCAGACCTTTGCGATGTTCGGCCAATTCATCGTGCGCCCGATCGACAAGGTCGAGATAGCCGGCGGCGTGCGTTATACCTCTGAAAGCAAGGACAGCTACTTCCTCCAACCCTATTCGCACCCGATCCGAGTGGCGCAGGGCATCTTCCTGCCCGGCGTGACCTTGCGCTCGAACCAGGACTTCGAGGACTGGTCGCCCGAAGCCACCATCACCTACAAGCCCACCAGCGACATCACGATCTATGGTGCCTACAAGACCGCCTACAAGTCCGGCGGCTTCTCCAACTCGGGTATCTACAGCCCCAGCGCGGGTCTGGCCGATTTCGAATTCGACCCCGAAAAGGCCAAGGGTTTCGAAGCGGGCATCAAGACCACCTGGCTCGACCGCCAGCTTCGCCTCAACCTGACCGCGTACAACTACAAATACGACAACCTGCAGCTCGACTTCTTCCGGTCCGACATCTTCGCTTTCACCACCATCAATGCGGGGTCTGCCCGGACCAAGGGGATCGAGTTCGAATTCCAGGTCGCCCCCCGCGCGCTCGACGGGTTCGATCTGCATGGCAGCGTGAATTACAACCGCGCGCGTTATGGCGATGCGCCGGGCGCGCCGTGTTGGGCAGGCCAGACGCGCGGGGAAGGATGCAACCTCGTCTACGTGGCAGCGACCGACAGTTCGCGGCCGTTTAATGCCGCGACCGATACCGCCGCCAACCGACAGAACCTGAGCGGCCAGCCGACCGCCAACGCCCCTGACTGGACCGGCAACCTTGGCGCCACGTACGAAGCGCACCTCGAAAGCGGGGCCAAGTTCGCGATGGGCCTCGATGCCCGCTACAGCGGCAGCTACATCGCCACCGCTTTCGGCAATCCATATACCCGGCAGAAGCGCTACGTGTCGCTGGACGGGACGATTTCGTTCACTACGGCGGACGAGCACTGGCAGCTCCAACTCATCGGCAAGAACCTGACCAACCGCTTCTATGCGATCGGCGGCAACGACACGCCCAACAGCGGTTCCGGCACCGGCTCCAATGCCGGCGTGGTGGCAGACCAGACCGGCTTTGCAAGCCTGCCGCGTACCGTCCAGGCGCAGGTGACCTTCCGCTACTAATTCCCCCCATCCTCCCCTCGAGGGTCTCCGGCCGCCATCATGGCGATCACCGGAGACCCGCCTTTTTCGTGGGAGGAGCGAATGCCAAGAAGGATGTGATCATGACCAGATCGTCGCGCCTGTGGGCTGTTTTGCTTACCACGTCCGCGCTGGCCTGCACCGCGCCGGCAGTGGGACAGGCGATAAGCGATACCGTGGGCCGGACCGTGGAGACGACCCACGCCCCGCGCTGGCCCTCTGAACCTGCCGCTCCCAAGGGGGCGCCCAACGTGCTGGTCATCCTGACCGATGATGTCGGCTACGGTGTCAGCAGTGCGTTCGGCGGTCCGGTGGCGACGCCGACGTTCGAAGCGCTGGCCAGGCAGGGTCTGCGCTACAGCCGGTTCAACACCACCGCGCTGTGTTCGCCCACCCGCGCTTCGCTGCTGACGGGGCGTGAACCGCACAACGTGAACATGGGCAACGTCACCAACCTGCCCACCGGCTACGACGGTTACACCACCGCCATCCCCAAGACCGCCGCGACGATCGCGCAGATGCTCAAGGCGGGCGGGTACAATACCGCCATGCTGGGCAAGAGCCACCTCACGCCCGAATGGGAGATGAGCCCGGCCGGCCCGTTCGACCGCTGGCCCACGGGTCTTGGTTTCGAGTACTTCTACGGTTTCCTGTCAGCCGACACCTCCTTGTGGAATCCCAACCTGGTCGAGAACGAGAAGGCAGTCGAACAGCCTGACGATCCGACCTATCACTTTGAAAAGGACATCGCCAACCACGCCATCGGTTGGCTGCAGGCGCAGCAGGCCGCCGCGCCGGAAAAGCCGTTCTTCATGTATTATGCTCCGGGCGCCGCGCATACGCCTCATCAGGCACCCAGGGAATGGCTCGACAAGTACAAGGGCCGTTTCGACCAGGGCTGGGACAAGGTGCGCGAGGAAAGCTTCAAGCGCCAAAAGGCGATGGGCCTGATCCCCAAGGACTCGGTCCTGTCGCCGCGCCCGGAATCGCTGCCGGCGTGGGATTCGCTCGATGCCGAGCACAAGAAGATTTCCGCGCGGCTGATGGAAGCCTACGCGGCCACTGTCGCCTATTCCGATTTCCAGACCGGGCGCGTCATCCAGTCGCTGCGCGACAGCGGCCAGCTCGACAACACGATGGTGGTGTTCATCGAGGGCGACAACGGATCGAGCGCGGAAGGCGGGCTGGATGGCCTCGCCTTCGAACAGTCGGCGATCACCGGTCACAAGGAGAGCTTCGCTGAACTCGCCTCGCATTATGACGACATCGGCGGGCCCAACGTCTACAATCACTTCCCGGCGCCTTGGGCCTGGGCAATGAACAGCCCCTATCCGTGGTGGAAGCAGATCGCCTCGCAGGCGGGCGGCACGCGCAACGGCATGGTCATCTCCTGGCCCGCGCGGATCAAGGACAGGGGCAGCTTCCGCACCCAGTATGCCCACGTCAGCGATATCGCGCCGACCATCCTGGAGGCTACCGGGATCAGGGCCCCCGACACGGTGGACGGGATCAAGCAGCAGTCGATCGACGGCATCAGCCTCGCCTACAGCTTCGCTGCGCCCAAGGCTCCCTCACAGCGCCGCACACAAGTTTACGAGATGATGGAGAACTTCGGCATCTATCACGATGGCTGGATGGCCGGCACCCTGCCCAAGCGCATGGCTTGGGAAGTTGGTGTGGGCGAAGACCGGAAGTTGAGCGTTGGGCCAGACAATCGCAAGTGGACACTGTTCAACCTGGACAAGGATTTCACCACCGCGCACGACCTATCTGCCAGCAATCCGGCCAAGCTCAAGGAAATGCAGGACCTGTTCTGGAAGGAAGCGGCGGCCAACCATATCCTGCCGATCCACGACTACAGCGAAGGCGCGGCCGGCCGGCCGACGCTGGGCGGCAATCGCAGCCACTTCGTCTATCGCGCGCCGCTCAGCCGCCTGAACGAGGACGCGGCGCCGCACACCATCGGCAAGTCGTTCACTATCGATGCGGACGTCGAAGTCGGCGCGAATGCCAAGGGCGTGTTGGTAACACAGGGCGGCCAGTTCGGCGGCTATGCCTTCTACCTCAAGGAGGGCAAGCCGGTGTTCCATTACAATGCGGTGGGCACCGACCAGTTCACCATCCGGAGCGCCAGCGCGCTTGGCGCCGGCCGGCACAAAGTCACCGCAGCGTTCAAGGCGGACGAGGCGCAGTTGGGGGCGGGCGGCACTCTCACCATAAGCATCGACGGCAAGGCGGTGGGCAGCGGGAGGATCGGCCGCACCATCAGAGGTTGGATGTCGCACACCGAAGGCTTTGACGTGGGGATGGATACGATCACACCGGTCAACACCGATTACACCGTAGCCGATAGCCGCTTTTCCGGGACGATCCGACAGATCGACATCTACCTCAAGTAACGGGTGCGGTTTTGCCGCTGATCACGGTTCCGTAACTGGCGCCCAAGGCTCCATGCGAAAAACCTTGGGAGCCAGCCACTTGGGTTATGCAATCAACGCTTCCAAAGTGACTGCATCCGGGGATGCCCGAATGATCTGATCCCAAGCGCAACCTTCACAACGGGATCGAGCGTTTCTGCGCCAAGGAAGCGCCTCTTCGCCAGATCTACGCAGTAGATTTTGCCATTTCTGGCCCGCCCCGAGCGGACTGGGGGATGAGGAGACGCGCACCGCCTACAAGTGGATTGACAGTATCGAAGGCTGAGGATAGCGCTATCATTCTGGAGAATGATGGTAGCAACCACCGCTGAGTCTTCGATAAGACCCGCTGGTGATTTCCTGCCGCGATTTGTTCTCCAGTGCACAAGTGGGCTGAGTCCCATACTCGAGGGGAGAGAACATGATCAACGGCGCCATCCTCATCGGCCGCAGCGAACTTCATACCGAATCCGGCTACCGTGCCATCAACCCGGCGACAGGCGAGACGCTGGAACCGGCCTTCACAACCGCTGGTCTGCCCGAAGTCGAGCGCGCCTGCGCGCTGGCCGACCAGGCGGCGATCCCCTTCGCCGAACTCAACCCGGAAACCCGCGCGGTCTTCCTCGAGACTATCTCCGACCAGATCATGGAAATCGGCGACCAGCTGATCGAGCGCGCCATGGCCGAGACCGGCCTGCCCCGCGCCCGCCTCGAAGGCGAGCGTGGCCGGACCACCGGCCAGCTGCGCCTCTTCGCGCAAGTCCTGCGCGAAGGCAGCTGGGCCGGACTGACGATCGACCCGGCCCTGCCCCAGCGCACGCCCCTGCCCCGCCCGGACCTGCGCGTGCGCAAGGTCGCGCTAGGCCCGGTCGTCGTGTTCGGCGCCAGCAACTTCCCGCTCGCCTTCTCGGTGGCGGGCGGCGATACCGCTTCGGCCTTTGCCGCCGGTTGCCCGGTCATCGTCAAGGGCCACTCCGCGCATCCCGGAACCGGCGAACTCGTCGCGCGCGCCGTCCAGCGGGCCGTGGCGCTCTGCCACTTGCCCGAGGGCACGTTCTCCTACCTCCCCGCCACGCGTGAGGCAGGGACCGCGCTCGTCGCCGACCACCGCGTCAAGGCGGTCGGCTTCACCGGCTCGCGCCCCGGCGGCACGGCGCTGATGCGCACCGCCGCCGCCCGCGCCGAGCCGATCCCGGTCTATGCCGAGATGAGTTCGATCAATCCGGTGGTCCTGTTCCCCGCCGCTCTCGAGGCCCGCGGCGAGGCACTCGGCGCCGCTTTCGTGCAGTCGCTGACGCTGGGCGCGGGCCAGTTCTGCACCAACCCCGGCCTCGTGATCGCGATTGACGGCCCGGCGCTGGACACCTTCCTCGCCTCTGCCGCCGAGACGATGGGCGCCAGCGCCGCGCAGGACATGCTGACACCGGGCATCCACTCTGCCTTCGCGCAGGGCGTCGAGGCGCTGGCGGGCCACGGCGCCGTCACCACGCTTGCGCGGGGGCTCGAACCCAAGGGGCCGCATCAGGCGCAGGGCGCGCTGTTCAAGACCGCCGCCGCCGACTTCCTCGCCGACCCGGCACTCGGCGCCGAAGTGTTCGGCTCCTCCTCGCTCGTCATCACCGTCGCTGACATGGACGAGGCAACCTGCGTAATCGCCGCGCTGGAAGGCCAGCTGACCGCCACGCTGATCCTCGACGCCGAGGACGAGCCGCTGGTGGCCAGGCTGCTGCCGACGCTGGAGCGCAAGGTCGGCCGCATCCTCGTCAACGGCTGGCCGACCGGTGTCGAGGTATGCCACGCGATGGTCCACGGCGGGCCGTTCCCCTCCACCTCGGATGGGCGCACCACCTCGGTCGGCGCCATGGCGATCGAGCGTTTCCTGCGCCCGGTCTGCTACCAGAACATGCCCACGGCGCTGCTGCCCGAGGGCCTGGACGACGCCAATCCCTGGAAAGCCCCGCGCCGCATTGACGGCGTGCTCAAGCTCGCCTGACGGGCACACTGGAGAGACGATGATGGACGAGCCGACAGCGCAGCGCCGCTTCCGTTCGCAGGACTGGTTCGCCGATCCCGAACGGTCGGACATGGTGGCGCTCTATCTCGAGCGTTTCATGAACTACGGCATCACCCCGGCCGAACTGCGGTCGGGGCGCCCCATCATCGGCATTGCCCAGTCGGGCAGCGACCTCAGCCCCTGCAACCGGATCCATCTCGACCTCGCCAAGCGGGTGCGCGACGGGATCCGGGACGCCGGCGGGATCGCAATGGAGTTCCCGGTCCACCCGATCTTCGAAAACTGCCGCCGGCCGACCGCCGCGCTCGACCGCAACCTCGCATACATGGGCCTCGTCGAGATCCTTTACGGATACCCGATCGACGCCGTTGTGCTGACCACCGGGTGCGACAAGACCACACCCTCGCAGGTCATGGCCGCCTCCACGGTCGACATCCCTGCAATCGTCCTGTCCGGCGGGCCCATGCTCGACGGCTGGCACGAGGGCGAGCTGGTCGGCTCCGGCACCGTCATCTGGCGCAGCCGGCGCAAGCTGGCAGCGGGCGAGATCGACGAGGAGGAGTTCCTCCAACGCGCCTGCGACAGCGCGCCTTCTGCCGGGCACTGCAACACGATGGGCACCGCCTCCACCATGAACGCGGTGGCCGAGGCGCTTGGCCTCTCCCTTCCCGGCTGCGCGGCGATCCCCGCGCCCTACCGCGAGCGCGGGCAGATGGCCTACGAGACCGGCCGCCGCATTGTCGAGATGGCGCACGAGAACCTGCGCCCCTCGGAAATCCTCACGCGCGACAGCTTCCTCAACGCCATTCGCGTCGTCAGTGCCATCGGTGGGTCCAGTAACGCACAGCCGCACGTCATGGCGATGGCGCGCCACGCGGGCGTCGAAATCCACGCCTCCGACTGGACCGAACATGGCTACGACCTGCCGCTGATCGTCGACATGCAGCCCGCCGGCCGCTTCCTCGGCGAACGCTTCCACCGCGCGGGCGGCGTGCCCTCGGTAATGTGGGAGCTGCTGGGCGAAGGGGTGCTCGCAGGCGACTGCCTCACCGTCACCGGCAAGACCATCGCGGGCAACCTGACGGGCCGCGAGGCCCGCGACCGGGAGGTTATCCGCCGCTTCGCGGAGCCCTTGCGCGAAAAGGCGGGCTTCCTGGTCCTGGCGGGCAACCTGTTCGATTTCGGCATCATGAAGACCTCGGTCATCAGCGCCGACTTCCACGCCCGCTACCTCTCGCGCCCTGGTGAGGAAGGGCGGTTCGAGGCGCGCGCGATCGTGTTCGAGGGCGGCGAGGACTATCACCACCGCATTAACGACCCCGCGCTGGAGATCGACGCGAACTGCATCCTCGTCATGCGCGGCGCAGGGCCGCAGGGTTGGCCAGGCTCGGCCGAAGTGGTCAACATGCAGCCGCCCGATGCCCTGATACGACAAGGCATCCAGTGGCTGCCGACGCTGGGCGATGGGCGGCAATCGGGCACGTCGGACAGCCCCTCGATCCTCAATTGCTCGCCCGAAAGCGCTGCGGGCGGCGGGTTGTCGTGGCTGCGCACCGGCGACACGATTCGCATCGACATCAACAGCGGCAGCTGCGACGCATTGGTGGACGAGGCCGAGATCGCGCGCCGCAAGACCGAAAGAGCCCCTCCGGTGCCCCAAAGCCATACCCCGTGGGAAGAACTGTTCCGCGAGAAAACCGGCCAGATGGCGGACGGCGCGGTCATGGAAATGGCCGTGAAGTACCGCCGCATTGCCGAGAAAACGCCGCGCCACAACCATTGACGAACGGAAGCGGCGGGTAAGCCGTCGCGGCGTGGATTGACATTGAACGATGCTGTGATAGCGCTCCCATATACCTGTCAATGTAGATGGGACTGAGATCAACAACCGGGGCGGAAATCGCACCTGTTCGATCATAAAAACAATGGATGCCTGACATGACTGATCTCCTTTCCCTGCTTCCGGCCGACTGGATGGACGGCCTGTTTCTTGGCCGCCTCGATCTCGGGGATGGGGCTACCCCGGTACTGTTGAGCGCCGGCATCGTGTACGACATGAGCCGCGTTGCGCCGACCGTGGCGGACCTTGTCGACAGCGGCGCCTTCGACCCTGCGGCGGGCCAGGCCCTCGGCACCGCCGAAGACGTGCTGGCGCGCGCCGAACTGCTCAGCCCTATCGACCTGCAGTGCGTGAAGGCAGCGGGCGTCACGTTCGCCGTCTCGGCGCTGGAACGTGTGATCGAAGAGCGCGCACGCGGCGATGCCGACAAGGCGCAGGCAGTGCGCGGCGGACTGGAGGAGCGCATTGGCGGCTCGATCCGCTCGGTCGTGCCCGGCAGTCCCGAGGCTGCGGCGCTCAAGGACGCGCTGATCGAAGATGGCATGTGGTCGCAGTACCTCGAAGTCGCGATCGGGCCTGACGCTGAGATATTCACCAAAGCGCCCGTGCTTGCCACGGTAGGAGCCGGCGCAGCCATCGGCGTGCGTTCGGATTCGCACTGGAACAACCCGGAACCCGAGATCGTCGTGCTTTCCGACGCGCGCGGCAAGGCTGTCGGCGCGACGCTTGGCAACGACGTTAACCTGCGTGATTTCGAAGGCCGCTCGGCGTTGCTGCTGGGCAAAGCCAAGGACAATAACGCCAGCTGCTCGGTGGGTCCGTTCGTGCGTCTGTTCGACGAGGGCTACACCATCGCTGATGTCGAGAACGCACAGGTTCTGCTGCGCATCGAAGGGCCGGAAGGGTTTCTGCTCGAAGGCGAGAGCCGCATGTCGGAAATCAGCCGCCCGCCGCTCGACCTGCTGCGCCAGTGCTTCTCGGAGCACCAGTACCCGGACGGGTGCGTGCTGTTCCTGGGCACGTTGTTTGCGCCGACGCAGGACCGCGATGCTCCCGGACGCGGCTTCACGCACAAAGTGGGGGACGTGGTGACGATCTCCAGCAAGCGCCTTGGTACGCTCGTCAACACGGTCACCACCTCGCGCGAGGCGCCCGCATGGCAAACCGGCATCGCCGCGCTTTACCGCAACCTTGCCGCGCGTGGACTGACCGGAACCGTCAAGGCCGATGCAGTTGCTTGAATATCTGACTTGCGAAGGACCGCCATGTTGACCACCACGACCCCTTCTCCCACCGTTCAGACCGCGCGCTATCCCTCGCTTGCCGGCAAGGGGGTGTTCGTCTCGGGCGGCGGCTCGGGGATCGGCGCCGCGCTCGTGGAAGCCTTCGCGCGGCAGGGTGCGAATGTGTTCTTCGTCGATATAGCCGCCGCCCCTTCCGAGGCACTGGTAGCCAGCCTGGACGGAGCTGTGGACTTCACGCCCCGCTTCGTGGCGGGCGACCTCAAGGACCTGGATTTCGTCAAGACGCAGATTGCGGCGGCTCACGAGGCGATGGGCGGCCTCGATATTCTCGTCAATAACGCCGCCAACGACGACCGCCACGCGATCGAAGACGTGACTCCGGAGTACTGGGACGAGCGTATGGCGGTGAACCTGCGCCATCTGTTTTTCGCAGCGCAGGCGGCCGTTCCCTTCATGCAGAGCGCCGGCGGCGGCGTGATCCTGAACTTCGGATCGATCAGTTGGCACCTCGCGCTCGACCAGCTCACGCTTTACCAGACCGCCAAGGCCGGGATCGAAGGCATGACCCGCGCCATGGCCCGCGAACTGGGTGAGCGGAACATCCGCGTTTGCGCGATCGTCCCCGGCAACGTCCAGACACCCCGGCAGGAAAAGTGGTACACCCCCGAGGGCGAGCAGGAAATCCTAGACGCGCAGTGCCTCAAGGCGCGCATCCAGCCCGACGACGTGGCCGCACTGGCGCTGTTTCTTGCCTCCGACGATGCACGTATGTGCACCGGACACGAGTATTTCGTCGATGCTGGCTGGCGCTGAGATGACCCCGCAGGTTGCCTGCAGGCTGGGCGCGGCGCTGGGCGAAGGCCCGATCTGGGACGCCGGCCAGGCGTGCTTGTGGCTGGTCGACATCAAGGGCCACACGCTCCATCGCTTCGATCCGGCGACCGGGATGTGTGAGAGCATCGACGCTCCCGAGGAGCCAGGCTGGGTGTTCCCGCTGGCAGACGGCGGTTTGCTGGTTGGCGCGAAGGCGGGCGTGCATCGCTTCGCGGACGGCGCATTCGCATTGCTCCATGCGGTCGAGCAGGACATGCCCGGCAATCGCCTGAACGACGCCGCCGTCCATCCGGACGGCTCGGTCTGGCTTGGCACCATGGACAACGCCGAGGAAGCGCCAAGCGGTGGTTATTATCGCCTGCACCAAGGCTCGTTGACCGCGCTTTCGCCCGAGCCGATGGTCATCACCAATGGCCCGGCCTTCTCGCCCGACGGCGGGACGGTCTACCTCGTCGATACGCTGGAACGCGTGATCCTGTCCGCGCCGGTGGGGGCCGATGGATACCCGGAGACGCCCCGTCTGTTCGCACGCATTCCAGAAGGCATGGGCTACCCGGACGGCCCGGTAGTCGATAGCGCTGGCACCGTCTGGGTTGGCCTGTTCGGCGGCTGGGGCGTGGCCCGCTTCGCGCCGGACGGCACGTTCCTGGGCCGGGTCGAATTTCCGGTCGCGAACGTCACCAAGATTGCGTTCGGCGGCCCCGACCTGACCACAGTATACGCAACGACCGCGCGTAAGGGGTTGTCCGATGATGAACTCCCTGCGCAACCTGCCGCCGGAGACCTGTTCAGCTTTTCCGTGGGGGTTCCAGGTATCTTGCCAAGGCATCCCGTGACCTGAAATCAGGCACACCAAAAAGCGCGCAACGACAATAACATGGGAAGAGGAATTGAACGGATGGCCATGGTAGATATTGGCACGGCACAAGGCGGCTTTGCCCCCGAGGGCAAGGTCAACATGGCCTTCGTCGCCATGATCGTCGCAGTGGCGACAATCGGCGGTTTCATGTTCGGCTACGACAGCGGCGTCATCAACGGCACCCAGGATGGCCTGGAAAGTGCCTTCGATCTGTCCGCACTGGGCACTGGCCTCAATGTTGGCGCGATCTTGCTTGGCTGCGCGGTCGGCGCCTTCGTGGCGGGCCGTCTGGCCGACGTCTGGGGCCGCCGCAGCGTGATGATGATCGGCGCGGCCCTGTTCGTCGTGAGCGCGTTGGGCGCGGGCGCTGCGACGTCCTCACTGTTGTTCATCATTGCGCGCTTCATTGGCGGTATCGGCGTCGGGGCCGCCAGCGTGCTCGCACCGGTCTACATCAGCGAAGTCACCCCGGCTTCGATCCGAGGACGACTGTCGAGCCTCCAGCAGATCATGATCATCACTGGTCTCACGGGTGCCTTCGTCGCCAACTGGGCGCTGGCGAAGCACGCTGGAAGCAGCACCGACCCGCTATGGCTGGGCCTTCCGGCCTGGCGGTGGATGTTCTGGATGCAAGTGATCCCGGCAGTCATCTATCTGGTCGCGCTGTTCATGATCCCGGAAAGCCCGCGCTTTCTTGTCGCGCGTGGTCGCGAAAGCGAGGCGCAAGCGGTGCTGACGCGAATCTTCGGACCCGCCACGGCTGCTACGATGGTCGCGGACATCCGCGCCAGCCTGGCCGGCGACCACCACCGCCCCAGGTTCGCCGATCTCAAGGACCCGAAAACCGGCCGGCTGCGCAAGCTGGTCTGGGCGGGTATCGGCATCGCGGTGTTCCAGCAGCTCGTCGGCATCAACATCGTATTCTACTATGGTGCGGTGCTGTGGCAGTCTGTCGGCTTTTCCGAAAGCGACGCGCTGCTGATCAACATCCTGTCCGGCACGCTGTCGATCCTTGCTTGCCTCGTCACGGTGCTGCTGATCGACAAGCTCGGGCGCAAGCCGCTGCTGCTGGTCGGCTCGGCGGGCATGGCGGTGACGCTGGGGACGATGGCCGTCTGCTTCGCGACCGGCAGCTTCACCGAGGGACATCTGGTCCTTTCGGACAGCGTCGGCACCGTGGCGCTGATCGCGGCCAACGGCTACGTCGTGTTCTTCAACCTGAGCTGGGGTCCCGTCATGTGGGTGATGCTGGGTGAAATGTTCCCCAACCAGATCCGCGGTTCGGCGCTGGCGGTATCGGGCTTCGCGCAGTGGATCGCCAACTTCTCGATCTCGGTGAGTTTCCCCCCGATGGCCGCCGGGCTTGGCCTGCCGTTGACCTACGGGTTCTACGCGATGAGCGCATTCCTCTCGTTCTTCTTCGTGCGTGCCATGGTCACCGAGACACGCGGCCGGACGCTTGAGGAGATGGCTGCTTGATTCAGCTGCGATCCGGCAGCAGCGAAGCCACGCTGCTGCCGCACCTCGGCGGCTCTATCGGCGGGTTCTGGGTGGACGGCCGGGCGATCCTGCGCCCGGCGCCGCAGAATACCGCGAGCCCGCTCGATGCCGCCTGCTTCCCGCTGGTCCCTTACGCCAACCGTATCGCCGGCGGACGCTTCAGCTTTGCGGGGGAGGACTATGCCCTGCCCCGCAACGTTGCAGGTTTCGAGCATCCGATCCATGGCCTAGGCTGGATCATGCCATGGGTGGTAAAGACGCAGGAGAACGACCGCGCGATCCTCGCCTGCATGCATTCAGCCGACGAACATTGGCCATGGGACTGGTCCGCCACGCAGACCTTCGTGCTGGAGGACGGCGCACTGCAGGTGACGCTGGAGGTGACCAACCACTCAGGTCGCGCCATGCCCTGCGGCCTTGGCCAACACCCTTACTTCGTGCGCGACCCCGGTGCATCGCTGACCTTTGCCGCATCCGGGGTATGGATCAACGAAGACACGATCCCCAGCACAACCGCCCCGGCCGATGCCTTTGGCGCTTTTGTGCAAGGCGCCGTGCCCGATCCCGCAAGCCTGACCGACAATTGCTGGTTCGGCTGGCAAGGGACCGCTGCCTGGGACGGCAGGGTGGTGTTGTCCTCGTCCGACAGCCGTTTCCTTCACGTCTTCGCGCCGCCGGGCGAAGATTCCATCTGCCTGGAACCCACCAGCCAGATGCCGAACGCTTTCAACCAACCGGATTTCGCGGCAGCGGGCGGCACTGTCGTCGAACCCGGAGACAGTATGAGCTTGGGCATGACAATCCGGGTTCATCCGGCTTGACCCTCCGTTTTCCCGTCTCCCGAGAAGCTTCTACCTAAGCCCGGACTGGTGAAACCGAAGAAAAATTGTAATAGGCCGTCGCGAGGCGCAATTTTCCAACGGGCGCGCCGCGGCAAAAGGGAGAATGTGCTCGCGTGACGAAACAGGGGACGAGCCAGCCCAAGCGGCGCACTGCCCGGCGATCGCGGTCCGCCGTGACCATCGCCGACGTCGCCGAACTGGCTAGCGTCTCCCTCATGACCGTCTCGCGGGTTATGAACGATAAGGCCAGCGTAAAGGAGGAGACGCGCGCGCGCGTGCTCAAGGCGATCAAGGAACTGAACTACTCGCCCAGCGCCGCCGCCCGCAACCTCGCCGCCGCGAACGAGATGCGTCTTGGCCTGCTCTACAGCAATCCCAGCGCCGGCTACCTCAATGAGTTCCTGGTGGGCAGTCTCGACCAGGCCAACAAATTGAACGCCCAACTCCTCGTCCAGCTTTGCGACAACGAGGAAGACGTGAGCAACACTGTCCGCCGCCTGATCGACAGCGGCGTGGACGGGATCATCCTGCCCCCGCCGCTGTGCGACAACCAAGTCATCCACGAGCAGCTTTTCAAGAGCGGCACGCCTGCGGTCGTCGTTGCGTCAAGCCGGCCGTCGACGGCGATTTCCTGCGTGAACATCGACGACCGGAGCGCGGCCAACGCGATGACCCGCCATCTCGTCGAACTGGGACATGCGCGCATTGGCTTTATTATGGGCAACCCCAACCAGACTGCTGGCGCGCGCAGACTGCAAGGCTACCTCGATGCGCTGACCGCCAACGGACTTGCGGTGGATGACGACCTCATACTCCCGGGGCTGTTCACCTATCGCTCGGGCGTCGAGGCTGCGCACCGCTTGCTTGAGCGCCCCCACCCGCCGACCGCGATCTTTGCCAGCAATGACGACATGGCGGCGGCGACCGTCAGCGTGGCGCACCGCCTGGGCTTCGACGTGCCGGGCGACGTTACCGTGGTCGGGTTCGACGACGCGCCTCAAGCCATGTTTACCTGGCCCGAACTGACCACGATCCGGCAGCCGATCGCCGAGATGTCGCGCACCGCCGTCCAGCTTCTGGCCGAGGAAATTCGCAGCCGCCGCGAAGGGACCGCCTTCACCCCGAAACACGTCCAACTGCCCTTCGAATTCGTCCGGCGCGAATCCGACTCACCGCCGCCCAAGCGGTGAGGCTGAAACGCGCCGGGGGTTAGTGCGCCTGGCCCGGAGCCAAGGGGAAGCGCTGCGCCTTGTACCACGCAAGCTCGTGTGCCGGTGCAGCGCTGCCGGTGGGAAGAGAAAGCCCGTTCACCGACATCCAGTATGCCAGGCTCGCATCGCGCCACCAGCGCGCTTCTTTCACTTGGATCTGGAGATAGGCCGCGGTTTTGTTCCAGCGCTCCTCATCGACCAGACCCTTCACGTCGCGCCACTGCGCCTGCATCCGCTCCACCGTGGTTACACCCCGGTCGTACTGACTAACCATCTGTTCCCATAGAGTACGCCCGGACTGCATCTTCCAGTCCCACGGGAGATGATGGAACCAGAGCAACTGCTCCTCCGGCGTTGTGCGCGGATCAGCCAGGCGCCGGGCGACCGCTGGCGCATACTGGGCAATGGCGTTGCTGCCGGTGCGCGTCCTGTCGAAGCCGATCCCGTTTCGATCGGCCTTGTGGTAATATGTCGGATTCCACTCCGGCCGCGCCAGATCGTCCACCCATGGTCCCGGGCCGTAATGGTGTCCGGTATCCATCAGGTGTGCCAGGCCAAGGGGGCCTGTGTAGTCCACCAGCGCCTCGCGCGATTCCATCATGATCGAAGTTGCCGCATCCACCACACGCGGGTCGGCGCCGAAGGTCTGCTCTGCCCATTCGCGCGCGATCACGTCCGCGGAAAGTGCCGGGTTCCATGCCAGGCGGCCGAAGGCATACCAGTTCGCCTGGTTGAACGTGGAGCCGGACCAGTCACGGTCGCGGCCGATGTTGGCCACCCCTGCCATGCCGCTCAGATCATGGCCGTCCAGCGCACCGTCGACGACTTTCGCCACAGTCGAACCCTTGCCCCTGGTGCGGGTATCGGCATCGAGCACTTCGGTGAATAGCGGGCCCAGGTAGGCCAGGTGCGTGGCAAACCCGAGATATTCCTTGGTGATCTGCAATTCCAACATCATCGGCGTTCGAGGCATGGCGCCAAACAACGGATGGAACGGTTCGCGCGGCTGGAAATCGATCGCGCCGTTCTTCACCTGTACCAGCACATTGTCAGCGAACTTACCGTCGAGCGGGCGAAACTCGGTATAGGCCTGCTTCGCGCGGTCATCGGGATCGGTCTCGGCGTAGACGAAGGCGCGCCACATGACGACGCCCCCGTGCGGCGCGACGGCGGCAGCAAGCATGTTCGCCCCTTCCGCATGGCTTCGGTGATAATCGCGTGGCCCGGGCTGTCCTTCGCTGTTCGCCTTGACAAGGAAGCCTCCGAAATCGGGGATCGCACGATAGATTTCCGCAGACTTCGCCTGCCACCACGCCGCAACCTGCGGGTCGAGCGGGTCGGCCGTCTTGAGCCCGCCCAATTCGATCGGCGCGGAAAAGCGCGCCGAAAGGTAGACTTTGATTCCCCAAGGCCGAAACACTTCGGCCAGTGCCGCAGCCTTGGCGATATAGGCGGCGCTCAAGCTCTCCGGCTTGGCGTTGACGTTGTTGAGAACGACGCCGTTTATGCCGAGCGACGCATTCGCGCGGGCATAGTCGGTATAGCGCTGGTCCTTGAAATCCGGGAGCGTCCACCAATCCCACAGCGACTGCCCCGCGTAACCGCGCTCCACGCTGCCGTCGAGGTTGTCCCAATGGTTCAGCACGCGCAGTTTCACTTTCGGCGCGGACGCAACGTTTAGCTGCGCAAGATCGGCGCCGGTTCTTTGCGCTCTGATTACCGCGAAAGCGCCATAGAGCACGGCCGTATCGGTTCTGCCCGTAACCAGCAGCGAAGGACGTCCGGCAATCGTGGCTGGCCGAATGAGGTAGCCTTCCGTGCCCATGCCAGCTGTCGCCAGCCGTAGCGATGCCAAGGCAGGATCATCCGCCTTGGCCAGCACGACCGGCAGCGCAGACGCCTTCAGGTCACGCCGCAATTCGTCCCCGGCAATTCGCAACGTGGGCGAATCGGAAAGAATTTTAACGTCGGGTACGGCGGTTCCTGCGGCCGAAGGCGCCAACCACAGATCATACCCGTCGTTCGCCCGAGCCATCTCGGGCATCGCTGCGGTAGCAAAGATACAGCCTGCCAGCCCAGCCGCCGTCAACGCGCCGATCCGCGACAATCGCCTTTTCATCGCATCCCTCTCTCAAAGTTGCCTGCCCAATACGGTTGACAAGCTTTGCTGTTGTTGTGAGAGATAGCGCTATCACACATATGTCGCGCCGATCAACGCTGTTTGACGGATCGGTGCAAGACAAGCCGGCACAGGCATTGGGAGTATAGGAAATTGGAACGCGGCCCCACACCCGACCGATACACAACGACGATGCGTAAGACATCGACGGACGACGTCGCATGACCATACGCAGGAGTGTTTCGCGCTCGACGATTTCCCGGCGCTCGCTGCTCGGTTGGAGCGGTAGCGTATCGCTGCTCGCCTTCGTGCCGGTGGCCGCCCGTTCGGCCACGCCGCTTTACAAGGACTCACGGGCGCCCGTGGATCTGCGCGTCAATGACCTTATGGCACGCATGACCCTGGACGAGAAAGTCGCCCAACTCGTCACGCTTTCCACCAGCAAACGCGACGTGATGGACGCCGATCGGGCGTTCGACCCGGTTCGCGCCAGCAAGGCCTATCCACACGGCATAGGGCAGATCGCGCGTCCATCCGATCGCGGCGGCGCGGCGACCGCCAACAACACCGGAACCGAGGTCACCGGCCGCTGGCGCAAGCCCGCCGAGACGATCGCCTTCGTCAACGCTACCCAGAAATGGGCGCGCGAACGGACCAGCCTCGGTATCCCCGTGCTGTTCCACGAGGAATCGCTGCACGGCTACATGGCGCCCGAAGCAACCAGTTTCCCGCAGGCCATCGCCATGGCCGGCAGCTTCGATCCCGCACTGGTTGAGCGCGTCCAGTCCGTAATTGGCCGCGAGGTCCGCGCCCACGGCTCAACTCTGGCACTCTCCCCGGTCGTCGACATCGCGCGCGATCCGCGTTGGGGCCGCATCGAGGAAACCTTCGGGGAAGACCCGTACCTTTGCGGAGAAATGGGCGTTGCCGCCGTGCTGGGGCTGCAGGGTCCGGGCAAGGAACTGGCCGAGGGCAAAGTCTTCGCTACGCTCAAGCACATGACCGGCCACGGCCAGCCCGAGGCGGGCAACAACGTGGCCCCGGCGCCGCTGGGCAAGCGCGAACTTTACGAATCCTTCTTTCCGCCGTTCCGCGAAGTCGTTCGCCGCACCGGCATCGCCGCTGTCATGCCCTCGTACAATGAGATCGACGGCATCCCCAGCCACGCCAACCGCTGGCTGCTGAACGACGTGCTGCGGGGTGAATGGGGCTTCGATGGCGCCGTGGTCAGCGACTATGCCGCGATCGGAGAACTGGCGAGCTTCCACCACATCGCCGCCGATATCGAGGGTGCCGCACGGCTTGCGCTTCATGCCGGCGTCGATTGCGACCTGCCCGACGGGGAGGCCTACCGCTCCCTGGCCGATCAGGTTCGCAAGGGGTTGGTGCCGCTCTCCGCCGTAGACGCTGCCTGCCGCCACATGCTGACGCTCAAGTTCGGCGCCGGCATGTTCGAAGCCGGGCCGGTCGATCCCAGGGCTTCGGCCAAACTCACCGCCAACGCCGAAGCCCGCGCGCTGGCACTGGAAGCGGCGCGCAAGTCGATCTGCCTGCTCAAGAACAGCGGCGTGCTGCCGCTGGCGGCCGGAGCACAGAAGCGCATCGCGGTCATCGGCCCGAACGCCAATGTCACCCGCCTCGGCGGCTATTCGTCGGAACCGCGTTCGAGCGTGAACCTCGTCGAAGGCATCAAGGCGCGCGTGGCAGGCAAGGCCGAAGTCGTCTTCGCGCAGGGCGTGTATATCACCGGGAGCGAGGACCGCTCGGCCAACGAAGTGCTGCTGGCCGACCCGGTGAAGAACCGCGCGCTGATTGCCGAGGCCGTAGAGGTGGCCAAGACCAGCGACGTGGTGGTGCTCGCCATCGGCGACACCGAACAGACCAGCCGCGAAGGTTACGCGAAAAACCACCTCGGCGACCGCACCGACCTCGATCTCCTGGGCGAGCAGAACCAGCTTTTCCGTGCGCTCAAGGCAGTCGGCAAGCCGGTGGTCGTCGTTGCACTCAACGGCCGCCCGCCTTCGTGGCCGACTGTGGCCGCCGAGGCCGACGCGATCCTCGAATGCTGGTATCTTGGCCAGGAAGGCGGCACCGCCATGGCAGAAGCCCTGTTCGGGGACGTCAATCCCGGCGCCAAACTCCCGGTCACCGTGGTCAAGGACGTCGGGCAGGTGCCCTTCTTCTACAACCACAAGCCCTCGGCCAAGCGCGGCTATCTTTTCACCGAAACGGCGCCGCTCTATCCGTTCGGTTTCGGGCTCAGCTACACGACATTCGCCATCGGCGCGCCGAGCCTTTCAGCACCGCGCATCGGCACGGCGGGCACTGTGACGGTCTCGGTGGACGTGACCAATACCGGCCAGCGCGAAGGCGATGAAGTGGTGCAGCTCTATGTCCACGACCAAGCCGCCAGCGTCACGCGCCCGGTCATGGAACTGCGCGGCTTCCGCCGGGTCACGCTCAAGCCGGGGGAAACCCGCAAGATCGAGTTCACGCTCGGCCCCGACGATTTCAGCCTCTGGAACGAGGACATGCGCGAAGTCGTCGAACCCGGCCTGTTCGATATTCTGGTCGGCGCCAGCAGCGCCGATCTCAAGACCACCACCCTCGAAATTGCCTGAGGATTCCCGCAATGCCCAAGATCGTCGATGCCAAAGTCATCATCACCTGCCCGGGACGCAACTTCGTCACGCTCAAGATTACCTGCGACGACGGCACCACCGGCGTCGGTGATGCCACGCTCAACGGCCGCGAACTCTCGGTCGCCAGCTACCTGAGCGACCATGTAATTCCCTGCCTGATCGGCCGCGACGCGCACCGCATCGAGGATGTCTGGCAGTACCTTTACAAAGGCGCCTATTGGCGTCGCGGCCCGGTGACGATGACCGCCATCGCCGCCGTCGACGTGGCGCTTTGGGACATCAAGGGCAAGATCGCCGGCCTTCCGGTCTACCAGCTGCTCGGCGGTGCCAGCCGCGAGGGCGTGATGGTCTACGGCCACGCTAACGGCACCAGCATCGAGGACACCATCGCTGTCGCGCTGGACTACCAGAAGCAGGGCTACAAGGCGATCCGCCTGCAGTGCGGCGTGCCGGGCATGGCCTCCACCTACGGCGTCTCCAAGGACAAGTACTTCTACGAGCCCGCCGACGCCGACCTGCCGACCGAGAACGTCTGGAACACCGCGAAGTACCTGCGCGTCGTGCCTGAACTATTCAAGGCCGCGCGCGAAGCGCTGGGCTGGGACGTGCACCTGCTGCACGACATTCACCACCGCCTCACCCCGATCGAGGCGGGCCGCCTCGGCAAGGATCTGGAGCCCTATCGCCCATTCTGGCTGGAAGACGCGACCCCTGCCGAAAACCAAGAAGCGTTCAGGCTGATCCGCCAGCACACCACCGCACCGCTGGCGGTGGGCGAAATCTTCAACTCGATCTGGGACTGCAAGGACCTGATCCAGAACCAGCTGATCGACTATATCCGCGCCACCGTGGTTCACGCGGGCGGCATCACGCACTTGCGCCGCATCGCCGCGCTGGCCGATCTCTACCAGATCCGCACCGGCTGCCACGGCGCCACCGACCTCTCGCCGGTCTGCATGGCTGCGGCGCTGCACTTCGACCTCTCGGTGCCGAACTTCGGCGTGCAGGAGTACATGCGCCACACGCCCGAGACCGATGCGGTATTCCCCCATGCGTACACGTTCGAGAACGGCATGATGCACCCGGGCGAAGCGCCCGGCCTGGGGGTCGACATCGACGAGGAACTCGCCGCCGGCTACGAATATAGCCGCGCCTTCCTGCCCGTGAACCGCCTCGAAGACGGCACGATGTACAACTGGTGAGCACGGTGAACGGCGCCATGCCTCTTGCCGACGCCGCGATCGACCCGAGGAAACCCTCGGGTCGCATCCGCTGGATCGTCTGCGCGCTGCTTTTCGCGGCGGTCGTGCTGAGCTATGTGGACCGACTGGTCTTGCCGACGCTCAAGCCCGAACTCCAGGCCCGCTACGGCTGGAGCGAGAGCGGCTATGCCGACCTCGCGATCTGGTTCCAGGCGGGCTACGGCATCGCCTATGTCTTTTTCGGTCGGCTGATCGACCGGCTCGGCGCGCGCGCGGGCTATGCCTTGGCCGTTACGCTTTGGACGGTCGGGCACATGGCCCACGCGCTGTTCACGTCCACCAACGGCATGCTGATCGCCCGCATTCCGCTGGCCATCGGCGAAGCGGGGACCTTCCCCGCAGCCATCGCCGCCACCAACGAATGGTTCCCCAAGCGCGAGCGCGCCTTCGCCATCGGCATCTTCAACGCCGGCTCCAACGTCGGCGCGATCCTGACGCCGCTGGTGGTCCCGGTGATCGCGCTGTCATTCGGCTGGCGCTGGGCCTTCATTCTCACCGGCCTGCTCACGGTCCTGTGGTTGGCGGCGTGGCTCGGCTTCTACCGCCGCCCGCGCGACAAGAAGAACCTCAGCGCCGAAGAACTGGCCTGGATTGAGGCCGATCCGGTAGAGAAGCCGCTCCCGGTCAAGTGGCGCGCGCTGTTCGGCTATCGCCAGACCTGGGCCTATATGCTGGGCCGCTTCCTGATCGATCCGGTCTGGTGGACCTTCCTGTTCTGGCTGCCGGATTTCTTCAACAAGCAGTTCGGCGTGAAGATGCTGGATTTTGGCCCGCCTTTGATCGCGGTCTACCTTTTGGCCGATGTCGGCTCGGTGCTGGGCGGCTGGGCCTCCTCGCGCTTCATCGGCCGGGGCTGGACGATCAACCGCTCGCGTAAGACGGCTATGTTTCTGGCCGCACTCTGCGCCGTGCCCATCGCCATGGCGCCCAGCGCGCCTGGTCTATGGACCGCCGTGGCGCTGGTGGGCCTCGCCTGCGCCGGACATCAGGCTTTTTCCGCCAATCTTTATGCGCTCCCCGGTGACACGATGCCGCGCTGGATGACCGGATCGGTCGTCGGCCTCGGCGGACTTTCCGGTGCGCTGGGCGGTATGCTCATGGCCAAATTCGCCGGCGCCATCCTTGAAAGCGTGGGCAGCTATCAGCCGATCTTCGTGGTCGCTTCCTGTGCCTATCTCGTGGCGCTGGCCGTCATTCACCTGATCCTTCCCCGTTATCAGATCGCCGACCCCGCCGGCGAGAAAGCTCCCGCATGACTCGCCCTCTAGTTCTGCATCCCGACCGCCTGTTCCCCGCCGATCCCGGCACCCGCGCCATCGCGCGCGCGCTGTACGCCGGCGTGAAGGACCTGCCGATCGTCAGCCCGCACGGCCATACCGACCCTTCCTGGTTCGCCTATGACGAGCCCTTTACCGACCCCGCCTCGCTGCTGATCGTGCCGGATCACTACGTGTTCCGCATGCTCTATTCGCAAGGCGTGGCGCTGGAATCGCTGGGCGTGCCAAGCGTCGACGGCAGCCCGGTGGAGCAGGACCCGCGCAAAATCTGGAAAATCTTCGCCAATCACTACCACCTGTTCCGGGGCACCCCATCCCGCATGTGGCTGGACTGGGTCTTTGCCGAAGTCTTCGGCCTCGACGTCCTGCTCGACGAGACGACGGCGGACCATTATTACGAGGTGATCGACGCCGCGTTGAAAACCGACGCCTTCCGCCCGCGAGCGCTGTTCGAGCGCTTCAATATCGAGGCGATCGCCACCACCGAAGGCCCGCTCGACCCGCTCGCCCATCACCGCGCGATCCGCGAGAGTGACTGGAACGGCCGCGTCGTCACTGCCTATCGCCCCGATCCGGTCGTCGACCCCGAAACGCCGGGCTTTGCGGAAAAGGTCGCAAAATTCGGCGCCATGGCCGGCGAGGACGTCTCAACTTATGCGGGCTATCTCGCCGCGCACCGCTTCCACCGCGCCCGCTTCCGCGAGGCCGGGGCGACCTCGACCGACCACGGCCACCCGAGCGCCCTGACTGCCGATCTTTCGGACGAGGACTGCGAGGCCCTCTACCGCCGCGTGCTTTCCGGCGCGAGCAAGCAGGACGCCGAGCTGTTCCGGGCCCAGCTCCTCACCGAAATGGCGGGAATGAGCGTGGAGGACGGCATGGTCATGCAGCTTCACCCGGCCGTCCACCGCAGCCACAACAAGGCCGTGCTCGACCGCTTCGGGCGCGACAAGGGCGGCGACATCCCGATGCCGGGCGAATTCGTGCAGGCTCTCAAGCCCCTGCTCGACCGGCATGGCAACGACCCGCGCCTGACTCTGATCCTCTTCACGCTCGATGAAGACGTCTACTCGCGCGAACTGGCGCCGCTTGCCGGGCACTATCCCTCGCTGCGGCTCGGCCCGCCTTGGTGGTTCCACGATTCCCCCGAAGGCATGCGCCGCTTCCGCGAACGCGCAACCGAAACCGGCGGTTTCTACAACACCGTCGGCTTCAACGACGATACCCGCGCCTTCCTCTCTATCCCGGCGCGGCACGACGTGGCCCGCCGCATGGACTGCGCGTGGCTGGCGCAACTCGTGGCCGAACACCGGCTGCCCGAAGACGAGGCGCATGAGGTTGCCCGGGCGCTCGCCTACGATCTCGTCAAGGCGGCGTACAAGCTGTGAGGCTTTCCGCAAAAACACTCGGCGAGGTTCCGGCCTCGGTCGCCCGTCCGACCTATGACCGCGCGGCGGTCAAGCCAGGTGTGGTCCACCTTGGCATCGGTGCCTTCCACCGCGCGCACCAGGCAGCCGTGTTCGAGGCCGCGCTCGCCTCGGGCGACTTGCGCTGGGGCGTGGTCGGCGTGTCGCTGCGTTCGGCTTCGGTGCGGGAGCAGATGGCACCGCAGGACGGCCTCTACACTCTGTTGGTGCGCGACGGCGAGCGGCAGGTCCAGCAGATCATGGGCGCGGTGCAGCATGTGCTTGTTGCCCCGGAAGACCGGGAGGCGGTGATCGCCGTCTTGGCTTCGCCCGATACGCATCTGGTAACCCTGACGATCACCGAGAAGGGTTATTGCCTTGACCGCAAGACCGGCCGGATCATGGCCGACGACGCGGACGTCGCCGCCGATCTCGCCGAGCCGGAGCGTCCGCGCACGGCGGCGGGCTTCCTCGTCGCGGCGCTGGCGCGGCGGCGCGAGGCAGGTCTGGCCCCGCTCTCGATCCTCTCCTGCGACAACCTGCCGCACAATGGCGCGCTGCTGAAAGGCGCGGTCCTCGCCATGGCGGAGGTGCGCGATCCGACGCTCGCCGCATGGATCGCCAAGACCTGCACCTTCCCCGCCACCATGGTCGACCGCATCGTTCCGGCCACCACCGACGGAGACATCGCAGATCTCTCCGCCCTGATCGGGCTGGAAGACCGGGCCATGGTCAAGGCCGAACCCTTCCTGCAATGGGTGATCGAGGATAGCTTCGCGGGCGAGCGCCCGGACTTCGCCGCGCTCGGCGTCCAGCTCACTGATGCCGTCGCCCCGTGGGAGGAAGCCAAGCTGCGCCTGCTCAACGGCGCACACTCTGCCATCGCCTATCTCGGCGGGCTGGCGGGCGACCGGTTCGTGCACGAATTCGTCGGCACCGCGCAGGGCCTGCTTTTTGTCGAGCGGTTGTGGGATGAAGTGGTGCCCACGCTGAACCCGCCCGCCGGGCTCGATGTACTCGCCTATCGCAAGGAACTGATGGCGCGTTTTGCCAATAGCGCGCTCCAGCACCGTACCCGCCAGATCGCCATGGACGGTTCACAAAAGCTGCCACAGCGCCTGCTGGCGCCGCTGAGCGCAGTACGGGACAAGGGTGGTTCCTTCGCCGCCATTGCGCTGGCCATTGCGGCCTGGGTACGCTGGCAGGCGGGCACGGCCGACACGGGCGAACGCCTGGCCATCGACGATCCCGCCGCACAGTCGCTCGCCGACGCCCTGCGCGATGCGGCCACTCCGCGCGCGCGCGCGGCGGCAGCGCTGGCCGTGCTTGGCCCCGTCCCCGATGAAGCCGCGCTCGACGCCGTGGCCGCGCATCTGGGCCATCTCGAAACGTCCGGCGTGCGCGCCGTGCTTACCGCATTTCTCGGAGAGAACGCATGACCTTGCGCACTACCCTCACGGCGGTTTCGGCCCTCACTACGAGCCTCTGCCTCACCGCGCCCGCGCTTGCCGACCCACCGCGCCTGGAAACCAAGGGCGATACGCAGCAGCTTATCGTCAATGGCAAACCGATGTTGATGATCGCCGGCGAACTCAGCAATTCCGCCTCCTCCAGCGCCGCCTACATGGAACCGCATTGGAAGCGGCTGAAGGACATGAACCTCGATACAGTGCTCACGCCGGTTTCGTGGGAACTTATTGAGCCGACTGAAGGCACATTTGACTGGTCCTCGGTAGACTCCCAGATCAAGGCAGCGCGCGCGAACGACCTCAAGCTGGTGGTCCTGTGGTTCGCTGCGTGGAAAAACTCCATGTCCACTTATGTCCCGGCCTGGGTGAAGCGCGACCAGCAGCGCTTCCCGCGCGCGCAGCTTCCCAACGGACAGGGCGTGGAGATCCTATCGACCTTCAGCGCTGACACGCTCAAGGCGGATCAACGTGCCTATGCCGCGCTCATGGCGCATCTCAAGGCGGTGGATTCGAAGGATAACACCGTCGTCATGGTGCAGGTCGAGAACGAGATCGGCATGTTGCCGGTCGCGCGGGACTATAGCGCCGCCGCCAATGCCGCCTATCGCGAGCCGGTTCCGGCCGAACTGGTGAACTATCTCGTCGCGCACAAGGATGCGCTCGTGCCGGGCATGCGCCGGATGTGGCTGGAGCGCGGCGCGCGCACCAGCGGTTCGTGGGACGACCTTTTCGGCGGCGGCGATGCCTCGGCGGAAGTCTTTGCGGCTTGGCACTACGCCCGCTTCGCAGACCAGCTCGCGGCAGCGGGCAAGGCCGCCTATCCGATCCCGATGTATGTCAACGTCGCGCTCAACCGCCCAGGCCGTATTCCCGGCGAGTATCCCAGCGGCGGCCCGCTGCCGCACCTCTTGGACGTGTGGAAAGCCGGTGGTCCTCATCTCGATTTCCTGGCGCCGGATATCTATTTTCCCAACTTCGTGGACATCGTGAACGGCTACAAGCGCCCGGACAACGTGCTCTTCATTCCCGAAGCGCACAATGCCAGCAATCCGGTTGCCGCGGCGAACGCGTTTTACGCGATCGGCCAACTCGATGCGATCGGCTTCGGGCCGTTCTCCATCGACTCGGTTGACGAAGAACCCGGCGGCCTCAAGGACGCTTACGGCGTTCTCCAGCAGCTGAAACCCTACATTCTTGATGCGCAGGGCACCGACCGCATGGTCGGCTTCAAGCCGCGACAACTCTACGACGAGACGTTGGTATACGAACCGGAAACGCGCGACGTCGGGCCCTATCGCTTTACCATTGCCTATGCAGACATCCAGAAGCCGGTAGCAAATCCTGGCGCGGATGCCTCACAGCCTGGCACGACCGCCGCCATCGCAGCGGCTGGGGGGATGATCATTCAGACCGGACCGGAAGAATACCTGATCGCGGGACAAGGCATTACGGTGACCTTCCAGCCGCGCGCGGACGCCTCCGCTCTCGCCGGGATCGATTCGGCTTGGGAGGGTCATTACGATGCCACTGGCAAATGGGTGGCGCAGCGCCTGCTCAACGGAGATCAGACGCACCAGGGCCGCCACGTCAGGCTTGGCACAGGGCAATGGCAAATTCAGCGCCTGAAGCTTTACACGTACAAATAAGATACCGCTATCATTGTTCTTGACGGCATTCGGCCGCAGGAATATGCATAAATGATAGCGCTAGCAAACTTAGCGTATTCTGCGAGTTGCAACGAATCAGCCGCAGACGTTGGGAGGGAGTACATCGATTATGCGACGTAGTTTTGTGAATGTCCGTTCGATCCTGCTGGGCGCTGCCGCACTGAGCCCCTTTATCGGGTTTGCCGCACAGGCTCAGGATGCCGCTGCCACCGAGCCTGCTCCTGCGGCCGAACAGGCGGTCGGTGATGGCCAGGCATCGGCCGAAGACATCATCGTCACCGGCATCCGTGGCTCGCTTCAGAGTGCGACCAACGCCAAGCGCGACGCCGTGACGTTCGGCGACAGCATCTTTGCCGAAGATATCGGCAAGCTGCCCGCGACCAATCTGGCCGAGACGCTCAACCGCATGCCCGGCGTGCGTCTGAACCGCGACATTACCGGCGAAGGCACGCAGGTCGCCATTCGCGGCCTTGGCCCGAGCTTCACCCGCGTGCTGCTCAACGGTTCGCAGTTGCAGGTCGCCTCGGACGGCGGCACGAACGGCGGAAGCGCCAACCGCGAAGTCGACCTCGACTTCTTCCCGTCGGAACTCTTCACCCGGCTCGACCTTCAGAAAAGCCCCTCGCCCTCGACGCTCGAAGGCGGGATCGCCGGCACCGTGAACCTGCGCAACGCCCGTCCTTTCGACAAGGAGGGCACGCATGTCACTGTCGTCGCGCAGGGCCAGTACACCGACAGCAACGGCAAGGTAAGCCCGCGAGGCGCGCTCGTTGCCAGCCACACGACCGACACGTTCGGCATCTTGATCGGCGTCGCCGGTGTGAAAACCAAGACCCGTGTCGACGGCTTCGAAACCGTGGGGTGGGGTGACGGCAACCTGTCGTGCGGAACCGGTTGCACCGATCCAGGCAACAATAACTGGAACTGGGCGTCCAGGGTGCCAGCCAATGCCGGCCATGGCCTCGTCGCGGGTCAACCGGTCGATGTCGTCGCCACTTCGGGCCTGACTCGCAGCCAGCTCAGCACCGCTCTGCTACCCCGCCTTGGCCGGAACAGCCTGACCACCGGCGACCGTTCGCGCATCTCGGCGCTGGCGTCCCTCGAATGGCGCCCCAGCGACGAACTGCACTTCGCCATCGACGGTATCTGGGCACGTTCCAAGCGTGACTTCTCGAAGGTGAACATGAACTGGCAGGTCCGCAACTCGGGCCCCGGCACTGGCGCGCAGGCGACGGGCGGCATGATCCCGATCGACCTCACAGTGGACGACAACGGCGTAGTGACCAGCGGCACGTTCGCGAACTCCTCGTTCTTCCTTGAAGCAAGCCAGTTCAAGCAGACCACGAAGTTCTGGAACATCAATCCCAGCATGACGTGGCAGCCCTCCGACACAGTCAAGGTCGAAGCCAGCGTGAACTGGTCAAAGAGCAGCTTCTTCCGTGAGCAGCCGACCTTTGCGTTCCAGACCGCACCAAATTCAGGGGTGGACGTCTATTACGACAACAGCGGCGCGAGCAACCAGCCGCTCATCACCACTAACGTGGACCTCAACAACCCCAACCTGGGCTGGCAGTGGTATCGCCAGAACATAGCGCTGGTACGCCGCAGCACCGAAACCAAGGGCGCGCATTTCGATACGACCCTGGGCGACGACCAGTTCAGCATCAAGATCGGTGCGGCCTATGACCGTGCCCAGCGCTCCATTCGCGCTTACGACAACAGCCCTGCCTATCAGCTTTCGGTTTGCGGCGCGGGCTGCACCGGCGCCACCGGATCTGTGCCGACCAGCGCCATCGCGCAGTATCTGCGCAGCTTCCCGGTCAACAACTTCGGCCACCTCGCCAGTGGCAGCGTGGGTTACGACGCCTTTGTCGTACCTAACTTCAATGCGTTGAAGGATGCGACCAACTACGCATCGTTCCGTGACAACGCCCCCGAAGCGCGCGGTGCAGTCACAGGCGGCGCTACCGGCGACATGGACGAGCAGGTCTGGGGAGCCTACTTCGAACTCAACGGCGTGACCCAATTGTTCGGTCGCGACCTGCACGCCAACGCAGGCGTGCGCTATGCTCACACGCGCCAGCTCGTTGTCGGACCGAGCCAGGTCGGCACCGCGATCGTCGATATCACTTCGAAGTCGAACTACGAAAACTTCCTGCCGTCGATCAACGTCACCTACGACCTGACCGACTCCATCAAGCTGCGCGCCGCGGCATCGCGGACGATGACCCGCCCTGACGCGGGGCAGATCCTGCCGGGCATCACCTTCTCCGATCCCTCGGCGCTTGTCGCCAGCGCCGGCAACCCCGACCTGACGCCCTACACCTCAGATAACTTTGATATTGGCGGTGAAATCTACACCGGTGGCATCGGATATATCGGCATTTCCGCCTTCATGAAGAATATCCAGGGCTTCACCGAGACGCAGACGACGCAGGCCAGCTTCGGTTCGCTCAACATTCCCTTCGACAGCTTGCTGTCCACCCAGCAGGACGCCCTGCGCAATCGCGCCGCCTCCAACGGCGTGGCAGTCAGCGACCTCGCGATCACCGTGAACCGCCCGGTCAACTTGTCCAGCCTGAAGATCAAGGGCCTTGAAGTCACCTGGGTCCAGCCGCTGGACTTCCTGGTCCAGGGCCTCGGCTTCTCGGCCAACGGCACGACCCTTGATCAGTCGTCGTCGTCGGGTCTGGTGGCTACCGGCGTGTCGAAGTACTCGTACAACCTTCAGGGGTTCTACGAGAACCACGGCCTGTCGGTTAGCGTGAACTACGTATGGAACGACAAGTCGATCGCACTGAACGGTCCGCAGAATAATATCCAGGGCGCCAACCTGCGCGCCGATGCACGAGGCCAACTCGACCTTTCGGCCGGTTATCAGCTGCCCTTCCTCGACAACGGCGTGCGCCTGACGGTCGACGTGCTGAACATCACCAATGAACCAATCCGAACGACGTTCGAATATTCGAACGCGGCCTATTCGGTCTATTACCCGGGCCGTCAGGTCCTGGTCGGACTTCGGGCCAATTTCTGAATACCCTCCCTACCCCCCCACTGAGCCGGCTTCGCGCCGGCTCTTTCTTTTTTGGGAGACATCGTTTTCATGCCGAACATGCTGCCCCTTGCCGCCCTGACCGCCGCGCTAGCGCTCTGCGCACCTCTGCCCGTCGTCGCTGCACCAGTGATCGCTCAATGCCCGTGGATCGGCGTATGGGGAGCTTCGCAGCTTCCGGTGATCGGTGACGACCGCTTGCCCGCAGCAGCCCTCCGGGACGTCACGCTGCGCCAGATCGCACGCTCCTCGATCGCCGGAAGCGAACTGCGCGTCCGTTTCTCCAACGCTTTCGGCGATACGCCGCTGGTGATCGAGAACGCCACGCTGGCCAGAGCAAGCGGGCCGGCGGCGTCCGCCATCGACGCGAAATCGCTGGTGCCTCTGCGCTTCCAGGGCCGGGCCGGCGTAACCATCCCGCCGGGTGCCGACTGGCTCTCCGATCCGGTTTCAATTCCCGTTGCCGCGCCTGGCGATCTTGCCATATCGCTGCACCTCGCCGCGCTGCCCGAAAAGCAGACCGGCCATCCCGGCTCTCGCGCGACGTCCTGGTGGGTAAGCGGCGACCGCGCGTCCGAGACAAACCTCGCCGCAGCAACCGGGATCGACCACTGGTACATTCTCTCCGGAATTGAGGTGCGCGCCTGCAGTTCAGGTACAATCATTGCGCTGGGGGATTCGATCACGGACGGGCGCGGTTCGACCACCAACGGCAACGATCGCTGGACCGACGTTCTGGCCCGCCGCCTTTCAGGAAAGCGCGCAGTGGTAAATCAGGGCATCGGCGGCAACCGCGTGCTGCTCGACGGCACGGGACCGAACGCGATGGCCCGCTTGGATCGCGACGTGCTCTCGGTACCAGGCGTTACGCACCTGATCGTGCTTGAAGGCATCAACGATATCGGCATGCTGACCCGCGACGCGCCTGCCACGCCCGATGCTCACGCCGCGCTGGTGGACGGGGTCACCGCCGCCTACCGCCAGATTGTCGAGCGCGCGCATGCCCACGGCATCAAGGTCTACGGCGGCACCCTGCTGCCGTTCATGGGCATGGAGTACTATCATCCCACCGCCGCCAGCGAAGCCGACCGGCAGGCGATCAACGCCTGGATCCGCACGCCCGGTCACTTCGACGCGGTGATCGATTTCGACGCAGCGATGCGCGATCCCGTGCGCCCCGACCGCCTGAACCCCGAATACGACGGCGGCGATGCGATCCACCCCAACCCCGCCGGTTACGAGGCGATGGGCGAGGCCATTTCATTGCAACTGCTTAAATGAACCAGGGGCGCCCGGCGGGCGCCCCTGTCATTCTAACGCCGGATCATCGGGTTGATCGTCTTGATCGTCCCATCGGCGTTGTAATGAAGTTCGGTCACCTTCACGTTGCGCAGGCGAGTCTGCCCGGAAAGCTGCGTGTCGGCATAAAACAACCACCAGCGACCATCCCATTGGACGATCGAGTGATGCGTCGTCCAGCCTTCGACCGGCTCGAGGATGCGGCCCTTGTAGGTGAACGGCCCATAAGGCGAGTCCCCGATCCCGTAGGCCAGGAAGTGCGTGTCACCGGTGGAATAGCTGAAGTAGTACTTGCCCTTGTACTTGTGCATCCACGAGGCTTCGAAGAAGCGCCGGTCGTGGTCGCCGCCCCGCAGAAGCTTGCCCTTCTCGTCCACGATGCGCAGTTCGCGCGGGGCCTCGGCGAATTCCAGCATGTCCTTGCTCATGCGCGCGACACGCGGCAGCAATGCCGGCTTGTCATCGGCTTGAAGGTCGGTCTTCGAGCCGCTGGGATCGTACTTGCCCCCAATGTTGCGCTGGAGCTGGCCGCCCCAGATACCGCCGAAGTACATGTAGCTCTCGCCGTCATCGTCGGTGAACACCGCCGGGTCGATCGAGTAGCTGCCCTTGATCGGCTCCGGCTGCGCCTTGAACGGCCCGGTCGGGCTCTTTGACGTGGCGACGCCAATGCGAAACGCCCCGGCCTTGTCCTTGGCCGGGAAGTACAGGTAATAAGTACCGCCGCGATAGGCCGCGTCGGGCGCCCACATCTGCTTTTCCGCCCAAGGGACATCCTTGACATCAAGCGCTACCGGCCCAAGCGTCACCTTCCCGCCGATCCTGTCCATCGACATGATGCGATAGTCGCGCATTTCAAAGTGGCTGCCGAGGTCGTCCTCGGGCGTCGGCCCGTCGATGTCATGACTGGGATAGACGTAGATCTTCCCGTTCCACACGTGGGCGGAAGGGTCCGCGGTGTAGATCTCGGTTACCAGAGGCTGCGAAAGGTATTTGGAATTGTCCGCCTTTGCGTGGTCGACTCCAAGGGACTGCGAGGCGTCTGCCTCAGGGTTGGTTCCATTACATCCCAGAAGCGTACATGACGCTGCAAGCAGCGACAGAAATGGGGTCATTTTAGGCACATCAATCTCCCAGCACTGATGTTTCAGCGACCAGATAGCGCTATCATTCTTTCAGCGAATGAATCAAGTTTTGATGATGAGGTTGCCCCGTTTTCCGGGCAGATTGGCCGCGCAAATAAGCTCTTGGTGTCAGCCCCAGGTCATGGCGGATATTCGTCTTCATCATAGCGGAGATAGTTATGGGCGAACTTCAACGATCGCAAACTTCGCTATACGGGATCAGCGAGAAGACCGTAATCAAACCCCCGGGCTAGCCCGAAAATCATTTTTACAGACGGAACGTCACGTAGGCGGCAGCATAGAACAAGTCGCGCCCCGGCTTGAATTTCTCCGAAACGTCGCCGTAGATCGTGTAGAAGCCGAGCGTGGTGTACGGGTTGAGCGCATAGCGCCCGGCCGCTGTGGCTCGCTTGCCGAAAAAGCGGGAGTCGGTTTCTTCGGCGCGGCGCAGCACTTGCCCGCCAAGCGAATAGACGCCGTCATGGATCGATGTGCGCCACAGCCCTGCCACCGAGAAGTCGAGCGTCAGCTTTGCGGTCGGCTGGAGCGTCAGCACCGGCTGGAAGATCGTCAGGTTATGGGGCCCAAGGTCGCCGTTGTAGGTGAGCGGCTTGGGGAACAGCGGGCCGTAGGTTCCGGCCTTGCCGTCGCCGGGATTGCGGTCGCCCGAACCCACGTCGACGCGCAGCGCCAGCTTGGGCTTCCACCCGCCCTGCCAGCCGTGGGCGATGGTGCCGGTGACGTAATAGGCATCGATGTCGAGGTTGCCGAACGAACCCCATTGCCGGATGCCTTCCACATCGACGCTCCAGGCATCGGCCTTCCCGGCATAGCGCAGCGAGAGCGTGCGGCGCCGGTCGCGCGCGGCGGGCGCAGTGGCGAAGGACACGCTGGCACGGTCGGAGGAAACGAACAGCATTTCGGCCCGGCCGGTATGGGTTCCGGCTCCGAACGTGCGCCCGGCGTGGAGCCCGGTCAGGTCGTAGTCGTGGTTGGTCTCATCATCGAACGTGCCCAGCTTTTCCAGCACCGCATGGCCGGTGAGGAAGCCGCCGTCCCAAGGCCCCATCGTGCCCATGACGCGCAGAAGGTCCAGCGAGCGGCGGGTGTTGGCGCCTTCGCGCATGTCGAACACCGTCTGGTTGCCGATACCGATTTCCTGCCGGCCGTATCGCGCGGTGACCTGACCCGTACCGACCGGCACATGGGCCTCGACGAAGGCCTGGTTGAAGTCCAGCCGGCCCTCCTCGATCGGCGCGACCACGGAATCGAGCCCGGTGCTGGTGGCATGCTCCAGGTCCACGAAGGCGCGGAACAGGCCCTCGACCTGGAGATCGGCCCAGACGCGGGTGCGCTGCTGGAAATTGCCGTCGTCATCCTGCGGGCCGCGACCCCAGCGCTCGCCGATGCGCAGTTCGGGCCGCAGGCGCAATTCCCCGCCGAGCGAGGCATATGTGTTGCCCGCCAACGGAATGTACTTGATCCGGGTCCAGAGATTGGTGTCGCGAATGTGATCTGCCCCCACCGAGTGGACCGTTTGGTTTGTTAGTGGATTAAGCCCATCGCCGCCATATCCGGTCGGAGGTGGAGCGAAGCGGAACCGGAGGCCGGATATGGCGGTGTCGCCGTTTCCGGTGCCGGTGGTCGGTATCCCAGACTGCTATGCGGGCGGACGGTGTTGTAATGCCGCCGCCAAGCTTCGATCAGCACCTTGGCTTCGGCGAGGCTGTAGAAGATCTCGCCGTTGAGCAGTTCGTCGCGAAGCGACCCGTTGAAGCTTTCGTTATAGCCATTCTCCCATGGTGATCCCGGCGTGATGTAGAGCGTCTTCACGCCGATCTGCCCCAGCCATTGCTGGACGGCGGTCGCGATAAATTCGCTGCCATTATCGGACCGTATATGTGCCGGAGGGCCGCGCGAGATGAACAGGTCGGCTAAGGCCGCCAGAACATCCTCATGCCTGAGCCGACGCGCCACGACGAGCGCCAGGCACTCCCGGCTGGCCTCATCGATGATGGTCAGGATGCGGAACTTGCGGCCATCATGCGTGCGCCCTTCGACGAAGTCGTAGGCCCATACATGTCCCGGATATTCCGGCCGCAGGCGGATGCAGGATCCGTCATTGAGCCATAGACGCCCGCGCTTTGGCTGGCGCTGCGGGACTTTCAGTCCTTCACGCCGCCATATCCGCTCGACACGTTTATGGTTCACCGTCCACCCTGCATGGCACAGCAACGCCGTGACCCGGCGGTAGCCGTAACGACCATATTGCTTCGCCAATGCAATGATGTCCTCGGTCAGTGCCTGTTCGTCATCCGCCCCGCGCGGCATCTTGCGCTGCGTCGATCGATGCTGACCCAGCACCCGGCATATCCGTCGCTCGGATACCGGAAACTCTCGTCGCACATGATCAATGCAGCGTCGCCGCCGCGCGGGGCTTAGAAGTTTCCCTTTGCCGCCTCCTGCAGGATCAGCTTGTCCAGCGTCAGGTCCGAGATCGCACGGCGAAGCCGCTGGTTCTCCTTCTCCAGATCCTTCATCCGCCGCGCCTGATCGGTCTTCAGGCCGCCATACTCCTTGCGCCACCGATAATAGGTCTGCTCGCTGACCGCGATCCGCCGGCATGCCTCGGCAGTCGAGGCTCCCTGCGCTAGCACAATCTCAACTTCACGCAGCTTGCCGATGATTGAACCGCCCCGGGACTGCCGGAGGCCATTTTAGTTAAATTAAGCTGCCACTGGGATATCGTCCAGCATATCGTAATATCGTTGCTCGGCTTCGACCGGCGGGATGTTCCCGATGGGCTCCAAGAGCCGCCGGTTGTTAAACCAATCGACCCATTCCAGCGTGGCGTATTCGACGGCCTCGAACGACCGCCAAGGCCCTCTGCGGTGGATTACCTCAGCTTTGTAGAGGCCGTTGATTGTCTCGGCTAAAGCGTTGTCGTAGCTGTCACCGACGCTGCCGACCGACGGTTCGATGCCCGCTTCAGCGAGGCGCTCGGTGTACTTAATAGATACGTATTGCGATCCGCGGTCGCTATGGTGAATGAGCCCGCCTCGGTGAACGGGGCGACGTTCATGGATAGCCTGCTCCAGCGCATCGAGAACGAAGCTGGCATGTGCGGACCGGCTGACCCGCCATCCAACGATGTAGCGGGCGTAGACGTCGATTACGAAGGCGACGTAGACGAAGCCTGCCCAAGTTGCGACATAAGTAAAGTCGGAAACCCAGAGCATGTTCGGCGCCGGGGCGTGGAACTGGCGATTGACCTGGTCGAGAGGGCACGATGCCGCCTTGTCGCTGATCGTGGTCCGCACCGGTTTGCCTCGGATCACCCCCTGCAGGCCCAGATCGCGCATGAGCCGCTCCACTGTGCAGCGCGCCACCTCGAAACCTTCGCGCTTCATCTGCCGCCAAACCTTGCGTACGCCATACACCCCGAAGTTCTCGGCGAAGACGCGCAGGACTTCAGGTTTGAGAGCTTTGTCGCGTTTGACGCGGGCAGTTTGCCGCACCGGATCCCGGCGCTGGGCGACACGCTCATGATAGGTTGATGGGGCGATCGGCAGGACCCGGCAGATCGGCTCGACCCCATAAGCATCCCGATGTTCGTCGATAAAATCGATCATCGTTTGAACGGGCGGTCGAGCTCCGCATGGGCAAAATATGCCGACGCCTTGCGAAGGATCTCATTCGCCTGCCGCAGTTCGCGAACCTCGCGCTCCAAAGCTTTTAGCTTCTCGGCAGTTTCCGTCGGCACGCCGCCTCGCTTACCGCTGTCCACCTCGGCCTTCTTTACCCATTCGAGCAAAGTATGGCCGGAGCAGCCGATCTTCTCGGCCACCGATGTGACTGCCGCCCAGCGGGAAGGATGATCACCCTCGTGATCCAAAACCATCCGGATCGCTCGCTCACGAACCTCAGGCGCAAACTTGTTTGTAGTCTTGCTCATCGTAGACCCTTTCTCTCAGGAGATCGGGCCTCCGGCAATCCCGGGGCGGTTCAGATCTCTTCCGGCTTGTGCTTCTTGCTCGGCATTCAATGCCCCTTTCATGGTCCAGACTATCATAGTCTCTGGGCCACTCAGCGGGGGGCAGATCAGATATGGCGGCGATGGGCTTAATCCACTAACAAACCAAACGGTCCACTCGGTGGGGGCAGATCAGGGTTCGGAGTTCGCTGCGCTTTTCTCATGATAGTCAGATGTGCCAGAGCGTCATCCGATTGGCTGGCATCTAGCTGCGTGCTAGCCCTTGCCAGTCAATCGGACACATTACGGGCCAACCAGATCCCATACAGCATCGATGTCGGCCTCAAGCGAGAGATCTTCGAGTTCGAGCGAGGCGGCATAGGCTCGCCATTGCCGCTGCTTCGCGCTGTCACCGCTCATTTCGGACAAGAGACCCGGTGGGCGCTCCGAGGGGACTGCAGTCTCGCGGCGTTCGAATGTCGCGCGGATAGCTGCATCAAGATCATCCGGCGCGATCTCTATCGCGCGAGGGATCGCCCATAGGTCATAATAGTCCTTCATACGCCCGTTGATGACGCCTAGCGTCACCATCGCCTGGGCCTTTTCGGCGCTTTAATTTCCGCACAAGCTGCTGGTCTAGGCGGGAAATCCCTTCAAAGCGCATCCACAATCGTTATCCGGTCTGTCGGTGGTTAGACGCATTCTCGCGGCGGGGCGATGACAGAGGCAGGTCGTGCAACACCGCAAACGTACGGTACGCGCTCGTTTTGAAATCCCCGGCAGCCTTGCTAAGAGCACGCTTTCCACCACCGAAGTACTACTGTAGTCTTGCGGCCGCCAGTCCAGGGGACAGTGCGCGGGAGAGAGATGTGATGGCATCGGTCGCATCAAGGCAGCCATTCTTTGCGGCTGAGACAAGATTCTACGCGATTACCGCCATTGTTATGGCTACAATCAACGTCGCTGCATTCTCGTTCTTCGCTGCGATGGGCATATCAACGTTTCACGCGCCGCTTTACGTGCACATTCATGCAGTCTTGTTTATGGGCTGGGTCCTGTTGTTTGTGCTCCAGGTATCGCTCGCCGCGACCGGTTCTCTCGCGGTGCATCGTAAGCTGGGCTGGGTCGCCGGGTGCTGGGCCGTTGCGATGGTCGCCGTAGGTACACTGACCACGGTCTGGACTGTGCAAAAGGCTGGAGTGCCCTTCTTCTTTTTGCCCGCGCAGTTCCTGGTAATGAACCCCTTGAGTGTTCTTCTGTTTGCGGGACTGTTGATCTTCGGTGTGATCAAACGGCGAGATCGTGAGTGGCACCCGCGCCTAATCATCTGCGGCATGGCAGCAATCTGATCTGCCCCCACCGAGTGGACCGTTTGGTTTGTTAGTGGATTAAGCCCATCGCCGCCATATCCGGTCGGAGGTGGAGCGAAGCGGAACCGGAGGCCGGATATGGCGGTGTCGCCGTTTCCGGTGCCGGTGGTCGGTATCCCAGACTGCTATGCGGGCGGACGGTGTTGTAATGCCGCCGCCAAGCTTCGATCAGCACCTTGGCTTCGGCGAGGCTGTAGAAGATCTCGCCGTTGAGCAGTTCGTCGCGAAGCGACCCGTTGAAGCTTTCGTTATAGCCATTCTCCCATGGTGATCCCGGCGTGATGTAGAGCGTCTTCACGCCGATCTGCCCCAGCCATTGCTGGACGGCGGTCGCGATAAATTCGCTGCCATTATCGGACCGTATATGTGCCGGAGGGCCGCGCGAGATGAACAGGTCGGCTAAGGCCGCCAGAACATCCTCATGCCTGAGCCGACGCGCCACGACGAGCGCCAGGCACTCCCGGCTGGCCTCATCGATGATGGTCAGGATGCGGAACTTGCGGCCATCATGCGTGCGCCCTTCGACGAAGTCGTAGGCCCATACATGTCCCGGATATTCCGGCCGCAGGCGGATGCAGGATCCGTCATTGAGCCATAGACGCCCGCGCTTTGGCTGGCGCTGCGGGACTTTCAGTCCTTCACGCCGCCATATCCGCTCGACACGTTTATGGTTCACCGTCCACCCTGCATGGCACAGCAACGCCGTGACCCGGCGGTAGCCGTAACGACCATATTGCTTCGCCAATGCAATGATGTCCTCGGTCAGTGCCTGTTCGTCATCCGCCCCGCGCGGCATCTTGCGCTGCGTCGATCGATGCTGACCCAGCACCCGGCATATCCGTCGCTCGGATACCCGGACTGGCAGATCCCGTCGTACCTGATCGATGCA
Source organism: Novosphingobium sp. P6W (assembly GCF_000876675.2). Classification (GTDB taxonomy): domain Bacteria; phylum Pseudomonadota; class Alphaproteobacteria; order Sphingomonadales; family Sphingomonadaceae; genus Novosphingobium. The sequence goes on from NZ_CP030353.1 coordinate 1,017,794, forward strand.
GCGCCGCCGCCGCGCGGGGCTCAGAAGTTTCCCCGTGCAGCCTCCTGCAGGATCAGCTTGTCCAGCGTCAGGTCCGAGATCGCCCGGCGCAGCCGCTGGTTCTCCTTCTCCAGATCCTTCATCCGCCGCGCCTGATCGGTCTTCAGGCCGCCATACTCCTTGCGCCACCGATAATAGGTCTGCTCGCTGACCGCGATCCGCCGGCATGCCTCGGCAGTCGAGGCTCCCTGCGCTAGCACAATCTCAACTTCACGCAGCTTGCCGATGATCTCTTCCGGCTTGTGCTTCTTGCTCGGCATTCAATGCCCCTTTCATGGTCCAGACTATCATAGTCTCTGGGCCACTCAGCGGGGGGCAGATCAAATCATGGGTCCCGCGTTCGGGCGACTATTGCCCGCCCCCGTCCTCATGTATTGGATGGTCACTGCGGTTTTCATAGGGATGATCGCCTTCCCGTTCGCGGGCATTGTACGCGACAAGCTGCGCTACGGCCGCGTTCATCCGGCATGGTGGCTCGGTTTGGGCGCCCTTGTGGTTTTGCATTTCGCTACCGAGACAATCGGGCGCAGTACGTTCGCTGCGGACCTTTACAGCCGCACCGTCGTCGGAACGCCGGCTGCAGGCGTCCCCGCGCTCGAGTATCAGCGGCCACCATTCCCCACGCCTCCTGATTGATCTACCCTTGCCCTCCCCCTGGGCTGGCCATCAATCCATTGCAAACCGCGGAAGTTTCGGTGGTTTCCGAGCTAAAATCTGCTGCCCGATTCGCGCCGTCGTTCATCGCGTCGAAATAGAACAAGCTTGCCGTTCGCTATTATATGCGGGGGCGGGAGGTTCCGGCTGAAGCGGACGTTCGCGGTTCCATGGTAGTCGCCCGCGAAACGAGCACCCCACAGGCCAATTCCGAATCAATTGGTTTTGGCCGTAGAATGTCATTCCCGTTCCTTTTGCCTTCGACGCGAATATCAATCGCCGCTATCTATTGGAACGATCAGCAGGGTAGAGGTAGCCGACGCGCATAATTTGCCTCTTGCATCGACCAACTTCGCCTCGGAAAAGCCGACACGACGCCCCAACGACACCAGCTTGCCTTCCACACGAACGGGCCCGCTGCCTCATCAAGTGCGCGCTGGTATGCGACTTTCAGTTCCAGTGTTGTGTACCCCTGCCCCACTGGTAGACTGGAATGCACCGCGCAGCCGCAAGCGCTGTCGAGCAAGGTTGCTGCATAACCGCCGTGCACCGACCCGATCGGGTTGAACACGTTGCGCGAAGGCGATGCGTTCATGCGTACCTACTACTCCTAGTTGCGTAATGGATGTTACCCGACGTTTGGAGGCCGCTGCTACATGGAAATAGCAAATTCGTTAATTAGGACCGGTTCTATTTGCGCTAAATCGAAGATACGCAAAGGCGCGCTTTCCTGGGTCTCAGCACTGGATGACTAAAGTCATTATAGTGGAGCGCGGCACTATGTTGACGCCGCCGAAAATCGATCGAGATCCTCTACTTCTCAAGCGCTCGGGGCTTCACGCAAGTGCTGCGATCTCCATGGCGGTTCGCTCGCCGCTCTCCATTGCGGATTCCATGCCGAAATCGAGACGCCGAGTATGCTCACCAGCGAAATGGAGTGTTTGCCATGGATCCGCGAGTGTACGGCCGAATTCGTTGACCTGCCCTGGCGCGAGACTGAACCCGCAACCCAACTGGTTGGGATCCCGCAGCCAATCCTTGTAGGTCGCTACGCGTACTAGGCCCTTGGCAGCAGGGCGCATGCGGATCAGCTCGGCCTGGATGTAAGCCTCAGCCTCGGCAGAAGACATCGTTGAAATAGCCTTTGCAACGAGACCGACCATAACCACCATCGCCCGATGCCGCCCGGCGCCGGTATGGTTGTCGATCGCCCAGAACATCCCGATCGGGCCATCTGTCGAGAACGACGGCGGCAACCCATCTTCCTTCCAGAATGGTTTTTCGACTGTCAGGTACATGCGAGCGGTGTTGGCGTAGGGCATCGTATCAATCGCCTTGCGCTGTAGCCGATTGTCCTGCGAGGCGATGATCTCGACCTTGCGCAGAACCGAGAACGGGATTGCTGAAATCACGAAGCGTGCCGAAACCGCGCTGCCATCCGTGCAGGTCACGGTTGCGCCTTTGCCAGTCATCTCGATCCGACCGACTTTGCGGTTTAGGCGCACCGCCTCGCCCAGCTTGGCGCCCATCGCCAGTGGCAGCATCTGGCACCCACCAACGATATTGTTGGTGGAGGCCAGGCCATCCACCAGGTTATGATCGTTCGCCTCGCCGAAGGGGTGGTCGCGGCTGTGCCGGATTGGCGGCGGTGGTCCGTTGCGGCGATCCACCCCGCCGCGCGTTTCCTCCTGCCACATGCGCAGCATCGAGGTTTCGTCGATGCCGATGCCCGGTGCCGAGAAGCTCGCTAGTTCGATCGCGGCGTCGGAATAGCCGTTGCGCTTCATCAGTTGGCGAAGCGAGATATCGTAGCGCGCAAACTTTGGGTCGAGCCAATCGTCCACTTCTTTAAGCGGATTGAACTTCGCGGTCACTGCCTGGCCCATCAGGATCGGGTTAATTTTGCGCTCGTCGCCCACGGTCCTGTTCAGCGGGTTCGCATCCCACGCCTTGGGATCCACCCAGGCGCCTTTGATATATCCGCCGAAAGAAAGCAGATCCCGGTCTTCGGATATTAGCTTGAGATCGTAGCGCTGGCAGGCGTCGAGCACGCGGGCATAGCTGCGACCGATCTGGCTGGCGCCAACATCTATCGCGCCATCGACCGTTTGCACGGTTTGGACGCGCCCGCCGATGCGCTCGTTCGCCTCCAGCAGAATGACGCTCATGCCGAGTTCGCGAAGCAGTTCGGCCGAATGGAGTCCCGAAAGCCCCGCCCCGATGATGACGACATCGGCCTTCTCAGCGGCGAATGTCATGCGCGGCAAGGCAAGTGCAGCGACGCCGAGCCCCCCGGTGCCAAGTAACGTACGACGAGTGAGCATAATGGTGTGTATCCAGTCGCGAATGTTCGGTGAAACACACCCCGGGCGGCGCCGCCGCCCGGGGGAGTACGTCGTTAGAAGGCCAGCTTTACCTGCACGCCTGCCGTCCGTAGTTCGGGCAGGCCGACCAGCACGGCATTATAAACGGCAAAGCTCTCGGTCGGAGAGATGGCCCAGTTGTCGTCGATGCTGGTATAGCCCTTGTTGTTGAAGACGTTGTTCACGAACAGCTCAAGCGAGGCCTTGCCCTTCGAGAAGCCCGTCCGCAGGTTCACCAGGTGGCGATCCTGCGTCTTCACTATGTTCGCCTGGTCTGCCCAGACACCCGACTTAAAGCTATAGTCGGCCCGCGCGAACCAGGCGGCATCTTCGAGGCTACGAATGTCGCCGCCCAGTTGGGCCCCGACGTTGGCCGACCACTTCGAGGTACGCGCCATCTCCTTGCCGTCGAAATTCGTGATGCCTGAATAGGCGCTGACGGACGGACTGACGAACTTCTTGATGTCAGTCCCGGTATAGGCGCCAGAAGCATCTATGCGGACGAGGTCAGAAATCCTCCAGTGTGTCTCGAACTCAGCACCGTAAAGGTCGGTTGCGCCGGAATTGTTCACGCCGCTGAACAGCGTGCCGTCGAGGATGAAGCTGTAGGCGGTGATCTGCTTCTTCCACTGAGCATAATAAACGGCCGCTGTGTAGGTCAGCAAACCGCCGAGGGCCTTGCCTTTGACGCCCGCCTCGTAGTTTGTCAGTTCTTCGGGATCAACGGTCAATGGAATACCCAGCGCCGCCGCCGCCGTCTGCTGCGAGGCCGTAGTGGTAGCGGCAATCATGAAGCTGTTGAACTGCGAGGGGTTCACGCCCCTCGAATAAGACGCATAAACCATCAGGTCCGGGTCGATCTGGAAATTGGCGATCACGCGGGGCGTGAAGTTCTTGAACTTGCCCCCCACCAGCTTGCTGTTGGCCATATAGAAACCGGCAGGGATATAGGTCGAGCCTTGTACCCTCTGGCCGTTCGGGCCGGCAAAGACTGCGATGTTATCGACCTGGTACCGTCCCTCGACGCTTACCGAGAACTGGTCGGTGAAGTCGTAAGTCAAGCCGCCGAAGACGCCATAGGTCTTGTTGCCGTTCTTCCCAGTGGTCCCTGGGCGGCCGCCATAGATCGGCGTCCCGCTTCCGGTCTGCGTCGTCGCTTCGAGATAGCTGACCCCGACCACGCCGTGCGCAGCGCCGAACTCGTAGTTCAACCGGCCTTCACCCGACCAATCACTCGTTTTGCGTTCAATCAGGTAGGGGAAGTCGTAATAGGCGCCATTGTAATAGCTAGCGCCGGTGAATGCCGAAGAATTGAAACCGTCAAGATCGACGAGCGTGGTCCATTTTTCCTTGTTGCGCCCGCCAAGCAGCGAAACCGACAGATTGTCGTTCACTTCATAGTCCGCGGTCAGGTGGGCATGGGTAGTGTAGCGCAGCAGGCCGTAGTGCTCGACCGTGTCGTCCGCCGAGATAAGGCGGCCGGCAGGGTTGGCGAGCCAGTCCTGCAGCTTGCTGGTGAAGGCGGTATTTGCGCCGACCGGGTTAATCAAGCCGGGTGTGGTGCCGCAGATGAACGGACGGCCGGCGGCCGTGGCGCAGTTGGACTGGTTCTTGTAGACAACAGTGCCGCCTGGCGTGGTAATATCCTTGGCAACGATGCGCGTCTGGGCCGAAGCCCCGTCCTCGTCCTTCGTCCACATTGCGAAGGCTTTGATGGTGAGCCTGTCAGTGGGCTTGGCTACGATCAGCGCGCTGGCATTGCGGGTCGATTCGTCTCCCAGTGTGCTGCCGTCGTAGTTGTTGCGCCACGAGCCGTTCTTGTCGAAGCCGTCGGCGGTGACGCGGAAGGTCAGCGCATCCCCCAAAATCGGTCCTTCGATCGAACCGCGAAGGCGCCAGTTGCCACGCGTACCGACCATGCCGGTGACCTGCCCATGCCATTCGTCGGTCGGAACCTTGTTCACGAAGTTGATCGCGCCCGCGAACGTGTTTCGGCCAAAGTACGCGCTCTGCGGGCCCTTCAGGATTTCGATCCGCTCGGGATCGCTGATAGAGGTGAAGGGTGACGGCGATGAGACTGGCACCCCGTCGACGAATAGCGAGGTTGTCGTCGCCGTAGTCGAGACGGGCGTGAAGCCGCGCAGCGAGATCTGCTGGAACGAGCGGTCGGCGTGCCCGGAGGACGAATTGTTGATGTTGATCCCAGGTGTGGAACTGGCGAGTGACTGCATCGAAACGATGCCCTTGGCTTCCAGCATTTCGGAGGTCATCGCGGTGACCGTCAACGGAGTCTTAAGGAGACTTTCCTCACGCTTGCGAGCGGTCACGACGATGTCACCCTCAAGCGGTTCGGCCAGCTTCGCTCGTTCATTCGGCGCCGTTTGCGCCAACGCTGGTGCGGTCCAGCCCAGCAGCGCGGTCGACAGTGCGGTGGTCAATCTTAGGACACGGCAGTTTATGATCATGACTATACCCTCAAGTCGGCCGAAAATCGTGATTTTTCACGGCTATTCGGATCAGTTCCCTGGCAAGCGAACATATTGGGAGATGCCGCCCGAGCGACGCTTGTTTGAGCGATCGGGCTGGTGTGACCACGACGTTTGGCCAGCCCTTGCTAACGGCTGCAATCGCCTGTGCTCGATAGGCGATCAAAATTCCCCGATGTCATTGATGCATGATCGGTTCTCCATGAACGTCATTCGCGTTGCACGAACGGATCAGCCGGGCCGAAACTTGCTGAGGTGCGCTGTTTTCCGTTCAGCGGTCAGTTCGGGGAATCGGCATGGCAGATTACCGCTTGTTCATCAGATCGAGGTGGCTTGGAAACGAGCCCTTGCTTTTCGGATTGAACCTCAAGCAATTGTGCGTGCACTTCATCGGCATTCCGATCTTTCTGGGGTTTGCTGCCGGGTGGCCTCAGGCCGGGCGCACGGTAGCCTGGCCAAAAGAGCACGCGGTATTCTTCTGGATCGGGCTATCGACTTGCGGATGGTGGGCGAACGATCTGATCACGCGCGCATTGGCCAAGCCACTCCGTCAGTTGGGAGTTTCTCTGCCGGGTACCTTGATGATTGGCGTGGTGGTCGCTTCACTGCCCTCTGACGGAGCGCTGAAACTTTGGGTGCACGCCTATCTTGCGATGTTCCCGGATCTTCCGATGACTCGTCCGTTGCCGCAGATTCACCTAGACCCAATAATTTTCCTAAAGACGCACATCTACGGCTACATCGAATGGCCATTGATCAATCTGGTGCTTTTCCATTTATGGAAAATGCCGTGTTTCGGTTATCTCTTTCAAACAGACACGTACCAGTCGCCGACAATAACAGAGCCGGTGCTGCCATTCATGTCGAAAATCCCAGTACCGCTGCAAGGTGAAGTCATCGCATTGGCAGCCGAGCAACATTATCTTCGCGTGTACACCAGCTTGGGCGAGGCACTGATCCTATATCGGTTATCGGACGCGATCCGCGACCTTGGGGCACGCGGCATGCAAGTCCATCGCAGTTATTGGGTTTCGTCCGGAGCGGTGATTAAGGTGCTCCGAACGCGCACTTCACAATCTCTGCTTTTACATAATGGATTGGAAGTCCCGGTGAGCCGATCCTTCCGCCAGACTGTTCAACAAGCCTCCTACCTCCAGCTAGCGCCAGCATGAAAACAACCCATCCATGATTATCTTCGCATTCGACCAGCGAGCCAACACCGGATGATCGAAGCAAGCTGGACCGGGCCGTGTAACGCGATGAAAATCAGGAGACTCAGGCGGATTGTATTTGCCCTGTCCACCGGTTTCTTGCCGTCAGGCAAACCTTTCTCTACGAAGCAGGACCTTCGACAACGACGAAGTGTCATCACCGGGGACGGTGCTTATCCGGGGAGCCGCGCGCAGGCACGGCGATATAGGTGCATGGGAGAAAACGGCCGAAACCCGCCGCTTCCGGCTTGTTCGGGCCGGGCAAGGGGCGCACCGCCAATGCACTGATCGATCTCGACGGGGTGCTCGATTTCAGCACCGCGCCGGCCCTGTCGTTCGAAAATGCCGCCGGCGACGCCTCCCCCGCCGGCCGCTGGCTGGGCGGCTCCTACGAACACGCGCCCACGCTGGCGCGAGGCGAGCGCGGCCCCCCACGTCGGCCCGGCATCGCCGCCAACGCTGATCATGTCCAGCGACATCCCGCGCTTCACCGAGGGCAAGGATGCGGTGATCGCCGCGTTAAAGCGCCACGCAGTCCCGCATCGGTTCCACGCCTTCGCCAATGCCCCGCACGATTTCTGGTTGTTCGATCCGTGGCTGCCGCAGATGGCCGGCGAGATCGACGGCTTCCTGTCCAGCCTGCCCGCGCCAGGCGACGGCGCCGCGCGATGAAGTATCTGGCCTTCGCTGCCGCCCTGTTGCTGCCCGCCGACGCGCAGGCAGCGCCGAATGCCTATGCAGTTCAGCCCTCATGTGAGGCGAGCGCCCTGCCCTGCTATACCGCCATTCAACTCGCGCTGGACGCCGCCGCGCGCGACACCTCGGCGCAGTGGATGACGATCCACATCGCGCCCGGCGACTACGCGGAAAAGCCGGTCGTCACCCGCGACCGCCTGCGCCTGATCGGCAGCGGCGTTGCGCACACGCGCCTGCACTTCGGCGCGGTGGCGCACCACGCTGACCATCAATGCCAAGGATGTCGTCGTCTCTGGCATTACGGTGGAGAACACCTACGACTACCTCGCCAACGATCGGCTGAGCGAGCCGAGCCGCGTTCGCAACCCGCAGGCGCTCGCCCTGCTGCCGTCCCGTGCTAATCCTGAAATAGCAGGGTTCGCCGTAACCCGCCGTTTACTTACCGCCGATCGGTCAGCTCTTCTCAAAGCTGACACACTTCCAGCGCCTTGCCACACGCTACGACAAACTGGCCGAAAACTTCCTCGGCTTGGTTCAACTCGCCTCTGTGCGCCTGTGCCTAAGCGTTTACGAGATTACGGCCTAGAGAACGTCGCGCCAAAGCTCCGTTTATGGGCCGCAACTAAACGAAGCTTCATGGCGCTGAGGACTCTTTCAGCCTTATTTTTCATTCCAGTAACAGCGTAACCGATCGATAGCCCGGAACTGTGCCATGGTGCAGCACGCAGGCTGACGGCACCGCTACCGACAGCATGATGCCTCCCCAGATCGCCCACTTGAACCAGGGGGGTGGTTTTCTGCGATTTTTCATTACGCGATTGCCTTGTTCCCAACGCCAGGGCCCGGCGGGTTGGGTTTAGGGACTTTGCTGGCTCTGGCGCCGATCAGTTGCAACATCTGGCGGGCAATCTCCTTTTCTCCCTGCACTACGCTGTCGGCGCCGTGCTGGACGAGGTGTTCGAGCTGTTCGTCGCTGTGTGCGCGGGCGATCACCGAAAGTTCGGGCCGCATCGTCTTGGCCTGGGCGACGATGGCCCCGGCCTCGAAGCCTTCGGGGATGGCGATGACCATGCGGTGGGCGCGGGCGATGCCGGCTTCTTCCAGTATGGCTGCTTCGACCGCATTGCCAGTGACTACCTGGAACCCGTCGGCCTGGGCGCGGCGAGCAAGGTCCGGCTGCGCCTCGATCAAGAGGACGGCGGTGGGCGTAGCGCGCAGCCCGGCGGCAACAAGCCTGCCGACGCGGCCGTAACCGACAAGAATGACGTGCTCTTCGCGCCGCTTTTCATGCTCAGCCTCTTCTCGCCCGGCCTGCTGCGCCATTTGCTGTTTGACGGCGCCAGTGGCACCTACCGCAAGGTTGAAAATGAAGGGGTTGAGGAAGATCGAGATGATCGCCCCGGCCAGGATCAGGTCACGCCCCGCGTCGGGCAGCAGGCCCAGACCCGAACCAAGTCCCGCGAGGATGAACGAGAACTCGCCGATCTGGGCAAGGCTGGCCGAAATAGTGAGCGCGGTGGTGTTCGGGTGCCCGAAAGCGCGGACGATAAGGTAGGCGGCAAGCGACTTTCCCAGCACGATCGTCGCCACCGTTACGAGGAGCGGCAGGGGCTGTTCGGTAACGACGGAGGGGTCGAACAGCATACCCACAGAGACGAAAAACAGCACCGCGAAGGCATCGCGTAAGGGTAGGGTTTCTTCGGCGGCGCGGCGGCTGAGCTGGGTCTCGCCCAGGATCATGCCCGCGAAGAAAGCGCCCAGAGCGAAACTGACGTCAAAGACATAGGCTGCTCCGAAGGCGACGCCCAACGCCACTGCAAGCACGGCCAACCGAAACAGTTCGCGCGAACCGGTGTGGACGACCCAATGCAGCGCCCAGGGCAGCAGCCGGCGTCCCACGATCAGCATCAGCGCAACGAATCCAGCCACTTTGAGCAGCGTGCTGGCAATCGCATAGGGCAGAGCCGCGACCGCGCTGCCGTCCTTCAGTCCTGAGGCTAGCGCAGGCAGCAGCACCAGTGCCAGCACCATGACAAGATCCTCGACGATGAGCCAGCCTACTGCGATACGCCCGCGTTCTGTCTCGACAAGGTTACGGCTCTGCAAGGCGCGCAGTAACACGACCGTGCTGGCGACCGAAAGCGCGAGGCCGAAGACGAAGCCGGCCAGAAGGCCCCAGCCCATCGCATAGCCGATGCCCATGCCCAGCAGGGTCGCAGCCACTATCTGCACCAGCGCGCCAGGGATGGCGATGTGTTTTACCGCCAGCAGATCACGGAGGGAAAAGTGTAGGCCGACGCCGAACATCAGCAGGATCACACCGATCTCGGCCAGTTCGGCGGCGAGGCCGGCATGGGCGACAAAGCCCGGAGTGAAGGGCCCGACGCAGACCCCGGCCAGCAGGTAGCCTGCAATCGGGGAAACCCGCAAGCGGTGGGCGAGAGCCCCCATGAAGAAGGCAATCACCAGACCGGCGACCACCGTTCCGATAAGCGGTGAATGATGCGGCATTGAACATCCCGTGCATTACCGCCGCAACCTGTGTCGCGCACGGCAAGGAAACCCGGACCGGGCGAGCCCGATCCTGCGGCGTTCAGGTGCCAGGAGGGGCGCGGGGCTGACCGAGCGAGCAGTGCTGTTTCGGCAGCGCAGGCACAGTCGGGGGCGTAACCCCGTCGCACCTTGCTTTCGTCGTATGGGCAGCGGTGATCGGTTGTATGGCGGGCGAAAGGGGCAGCGTTATTGAAGTGAGGCCGCTGTCTGGATGCGGATCCGTTACTGCGGCCCGTGCGACGTCAACCCGGCGCGCGTGCGAGGTCGAGACATCGACGGTGGAAGGGTTGAACGGGGATCCGGTTGCCCGCGCTTCGGGCCCTGCGATTGGCAAAAGGGCATGGGCTGCCACGGCGGCCAGCAAAAGCAAGCACCAGAGTTTGAGCTTCCTGAGGCTGACGCCGATACCCAAGTCGCCGCGATCTCCTCTGCAGGGCCGGGTGCTTGGCTACGCCCGGTGTTACAGCGAATGTAGTGCCACTAGCGCCCGGGCGCCAGCGGCGAGATTGCGTAATTTGTGCTTAGCCGCGTGCCGAGCCGTGCTACCATTGCGCCATCCGGGAGTTGGTCGAAAAGCGTGTCGCTATTCTCGTAAAGATGCATGCTGGCTCCCCTCCTCGGCGATCTACGGTCTTTTCCCCTCAATTAGAAAGCTTCGCCCCGCCGAGACCATAAAAGTTTGGTGAAGTTCTTCCAGGCCAAGGTCCGCAATATTCGGATATCGTGGCACAAATATTCAGCTATCAACGGCGCAGGACTCTTTTTGCCTTTAACTACATCATGGAAAATTTATAATTTTTACAAATATCTCGATTAGTGCCAATCAGTTTTTTAATTGCCCGATGATAATGCTGTATCGCGGGCTCGTTACGGCCAATTGTGAATGTGGTGGTCTCTGAAAACAGGCCTTCCTGAATGCTAAATCCGATCGGATAGTCCTCGTACTGAACTGCCTTCCGCTATTTAGCTGAAGGTACGGGAGCGTTCTAAGGTCCTCTTCGGTTTTCGGCTTGCGCGCGGATCGAATGGTCTGGCGAGTAATCGTCTCACGCTCGTTGGCACCGGCAGTATTTGGGCTCTGACTCATATGTGGAACGGCCCGATTAGCAAGATGTTTGCCGCTGATGGGCAGGTTCAAGCAATGGGCGTCTCCTTTCTGGATTTGGGCGGAGCCGTATTGAAGCGGAAGCGGAAGCTGTCGGTCCCAGTTTCCTAGATATGACAGTGTTGGGTAAGCACATCGAGCAGCGTGGCGATGACGCTGGACTGGCTAGGCTGCGCTTGGCTCGCTGAAAGTCACCAGTAGCTGATTTTCACCGTGACGATGCGCTCGAAGGTGTAGCGAACATGGAACCCGGACTCGACATAGTCCACCATCATGAGGCTACCGACTTTAACCTCGCATATGTCAAACAGGTCGCAACCGACGGTGGTTTCCGACCTCGACGATTTTCCGCCCCCGATTCTGATTAGCCGGGGCGATGATCGAAGCCGCGCGTGATTGAGAAGTACCGCTCGGCTGAGCTAACGACGGCATGCTGCACTTAACTCCTATAAGACTGGAGAGCTTGAGGCTTATCGCCAAGATCGCGCCTGGTTCGTCCTCATTGGGATGATTTTCCGGCAGCCTCCAAGGTGTGATAAAAATGCCACTTAGATAGAGTGCTGACCGCTGAAAAGCTGAACGCCGCTTTTGTCTACCAAAATGATAGTATAACCGATTTCGATAAATTGTTGAGAAAGAAGCTCATGATGGCAACCCGTTCCCTCCTGTTGACCGCCGCCTCAATCTTTTCCCTGGGTTCTGGGCAAACAGTCCTTGCTCAGACCACGGCAGAAGAAGCTACGGTCTCAGCAGGCGACGAAATCATCGTAACAGGCACGCGCGCCACCGGCCGGACCCGCCTCGAAGCCGCTTCGCCTATCGACGTGCTTTCCAACGCAACCTTGCGCGCGCAGGGTACCAGCGAACTGGCACAGGCGCTGGCCAACGTGACCCCTTCGCTCGACTTCCCGCGCTCGGCGGCGGTGGACGGCACCGACTCCGTCCGCCCCGCGACCTTGCGCGGCCTCTCGCCTGACCAGACGCTGGTTCTGATCAACGGTATACGGGGCCATGCTTCGGCGCTGCTCAACACCAACGGTTCGGTTGGCCGTGGTTCGTCGGCCTTCGATCTCAACACCATCCCTTCCGTTGCGCTCGACCGGGTCGAAGTGCTGCGTGACGGCGCCTCGGCCCAGTACGGTTCGGATGCGATCGCGGGCGTCATCAACCTGCGCCTGCGCGAGGCGCGCGAGGGCGGCGGTGCCTCGCTCAGCTACGGCCAGTACGAAACCTCGGTCGATGCCTCGCGCACCAGCTACAAGCGCCATGACGGCAAGACCTGGAACGCATCTGTGTGGCAGGGCTTTGCGCTGGGCGAGGACGGCTTCCTTACCGTCTCGGCGGATTACCTCGATCGCGGCTTCACGCGCCGCGGCGACCTGGATCGCCGGGTCACGCCCGCCCGTGTCACCTCGCGCTTCGGCGACCCCGAAGTCGAGCAGTACAGCCTGTTCGCCAACTTCGGAGTGCCGGTGAACGATACCTGGTCAATCTACGGCTTCGGCGGATATCAGAACCGCGACAGCACCGGCGCCGCCTTCCCGCGCTTGGCCAACAATGCCAACAATGTCACCTCGATATACCCCAGCGGCTTCCTGCCGCTGATCAACGTAAAGTCGGACGACATCAATTCCGCGCTCGGCCTTAAGGGCGCATTGAGCGGCTGGAACGTGGATCTCAGCCTGTCTTACGGGCGCAACGAACTTACCTTGCACACGCGCAACTCGATCAATTCGACGTACGGAGCGGCTTCGCCGACCGACTTCTACGACGGCAAGCTGATCTACGAACAGATAGTTGGCGGGCTGGATGTCGATCGCCGGTTCGACATCGCCGGCGACAACACGCTCAACGTCGCGTGGGGCGTGGAGTATCGCAACGAAGGCTTCCAGATCAAGGAAGGCCAGGTAGAATCGTGGGCGCGCGGTCCGCTGGGCGCCAACACGGCTTTGGGCAGCGGCGCACAGGGTTTCCAGGGCTTTTCGCCCGCTAACGCGATCGACCGTCACCGCGACAACGTCAGCGGTTACATCGATCTCGAAGCGCAGCTCGGCGAACTGCTGATCGGACTGGCGGCGCGCGGCGAGAGCTATTCGGACTTCGGCGAAACCGGCACCGGCAAGGTTTCTGCCCGCTACGATCTGACCGACAGCTTCGCTCTTCGCGCCACCGCTTCCACGGGCTTCCGTGCGCCTTCGCTGCAGCAGTCGTACTACACGCTGACCCAGCCGCAGGTGGCAAACGTCGGCGGCGTGGCGACGATCGTTGATACCGGCACGTTCCCTGCGACGAGCCCCGTCGCGGCGGCCCTTGGCGGAAAGGCGCTCGATCCGGAGAAGTCGTTTAACCTGTCGGCCGGCGTCGTGTTCCGCTCGGGCGGCTTCGATCTCAGCGTCGATGCCTACCGCATCAAGCTGCGTGACCAGCTTGCCCTGTCGGACAACATCGGCACCGGGGTGAACTCCAGCGCGGCAATCACCCAGTTGCTGGCCCCGTTCAGCGTCTCGGCGGCACGCTTCTTCGTCAACGGCATCCGCTCCACTACCAAGGGCATCGATGCCGTGGCGCATTATCGCCTTCCGGCCACTGCAGCCGGTACGTTTGACCTGACCGTTGCGGGCAACGTCAACGACGTGAACCTCACCCGCGTGCCGATCGGCACCGGCACGATCACCGTGCCCGCCCTGTTCGGCCAGCAGCGCATCACGGCGCTTGAAAAGGGCACCCCGCGCGTGAAGGTGACGGGCCAGGCGGATTGGTCGCTAGACGGCTTCGGGGCACTGGTGCGCGCCACGTACTATGGCAGCGTGACCCAGCCCGCCTCGTCGCTCGTCGATTACGTGGAAACCGGCAAGCATGTGATCATCGATGCCGAGGCGCACGTGCCCCTCTTCGGCAAATCGACTCTGGCGCTGGGCGTGAACAACCTGTTCGACGTCTATCCCGACCGCGTGGCCGATACGAACGCGGCGAACTACAACAACGGCGGGACTGCATTCCCGTACTATTCGCCATTCGGCTTCAACGGGCGGTATCTGTATGCGCGTGTCAATCTGAACTGGTGACCCGGCTTAGAACATGCCCATGCATCGTCGTTACGATGCGACGGAATGGATGGGATTGGGATGCCCCCTCATTGTAAGCCGAGCAAGCACGCGAGGTGATTGGAATCCGGGATGGACTGACTCCTTCAGCCTCCAGTGACTGTCGCTTTAAATACCCGTTGAACCTTCATGGCTGGAGAAACATCTCCAGCCATGAAGTTCGCTGCCTCGATGATCTAGCGGGTAAATATTTGCGTAAGTTGTCTAAAAATATCGGTGGCATTCCCAGAATCCATTGCCTGACTTTCGTGTAATACCACGCCTGAGCGCACGGATCATAATTTGAAGTTCGTCGCTCGTGGCGATGTCGAGGCCGCCGTCAACGGTCTGATGGCGCGTGGCCGGCCGCTATGGAGAATCGAAATGGGCTTCTCTTCAGGCCGCTGAAAAGCTGCTCAAGGCCGCAATTGAACGCGAGGGCGCGTCATACGGTTTTACCCATGAGCTTGCAGCTGTGTAAGAAATTCGCCGCTGCCGGCCTGGCCTTTAATGACGACGCCCAGGTAGCCGCGATTCAGTGCAAACCAGGTATTGGCTATGGTGAGGAACCTTGTACATGCGACGAGACACTTGCAGCCCACCGCACATCGCTTGGGTTGGTAAATACCTTGCGTCAATCAGGCACGAAGTTCGAACTGTCTATTAGGGGACTCGAACGAACAGGCTGCGCCTGAGCTATTTTCGGCATCGCGCGATGAAAGTGCTCTTCGCTTTTCTTAAGATATCAAGCCCGCCCAACCGCTTTTGGCAAGCCGCAGTCAGAGTTGAAAAAGCAACCGGTCTGCACCTGGGGAAAAGAAATTGGCGGCTGAGCGACCGACTAGGATCGGCCGCGTAAGCCGCTCAGACGCGCCCATTGCGGTCATCGCATTTTGCCATTTTCAGTCAACCACCCGTTGTATTGGATAAACGCGGCTGAACCCATCGCGATGAGGAAGGCGATCAGACAGCCACTGCAAGCGTGCTTTGGAGCTGCCAGCAAAAATACTGTCCGCAGCCAGTCTTCTGCCGAAATCCGCCCGCAATTGAGCATCTGACTCCAGCAGTGCATCGAGGATCGGTGCAATCACGAAATCCTCGGTCGCTGCGGGAGCCGAAATCACCTCGGGAAAAAAGCCCCATGCGAGGAAGCTGTCCTGGCTCTCCGGCTCCAGCAATGCCGCTGCCAGCAATCCGAGCGGTTGATCGGATGCAACCCGCACAGTGCCTGCCGGGATCGCCGCCTCGCTCTGTTCATGCGTGAAACGCGCCGTCACCGGGATGCGTCCATCGTGGGCCGGGGCCAGCCTCACGTCATGAAGGTCCACCGTGTCCACACGAAGGACCCGGTCGGTCGCCAGCGTTTCAAAGCCGATGCCATGCAGGCGCAGCTTTTCGATCACATCGGTCTGCGCGGCGGGGATCAGCCAGGCTTCGGGGAGCGAGACGGCCTCGGCCTGGTTCTGCCCGATGATCGGCATGCGGAAAGTGATCCTTCTGCCGGTCCAGCGCTGCTCCATCCGGCCGGTGGCCGCCGACCGGTATGTCTCGAAGGCGACGCCCTTGAACTTGTCCACCCAGCCGATCGGCTGTTTTGCCGGAGCCCAGCGGGTGAGCAACTGCCTGGGGCGTTCGGCGCGGTCGATCGCCTTGGCATCGGCGATGCGTCCCGCGTCCTGTGCGGCGAGCTTGAGTGCGGCTTCCAGCAGCACATAAGTGCCGAGCACGCGCTGGCGGTAGGGTTTAAGCATGTGGTTCTCGACCAGCACCGTGGGCACACCGATGAAGTCGCCGTAGCCTGTCGAATAACGCGGGCCTTCGGGGCTGTAGCGGATACCCTTCTGCGGATCGCGAGTATCGATCGGGCTGGGGTAGATGATCGGCTCGTGCCCGGCGCGCGTCAGCGTCGCTTTCACGGCCGGGCCGAAGCGCTGCTCCAGCCATAGCGCGGTAGCGCGGTGGCGTGCATACTTGCCCCAGCCTGCATATGTGTAGGTCACGTCATACTGCATGTCGAAGCCCCCGCTGACGTGGCAGTCGATGTAGAGCGCCGGGTCCAGCCGCTGCAGCAGCGCGACCATCGCGCGCACTTCGGGCGTATCCAGCTTGGCGTAATCGCGGTTGAGGTTGATGTTGCGCGCGTTCCCCTCGGTGCCCTTGGCCTCGGGGCCGCGTACGTGGAGGAAGTTCCAGGGGCTCGAGCGCTCATGCCCGTCAATGTTGAGGATCGGAATGAAGACAAGATCTACCTTGTCCAGCAGGCCGCTCTTGCCGCGCATCGCGATATCGCGCAGCAGCATGAGGCCGGCATCCTTGCCGTCGATCTCGCCAGAATGGATGCCGGCCTGTACCAGCACCACCGGCTTGCCTGCCCCGCCTTCACCCATGCCCCCTTTGTTGGCGTAAACCATTAGCAGGTCGCGGCCTTCGCCGGTTTTGCCGAAGCTCTCGACCCGGATAAGCGGCGAGGCCTTGGCCAGCTTGTCGAGCCAGTCGCGCACTTCGTCATAACCCGGCGTGGTCTGGAACCGTGCGGCCTCGGCCGGGGTGATCCACGGATCGCCGGAATGGACGATCAGCTTCTCGCTCGCGCCCGACCATGCCAGCGCGGGCGGCAGGACGGCGGGCGGCGGCAGTGCCGCCGCGGCAGCGGAAGTCGTGGTGGCGAGAGTAGCGGCGAGAACGGCAAGCTTCAGCATTGATTGATCCCCTGCCATCAGAACCGTGCCCGCAGGCCGATGATGCCGGTACGCGGTGTGCCGGGCTGCACCCAGAGCGGTGAGTAGCTGTTGGCGTACCAGTGCTCGTCGAACAGGTTGGTCACCGCACCGAAGAGTTCGAGATGCTCCATGACGTCGATTTTGCCGAACAAGCGAAACAGCCTGTGCGAGGGCAGCATGAAGTCGGTGCCCGTTTCGCCGCGGCGTTTGCCCACGTATTGCATGCCGACGCCGATCTGCGCCTCGCGCTCCCCCAGAGTGAAGGACTTGGCGATCTGCATATTGAGGTTGTGCTTCGGAATGTTCACCAGAGCATCGCCGACCTTCACCTGGAACGAGGTGTTGGGGTCCACCATCGCCGAGCGCGCTTCGGCATCGACATAGGCGTAGCTCACCAGAACATCGACGCGGCCCGGTAGCTTCCCCGCAAGGTCGAACTCGGCGCCGCGGCTGCGCGCCTTGCCCA
Organism: Novosphingobium sp. P6W; assembly: GCF_000876675.2. GTDB lineage: Bacteria > Pseudomonadota > Alphaproteobacteria > Sphingomonadales > Sphingomonadaceae > Novosphingobium. The sequence continues at coordinate 1,035,170 of NZ_CP030353.1, forward strand.
GCGCCAGCGAGAACCCCGGAGCACTGGGATCGGTCGCCAGCACATTGGCCTTGGCGAGATGGAACACGGACAGCGTCCCTGTCAGCATCCCGCCCAGCAGGCTGAGCTTGGCGCCCGCCTCGAAGGATTCGCTGTTTTCGGGATCGAAAATCTGCCCGTTGACGTCGGTGCCGACATTGGCCCGAAAGCCCTGCCCATAGGCGGCGTAGATCGTCACCGGATCGCTCAGTTCGTAGACCACGCCGGCTTGCGGGCTGAAGCGGCTGCGCTTGCGACGGCTGTTCTGGCTGGTCAGGCGATTGTCGGTTTCCAGTATCAGGTGATCGAAACGCGCGCCGATGCGGACCTGCAGCCGGTCGGTCACCTCCATCTGGTCTTGCACGTAAGCGCCCATCGAACGCTGGAGGTCCGTACGGTCCATCATGGTCGCGCCGACGGGCAGCGGGAAGCGGCCGTAGACCGGGTCGAGGATGTCGATGACATTGCCCTGCTGCGCCGTCGGATTCGTGCTCAGGGCTGGCGGGCGGAAGCGCAGGAACAGCTGCTTGTAATCGAAATTGTCGTAATCCGCACCGATCAGCACGCGATGCGTCAGCGCACCGGTGTCGAACTCACCCGCTAGTTCCGCGCGCAGCACATAGTGCCGTGCATCGTAACGGCGCGAACGGCGCTGGCGCGAGAGCGAGCGGCCATCGGTATACAGCGCCTGACGCGCGGCCGCCGTCTCCGCATCCGAGGAAAACCCGGTGAGCAGCGTATCGCGAAGGCTGCCGCCGACCAGCAGGCTCCAGCGGTCACTGAACTGGTGGTCGAGCCGCAACTGGTGCCATTCGGCGCGGGCGACGGTGTCGCCATCCCCCGGCTCGCCAAGGAAGCGGGAGCGCGACACCGTGTCGAAATTGCCGTCCAGCACCACGATCCCACGATCGAACGGAACCGAGACACGGGTTTTCTCGAGATCGTAAGTCAGGCGCGTATCCGGTCCGAGGGTAAGGCCGACTGAGGGCAGAAAGCCCCAGCGCGACTGGTGGACATGGTCGCGGAAAGTATCGCCATCCTCAGCGTAACCGATGAGGCGCACTGTGAGGCCGCCGGTCAGCGCGACGTTGACGTCCGCCTCGCCGCGTACCCGGTCCCAGCTGCCGTACTGCATCGCAGCCATGCCGAAGCTGCGGCCCAATTCGGCCTGCTTGGTCACGAGGTTGATCGTGCCGCCCGGCTCGCCTCGCCCGATCAGCGCCGCAGCGGGGCCCTTGAGCACTTCGACCCGCTCGATCCCCGCCGCATCACGCTGTCCGCCGAAACCGCGCCCGCCGTTGAAACCATTGACGAGATAGCCGGTCGGCATATTCTCGTCGCCAGCGAAGCCGCGGATCGCAAACGCATCCCACAAGCCGCCCAGCGTGTTCTGCCGCACGACTGAGGCATTGAGATCGAGCGCGTCGGTCAGCCGCTGGATGCCGTTCTGCTCCAGCGTCTGCGCATCGATCTCGGCAATCGACTGTGGGATTTCCGACACTGCGAAGTCGCCTCGATAGGCTTGCCGGACGCCGTTTACAGTGATCGCCTCGCTGCGTTCGTCACCTTCGGCTCCGGCCTCTTCGGCCAAGGCACCGCCGGACGTTGTCAGCGCCATGACGAACGGCAGAGTTCCGGCCAGCAGCCGGCGATTCCTGGTAAAACGAAGCATGCGATCCCCACGATGACTATGTCCCGAGGCAGCGCGTCGCCTCGTTCGGGCCGGGCTTCTGTCAGCACAAACGACCGCCGTCAATGATATGTTGCATCATATCAATTAGTGATGCCGGAGACCGCGAAACCCGCAGACATCCTGACCTTTTTAGCAATATTCGGGAAACACTATGACTGAGACGTCCCCGCCGATCCTGATCGAGAACCTCGCTGTCACTTACGGCGATCACCAGGTTCTGGATGGCCTTTCCCTTTCGGTGTCCGCAGGCAGTGTCATCGCCCTGTTGGGCGGCAACGGTGCAGGTAAATCGACTACGTTGTCGACTCTGCTGGGCTTCGTGAAAGCGCAAGGCGGCACGGTTTCGGTCTGCGGTATCGATCCCGGCTCCGCGCCCGACAAAGCCCGACGCCAGATCGCCTACCTGCCCGAGAACGTCGCGCTTTATGAACACCTGACGGCCGTGGAGAATGCGCAATACCTGCTGGCGCTTTCCGGCGGGAAGCAGGATCGTACGACTATCGTCGAGGCCTTCGGCGCTGCCGGTCTGCAGGAACGCGCCTGGAACCAGCGGCTCGGGGCCTTCTCCAAGGGGATGCGTCAGAAGGTGGCCATTGCGGTAGCGCTGCTGCGCGAAGTACCGGTGTTGCTGCTGGACGAGCCGACCTCGGGCCTCGATCCACGCGCGACCGCGGATTTTAACGCGCTGGTTCTTGCCGTGCGCGCACGCGGAACCGCCGTGCTGATGGTAACGCATGACCTGCTGAGCGCTGCCGACATTGCCGATCGCATCTGCTTCCTCGAAGCCGGGCGCATCGTCGAAGACGTGACGGCGCAGGGCGAGGACCGCTTCGACGTGCGCGCGTTGCACGCCCGCTTCGCGGTCGCCACGCAGAGGCTGGCGGCATGAACGCCGTTAATCTCATAGCGCGCGACGAGCTGCGGCTGATGCGCCGCAACCGCGTCGCCGGGATCGCCTGCGTGCTGCTAGTGCTGCTCACTCTGGTCGCGGGGGCAAGTTCCTGGGCGCACCAGCGCGGGATCGAGGACTTGCGCGCCCGTCACCAGCACAAGGCCGAACAGGCCTTCGACGCGCAGCCGGCCCGGCATCCGCATCGCATGGTCCACTACGGCACGTTCATCTTCCGCCCGCTGAGCGCGCTTGCCGCCTTCGATCCGGGCGTCGATGCCTTCACCGGCAATTCGATGTTCCTCGAAGGGCACCGTCAGAACACCGCCAACTTCGGCGACGTCAACCAAAGCTCGCTGCTGGTCCGCTTCGGCCAGTTGACGCCTTCCTTCGTGCTGCAGACGGTGGCGCCGTTGCTGCTGATCTTCCTCGGCTACGGCGCCATCGCCCGCGAGACCGAGAGCGGCACCTTGCGTGTGCTGATGATGCAGGGCGCGACGCGCGTGGCGATCGTGCGTGGGAAGCTGCGCGCGCTGGGCACCGTAGCTCTGCTGGTGGCACTGCCCGCAATCCTGGGACTTGTCGTGCTGGCGGGAACGTCTGGCGCGCCGATCCTGCCGATGGCCGTGATCGTGCTGGGCTATGCGGCATGGCTGCTCTTGTGGGTCACCGTCATCGTGCTGGTTTCCACGCTGGTCAGCCGCAGCCGCGACGCGCTGCTGGCGCTCGTGGCGATCTGGGCGGTGAGCGTCGTCCTGATCCCGCGTGTCGCGCCCGATATCGCTAGCGCGGCGGTGCCTCTGCAGAACCACCTTCAGACAGAAGTGGCGATCGCGCGCGACTTGCGCCGACTTGGTGATGCCCACAATCCGGATGACCCGCACTTCGCCGCGTTCAAGCGATCGGTGCTCCAGCGCTATGGCGTGGCCAGGGTGGAAGACCTGCCGGTCAACTACAAGGGCCTGCTCGGCATGGAGGGCGAGCGCATCACGTCGGCCCTGTTCGACCGCTACAGCGGCGGCAGCTACGCGGCCCAAGGATCGCAGAACGCCAATGTCCGGGCGGTGGGCGTAATCAGCCCGGCTATCGCCTTGCGTTCGCTTTCGATGGCAGCGGCGGGGACCGACTTCGCCGCGCATCGCCGATTCCTCCAACAGGCGGAAGCCTATCGTTACGATCTCGTGCAGCGGCTGAACCGGCTGCAGGCCGATGGCGTCACTTATTCTAACGACACCGCGAGTGACGCGGACGCCGACCGCCGTAAGCGCATCGCCGCCGGAAACTGGGAAAATATGCCCGACTTCACCTATCGCGCGCCTGACGGCGCAACACTCGCTGGCAGCGCCCTTCCGGGACTCGTTGTGGTCTCCGGATGGCTCGTGCTTGCCGGAGCCTTGCTTGCCGTCGCGACCGGCCGTCTGGGAGAGCGCAGATGACCTTGTGGATGCATGAAGCCCGCCTAATGCTGCGCCAGCGCCTCGCCATGATCGCACTCGGCCTGCTGGCTGTGCTGACGGCGGCGGCGTTGGTCGCGGGGATGGCCGAAGTCGCCCGCCAGCGCGCCGCCATCGCCGCCATTCCCGCAGCGCAGGCCGAGGACATCGGCGCCATCGCAGCCTGGGTCGACAAGGAGAAGGATGCGGGCAGCGCCGCCTACTATAGCTTCCACCCGACCTGGGATACGCCGGCGCCGCTCGCCTTCGCGGCGCTAGGGATGCGCGATGTCTCCCCCTACATCCTGCGCGTGCGGGCGCTGGGCCTCGAAGCGCAGATCTACGATGGTGATACCTTCAACCCGGAACTGGCGCTTCCCGGCCGCTTCGACTTCGCCTTCGTGCTCGTGTTCCTTGCCCCGCTGTTTGTCATCGCGCTGTGTCACGACCTGACCTCGGGCGAGCGGGAGGCCGGGCGCTGGCGCACGCTTGCCGCTCTCCCGCACGGCGGCGCGGCCTTGTGGCGACGCCGCACCCTGCTGCGTCTTGCCCTACTCTGCGCGGCGATCGGCATGCCCTTCGCCGTTGCGGCGGCCATTTCGGGCGTCATGGTCGGCGCGATCCTCGTCGTTCTGCTGGTGGTCGCTGCCTACCTGCTGTTCTGGATCGGCCTGAGTGCCCTCATCGGTCGGCTGCTCTGGAGCAGCGTCGCCAATGCGGCGAGCCTCGCCGCACTCTGGCTGGTGCTCGTGCTGGTCCTGCCCACGCTCGGCCATGTCGCGATCAACCGGGCCATCCCGGTGAATCAGGGTGCCGAGATCGCCCTTGCCCAGCGCGAGGCGGTCAACCACGCGTGGGACATCCCGCGCGAGGACACGATGCGGGCCTTCTACGCCAACCACCCGCAATGGGCGGATTCCGCGCCTCTGGGCACCGCGTTCCATTACAAGTGGTACTTCGCCTTTCACCAGGTCGGCGACGAGAGCGTGGCGGGCAAGGTGCGCACTTATCGGAAGGGCCTTGAGACCCGCGATCAAACCGCGCGTAGTCTCGGCTGGGTTTTGCCTTCGGTTGGCGTGCAGGCGCTGCTGACCGGGATGGCGCGGACTGACCTTACAGCGCAACTCGCCTATCGCGACCAGATCCGCGACTACCACCGCAGCCTTCGCGAGTTCTACTATGGATACATGTTCCGCGACCGCCCTTTCGGCAAGGCGGACTTCGACCACGCCCCGCGCTTCGACGCGGCGATCGGATAGGTAGCGCGGTGGCAGCCATGTCGCCGCGCCACCCCAAGATCGAATAATGCTTGCCCCGCGGACCATTACCGAAACGCAAATGTCGTCATGCCAAATGTCTGCTCCCCCGTAGGACCCGGAATGGCGGCATCCTAGGATCCCCGGCTGAAAGCCGCCATTCTCCTTACGACTAGTATTGTATATCCGGAAAAGGGAAGGCTGACGGACCAGGCCTGGGGGCGTGAAATTGACTGCTGAACGAACGCGAAGGGTTGGCCGCGATGGGCAGGGTCTGGGACAAAGCGGTCATCGGATGTGCCCGACAGGAACGGCAGCTCCCGACGAAAGCAGATGCTCGCAGTAGAAGCTCTGGTAGAGCGGCAATGCGCATGTTCGCCCGGTCCAATTATGGAGACACAAAGGCGCAGAGCGGGCTATCCGTCTGGCGGCTTGCGCCGCCCGCTTGTTGGCAGGCATCTCTCCCCACGAGCTGACATCCGTTCACTAAACTGCCGTTTTTTGAACGCCTAGAGTGGCTTGGGCCGGGGCCGCCCTCCTGTAAATATCAGCGCTAATTGGTACGCGTTGCCAGAGGTAAATGTCACGCTCGTAATCCCGATGTGATCGATCCCGCATACATTGCCGGGCATGCTGGCATTCTGCGTCATGGTCGCGCCAGGAAGGAGGTAATCAGTGGGTCCAGCGCCGGTCCGCATTCCTCGGGAACCCAGTGACCGCACCCGGGCAGCACGTGCGCCTCGACGTTGGTGGCGTAGCGTCGAATGTTTTCCGGCTGACTGGCGCCGAAGCCGCCATTGCCGCCCCCGCCAACGGCAAGAACCGGGATGGTCAGCTTGCTCGCTGCCAGCGCCTGATTTTGCACGATTGATCGAGGTAAAGCGCGGTAATATTCGAACGCGTGATGGAACGTCTGCGGCTTTGCATAGGAGCGAACGTAGCGATCGATCAGCTCATCGGTGAACACCGCTTGGTTGCTCGCATGATGGCGAATGAAGTGCGTCAAGAACAGCCGCTCATTGCCTTTCACCATCGCGTCCGCCAACTGATCGTCGGCTGCGAAAAAGCTATGATGCCAGCCCGGTGCCTCACCGGTCGCGACGAACGCGGGTAGCGAATAGAGCGTGTCGTCGGGTACAGTCGCTTCTATAAAAGCGGCCTTGACGATGTCGGCGGGGTGACGCGCGACCATCGGATAGCTGTTCCAGATGCCGATATCGTGCGCGACCAGATAGAAGGGTTTGTCCGGGCTGAAACGCTTGGCGAATTTGTACAGATAATCGGAAATGTCGACGCCGGTGTAGGAAGTGCGGGGCGCTTCCGACAGGCCAAGACCCGGCAGCTCGACCGCCACCACCGTAAAGCTCCCGGCAAGTTCCGGCATGAGGCGGTTCCACTCATACCATGTCTGCCCGAAACCGTGGACGAGGAGCACGAGCGGGCCTCGACCGCCGCGCACGAAATGCAGCTTCACGCCGTCAATGGTTTCGTAGCCGCCGCTGAACCCATTAGGAATCGGGAATTCCTCTTGCGCGGCGGGTAGAACCGCACGCGGCGCGGCTTGGATCGGCGCTGCTGTCATAGCGAGTGCAGCAAGCGCGAAGGAGATGCTGTAGGGCTTCATGTTTGATCCTCGTTTTCGAAGAAAAGGAGCGGGTCAGCGGCCTGACGGCGCGCGGTGACCGGGTGGAAAGGCGAAACGGCGTGCGGCCAGCGCGATGAGAAAGGCTATCAGGGCCAGCGCCGCGACAGCGGGCGGCAGCAGCGAGGTCCCTCCCGTCGTGAGCAGCACCCCGCCGAGCGCACCGCCGGCCGCGATCGCCAGGTTCCACGCAGTGGTCACCATCGCCTGTGCCAGATCGACGCCATCACCGGCCGCATCCGCCGACGCGGTCTGCATCATCGCCCCGGCACCGCCAAAGCCCAGGCCCCAGATGACGACCGCCGCATAGACGGCAATGCCCTGTTCGCCGGCAATCGTGAGGAGTACCGCGACCGCCGCGAACGATCCGATCGCAAGGAGTACCAGCACGCGAAGCATCCGATCCACCAGTCGCCCTACGGTCCAGATGCCGGCGAGCGAACTAAGGCCGAATGCAAGCAGCACGAGATCGACCCGAACGGCCGCAGCCGTCGTGAACGGCGCGATGTAGGTGTACAGGATGTTGTGCGCCGTCATCCAGGTTAGGATGACGAGCAGGATCGACACGACACCCGGCGTGGCGATGACCCGGCGTAGCGACGGACGATCGTCGCCCGTCCGACCGGGCGCATCGGGCACTTTTGCGATGATCCAGCCTATCAGCACGACGCTGAGCGCGGAAAGGATCAGAAACGATCCGCGCCACCCAACCAGACCACCCAGGAAGGTCCCCAAGGGTACCCCCAGCGAGAGCGCCAGCGGCACGCCAACCATGGCAAGCGCCATGGCCGGTCCGGTCTGGTCCGGACGTACGATGCTGCGCGCGTAACCTGCGAGAATCCCCCAAGCGAGCCCCGCCGCGCACCCGGCGACGAACCGCGCGACCAGCACGAGGCTGATAGACCCCGCCCATGCCGTCAGCGTGTTGCCGACAACGAAGCAGATAATGGTGCCGAGCAGTACCGGCCGTCGGGGAAGGCCCTGGGTCAAGCTGGTAAGCGGAATCGCCGCGAGCAAGGACCCCAGAGCATAGACCGCAACAAGTTGTCCCGCGATTGCTTCAGAGATCAGCAGGCCAGAGGCAATTTGCGGCAGCAAGCCAGCGGGAAGCGTCTCGGTAACGATGCACAGGAAGCCACTGGCGGCGAGGCCTGACAGTGCGGCGGTAGGGAGTGCGGTACGCGGCACCGACCCGCTTTCGACGAGGCCAAGCGAGGGGGAAGGCGGCATGATTGTCCTTATTCGTCGGTTCGTGCCTGCCCCGGGCCGTGACGATCCGGGGCATGGCTATTTCACTTAATGGTCGCTATACAAATATGAACTAGCGATGCAAACGGATTCTGTAGTGAACGTTAATGAAAATAAGCGGCAGCGGGGACGACCGCGCGGATTCGTGCTCGACGCAGCGGTTGAGGTCGGGCAACATCTCTTTCACGAGCACGGCTATGAGAGCGTCAGCGTCGCCGCGCTGACCGAGGCGATCGGGATTACGCCGCCGAGCTTCTACGCGGCGTTCGGCAGCAAGGCCGCCTTCTTCAAGGATACGTTGCGGCTCTATTCGGCCACCGTCGTGCCGCTGGATCGCTTTCTGGTTCAAGGCATCGCGCCCACGACGGCGCTCTGCGATATGCTACGCGCTGCGGCGCGTGCTTATGCCGCCCATCCACAGCGGCGTGGTTGCCTCATCCTCGAACATGCCAAGGCCGGGACGACAGATTGGGGCATCGCGGCTGCACAGATCGCAAGGGAAAATCGCGAGCGAGTGCGAGTGTTTCTCGAAGGGTCTGACAGCGACGCACCTGAGCGTATCGCGGATTACGTTTCTACGACGATGCTCGGCCTGTCGGCCGCTGCGCGGGAGGGATGGAAGGAAGCAAGACTCCTCGCTGTTGCGGAGACGGCAGCAGAGGCGCTGACTTATTGCGAGGCTCATGCAAGAGGGCCAGTTCCTTCCTGAGACGGCTTTCCCGATTGGATTTTTTTGAGAAAAGCGACGAGGAGCAATGTGCGTAAAACGGCCGTTTTCCCAACACACCGGCATACGGCCTGCCAAAGCCGGCCCCTGCCGCGGGTCAATGTTCATCAACCGGTTCGGAAACAATGACAGTAAAGGCCCACGTACATCAGCTATCTGCACAGAGGTGCCCTATAGGCGAATATCCGGTTCGGAGTAGTGTTGCGGAGATAGCTGACGGTCACGCGAAGTCGGTGGTCCATCCATCTCCACCGAACCATCGACCGAAAAAAGGAATCGGCCGCACCGGCGGGGGGGCAACTTGGTGCGTTCGAAGGGGGCGATCGCCCTCGGTGGCGATTTTGCACGGCCCTTTTGTTCCCTCTGCTGGGCACGTTACGGCGCAGAACGACCGCTTGGCGGAGAGGCGCGCTTCGCGCCTTGCCCGTTAGTGTGCTTCGGGCAGCTTTTGCCTTTCTTCCAAGACAAGGCACGCCATGTCCGAACAACGTCCGCACCAAGCACCGCTATTATCCTTCCTGCTTGCCGGCACGCTGGCCAGCGTCGCGCCGGCTGCCGCCACTCCTGCACTGGCGGCGGAACCCATCACGCCCTGCGATCAGGCCGGCGCGGCCGCGCCGCCCGCACCCTCGGTCAGCATCAGCGCCGATCATCATGTCGGCTTTCGCCTCTGCGCGCCCGCAGCGCAGACCGTGGCGCTGACCAGCGGCGACCTCACCCTCGACATTCCGCCCGGCACCGCGCGCGGCGCAGCCAAGCCGCAACCCATGGTCCGCGACGCCAGTGGCCTTTGGACCACCACTCTGCCCGATCCGGTGCCGCCAGGCACCTATCGCTACGCCTTCCTCGTTGATGGCGTGCGCGTGGCCGATCCGGTCGCGCGCCGCTTCTCGCAGGGCTATGCCGGCACCGAAGCGCTGCTCGAAATTCCCAGCGGGCCGTCCTCGCTGCAGACATGGAACCCGGCCGTCTCCCATGGCCTGGTCGGCACAATCGACTATGAGGCAAAGGCACTTGGGACACAGCGCCGCGCCCATATCTATCTGCCGCCCGACTATTTCGCTTCGGGCGCCCGCCGCTATCCCGTGCTCTATCTGGTCCATGGCGCCGGTGGATCGGACGACAGCTGGACCTCAGCCGGGCGCGCGAACGTGATTCTCGACAATCTGATCGCCGCCGGCAAGGCCAAGCCGATGATCGTCGTCATGCCGGACGGCATCACGCCCTTCCGTCCCGGCGTCATGACCATCGACAATCCCGATTTCGGCAACGATCTGCTCCAGGACCTGATCCCAGCCATTGATCGCCAGTATCGCACGTTGGCCGAACCCGCGACGCGCGCCATGGCGGGCCTGTCCATGGGAGGATCGCACACCTATCGCACCGGCCTCACCCATCCGGAGGTCTTTCAGTGGATCGGCATATTCGGTATGGGCCTCGGCCAGGCGGCAGACCCCAATCCCAATCGCATCACCGATTATCGCAGCAAATACGACGCCGTGCTGCGCCGCGACGCCACCGAATTGCGCCTGCTCTATTTCGCCATGGGCCGTGACGATTTCCTCTACCCAACCTCAGCCAAGACGCGAGCGATGTTCGACGCCTATCATATCCCCTTCGTCTACAAGGAGAGCGAGGGCGGCCACACATGGGCCAACTGGCGCCTCTTCTTCGAGGATTTCGTGCCCCACCTCTTCTAGGCGGCTTGGACAAATTCGAGATCGTCTGGTTTCGATCCAATAGCCCACTCGCAGCCGCCCGACCTGCAAACGACCAGTTCCGGCGTCAGCGGACAGTCCGACGGCCGCACCGGAACGGCGCAAGTTGGTCGTGTCCAGACTGCTCGGTTCGCTTCGCCTTCGCCTTCGCCGTTGGTTGCCAAGTATCTTTCAGCACTTGAGGTGGAAACAGTAAAAGATCAACGTGGTGTGGCGACCGTCTTTCGAGGGGGCAGTCAGTCCGCGCAGACCGCGACCGGGACCATCGCCATGCTCCCCCCGCTCGATACTGGACGCATTTCCGTGCGCGTTCGACGGCAAGGTTTGCCGCCTGCTCTCATGGGCGCTCGCTGACGCGCCTGCCGTCGCTTCTCCGCCACGTCATTCTCGGGCATAGCCAGGATCGTCGTCAGGCTTCGGCAGGCTCTTTCCCATCATTTCGCACGCGCCGCTCGTCTCGCGACCGATATCTGCACTGATCTTCAGGACTTACGGTTGCATACGAGCAGCGATCCGTGGGATAGGCCGATCTGCCAGCTTGAGCCTTGGCGGAAACCTGTGCGACGAATATAGCCAAAGTCGCTATGCTGATCGCGAGCCACTCTGAGCGTTGCAGCGACAATCAAACATCTCCTGCGCAGGCCTTCGCCCGGCCCGTACTATTGGCGTTCCGGGCATCTGCCTTGGCGCATCAGCAGACGATGATAGACCGCGACTTGCTGATGAGCCCAGTTCAGAGCCGCCTGTTCGTTCGTTTTTCGGACCTGGCTGCGGTATCGATTGACAATAAGGTTGCCGTCGGGCTCGGAGAGGTTCGCCAGCGCACATCGCGCCGCGGGTCCACTCGAGCGAAGCTTTGCGAACAACTCGGTCTTCGCAGACCACTCGCCGGTTTCGCCGTCGCCTTTGTAGCGATGGTTGTGCGTGTCCGCCCATCCTGGAACATAATTGTAGTCCTGCGCCAAAGCGGGATGTGACCCGGCGGCGACCAGTACGGCGCATAGCGCCAGGACGGCCAGCCCGGAACTCCTGGTCCTGCTCATCGGCACTTTCCTTCAGCGACCAACCGTGCCCGGTAGCGCCTGCCATGTTCCTCCAGCCAAGCATCGGCGCTTTGCCTGCCATCGGTGCGCAGCCGACGCGCGTGCTCGGCCTCCATTGCACGGCGTTCGGGGCCGGGACCAGAGTTTGCAAAGCATCTGTTGGAAACCGGAGCGCCGCTCTTCCGGCCGCTCGCTATGTCCCCGGATATCTTGTTCGCCATCGTGCTTGTCGATGTCTGCCCCATGGGCATCGGATCGACGGGGGCATATTGGGCCACTGCCATTGGTGCTACCGAAAACGATACTAGGAAGGCCGCGAGATACGACGCTTGATCCTTCATCGTAGACTGCTCCTGCGTATTAAAGTGCCGATCATAAGTAACAGTCGATCACCTGATCCCTTCCTGAACCGATTGATATGCGCAGCGGTACAGCGCAAGCATGCAGCAGCCGGTCGCACAGCACATCATCTTCCGCCGAACACCAGCTCTCGGGAAAAGCAGGCACTCGCGTGGTCGTTGCTGAACGGCGCGAATTGGTCGAACGCAGCGGTTTCATGATCGTCGAACAATCACGCGACATACCTTTGAGGCCATGGTGCGAGTCGCACGATAGGAACATAGGCAGGGCGGCGTCCGTCATCATGCCGGCCCAACGCATCAGCTGGCCGAACGGGACCGACGATCAGGCGACCGATGTGTTGGCTGCCGCCACGTCCTCCTCGCGTGCCGAGCGCGCTTCGGCTCGTGAGATCGCGACAGCCTTGCGGGTGAGATGCTTCCTCGTCGTTCTTCCTGCCCTGTTCGCCTGCGCGGCGGATGATTTGCAAGGACTGCTTTATCCCTCGTTCGCCGCCTTGGCGTTCGCCTTCTTCGCAGTCTCGCTGCCTTTGCCCTTCTTCTCGGCCATGCCATCTTCCCCTCTGTCGGCGGCACCTGCGCGGGGCCTGGACAGCGAACGATTGAGAAAACGCTCGGCTCATGTCGCCCCGTCGAGGCTGCTAGGCCTATGTGGATGCCGCTTGTAGCGCTCAATGCGAAGGCACTGCCGCGCAATTCGCGGGAACGGCTTGCCTGACCAGTCAGTTATCGATGCAAGTTCGGTGAATGCCGGCACAGCACGGTCGGCTCCACCAACATGGATTTGCCGGCAGACATATCGAAAGGAAGCCAATGTCCCTCAAAGGCAAATCCATCGCGATCCTGATCGCGCCGCGCGGCACCGAAGAGCCTGAGTTCGTCCAGCCCAAACAGGCGGTTGAGGAGGCGGGCGGCGAGGTCACGGTCATCAGTTTGGAAGGCGGTACTGCCAAGACCAACAACAAAGACCTCGGCCCGGGTGGCGAGTACGCGATCGACAAGACCTTCGCCGATGTCTCTGCGGATGCCTTTGACGGTCTGATTATCCCGGGCGGTTGCGTCGGCGCGGATAAGTTGCGCGCATCCAGCGAAGCAGTCGCATTTGTTAAGGCGTTCTTCGACCAAAAGAAACCGGTCGCCGTGATTTGCCACGGCCCGTGGCTGCTGGTCGAGGCCGATGTCGTCGATGGACGTCGACTGACGTCCTTCTCGAGCATCCGTACCGACGTCGAGAATGCCGGAGGCAGCTGGGTCGACGAAGAGGTGGTTGTCGATGAGGGGCTGGTGACGAGCCGCAAGCCCGACGACCTGCCAGCCTTCTGCGCGAAGCTCGTCGAGGAGTTCGCCGAAGGTCGGCACGCTGACGGCTGAGGAAAAGCACTATGCTCGAACATGTGCCGGCGTGGCTCGGCTCCGCGCTTCGCAATGTCCGCGCCGGCCATGCCAATCTGATAATCGCCGATACCGGGATTGCCGTTCCCGAAGCGCGGCTGGATCTCGGGAGCCCGGCATTCGGCGATAGGGGCCGCTTGCCTGATCGGTTCACAGCGGACGGCGGCGGGGTGTCGCCACCCCTGATCTGGGACACGCCGCCCACCGGCACGAAAATGCTGGCGCTCGTCGTCGAAGACCCTGACGCGCCGGCACCGCATCCGCTCATACACGCCATCCTATGGGGTATCGATCCGACCGAACGCAGCTTGGCGGAAGGCGCGCTGGCTGGAACTGATGCTGGCAGCGCATCGATCGGGCGCAATTCTTACCTCGCCAGCGGGTGGCTACCGCCCGATCCGCCGACGGGGCACGGTGAGCATGATTATGTTTTTCAGCTATACGCGCTCGGCGAAGCGCCCGACCTTGGCGCGCATCCGGGCCGCGGTGCCGTCATAGACGCCCTGCGCGCAATTCCTGTTCTCGCTGTTGGCGTGCTGGTCGGTACATATTCGCGGGACATGGCGCCATCCGCATCTGGCAGGCGCCGGCCGTCCGCGGATAGCGCCGAGGTCGGCTAGCTTGGAAGATCCTAGACGGCCTGTTCGAGCGGTTCTGGCTTCCTCCAGTCAGGCAGTTTCTCCGCAGATGGTCATGCACGAGTTCGGCGCTGAACGGTTTGGAGATGAAGGTCGCCCCGGCTGGCATGTCACCATCTTTGAACAATATCCGCCAACTCACCACCACGATCTTTAGTTCGGGCGAGTGTTCAGCGACATAGCGGGCGAGCGCGAACCCGTTCATTGATCTCGACATCGGTAACCAGCGGCACGATGCTGCCGACGTGCTCCTGAAGCCTTTCGATCGCCTCATCGCCGGTCGAGGTTTCGAGCCACCGTACCGGCTTCGGGACGACACTAATCGAGCAAGCGCTCGCGCGCACGATAGCCGGAAAGGCTTGATCGACTACGCGGCCGAAGGCGTGATCCTAACAGTCGACGTTCCCCTGCTCGGCTAGGACGGCGAAGGCGCATCCAGCGAACAATGGCGGCAGGGTGTCCCGAAGCCCGCCTCAATCGAAGCGGGACAGATTGACTTCTTTACCTCGTCCGCTGAAAAGTCTGACGCTCAACCTGCGGACGATGTCCGAGCTGGCAACGCCGAGTACGCCATGGAGCAGGCTGATCCCTAGCCGGCTCTTGGGATGCATTAGGCTCGGCGCGATCTTCGGCACGCCCTGGCCGTCCTCGACCATCGGTCGCATCTGTTCCTCATAGGCCTGGAACGCAGCTTCGACATCTGCATTTCGGATCAGTTCCTGCGCCAGCACATAGGCGCCGGTGACCGCCAGGGTGGTGCCGATGCCCGCGAGCGGCGTAGCACACCAAGCGGCGTCGCCGGTCACGACGACGCGGCCGGACGCCCAGCGAGGCAGGCGCACCTGTCGAAGCACGTCGAAGTAGAAGTCGTCGGTGCCATCCATCGCCGCGAGGATGCGCGGCGTCTCCCAGCCCGCGTCCGCGAAGCGCTCGTGCAAGAAGGTCTTCTGGCGTTCGACATCCCAGTCTTGCTCGCCCTCGGCTTCCTTCGAGAGCGACAGCATAGCGCGGGTTGTGCCGTGACGGTCGGGGCGGAGCGAGGCGCTGCGCTTGCCTGGCGCATTGAACCAGCGCCACATCCGATCGTCGGCATCCGTTCGCGGAATGGTGAAATAGGCGATGGTCATATCCATCCACCGCGGGTTGTTTTCGCCGCTAAAGACCAGTTCGCGTGTCGAGGAGCCGACCCCCTCAGCCACAATCACCGCGTCGAAGGTCTCGGTCGTGCCACTGGAGAAGGTGACGCTGGCACCAACCCTGGTCTCCTCGACCGCCTCGATCAGATCGCCGAACCGATAAGTTGCGCGATCCTTCGCCGCGTCATAGAGAATACGAGCCAGATCGCCCCGTAGAATCTCCATCTCCGCAGTCGGACCGTCGTTTCCGTTCTCGTCCACCGCGAACCGCGCTGCCTCGCTGCCGTCCTCGTTGACCCAGACCGTTCCTTCCTCACCGGTGCCATTGTCGAGCGCCGCCCCCTCCAGGCCAAGCCGGCGAAGCACGTCGCGCCCGACGCCGCGTACATCGACATTCTGCCCACCGTCACGAAACGCCTCGGCACGCTCGACCACGACGACCTCGAAATCGTGGTCGGCAAGCACCGCGGCCACAGTGTTGCCGGCCACACTTGCGCCGGTGATGAGGATGCGTTTGGGCATGTAGGTCTCCTTGCCCGATAAACCCCATCGCCGATGATTGCGTTCCCGTCTGATCAGCGTCGGTCCTATGGGAGGCTCGCTAACCGATCGCGTACGGCCCAGTCCGAGCGACATGGCGGTTCGGATCGGGGGTACCGTTTTCCCAGTAGACTGGGCTCCGGTCGCCGAAGGCGACTTTCGCCCAATCGACCGCATCATCGGTTCTCGCTTCCTCCTGGGGAAATCAAATGAGTAAGTTTAGGGCACGTTGCTGCCAACCGTTTTCAAGTCGCCGAGCGGCAGGTTTGGCAGAAGCCGTCTTGGCCGCTGCTGGCATAAACCGACGCGCAGCAATGCGCCAGAATATCGGCTATCCAACTCGTTCGCGGGCATACTGAAAGCCGCTGTCCTCCGCGCCCATTTGACAACCATCGCCGCGAAGGTGCGCAAGGCCTACCCCGAGGCTGTGGCGGTGAATTCGCGTGCCATTTCAGTGAAAGCGCGGAACGCAGCTGACCGGTTTTTACGGCCAGGATAATAAAGGCACAAGGGCGCCAACGGCGGCGTCCAGTCTTCGAGCACTTGGATCAACCTGCCAGCGTAGATGTCATCGCGGACGTCGGACTCCATGAAAAACCCAATGCCCATCGCTTTCATGACAGCGATGCGTGAAAGACTGGCCTCATCTAGTGTAAGCGGGCCTTTCACGTCGATCTGAACCGCCTGCCCGTTCTTTTCGAAATGCCAGGGATATAGCCGGCCATTGGGCAACCTGATGCGCAGACAGGCATGTTTTAGCAGGTCCGGTGGCACTACCGGCTTTTCGATATTCTCGAAATACGTCGGCGATGCCACCACCGCAAACCGCCGTTGCCTGCCGAGCTTCACCGCAATCATGTCGCTTGGCACAAGGTCGGCGCTGCGCACGCCGATGTCGAACCCGTCAGCGACGATATCGACCAACCGGCCTTCAGTGACCAGATCGACGTGGACCTGCGGATAGCGCCGTACGAAGTCGAAGATAAGCGGAGACAGGATCTCCCGCGCCGCGGTGGCGAATGCATTGATCCGAAGCACGCCGGACGGCGTGTTCTGCTGCGAGCGCACACCGTCCATCGCGTCATGGATGTCCTTGAGCGCAGGCGCGACCTGTGCGACGAAATTGCGCCCGGCGTCGGTCAGTGAAACGCTGCGTGTTGTCCGATTAAACAAGCGTACGCCCAGAAGCCGCTCGATCTTGCCGATGGTGTTGCTGAGGGCAGTCGTCGACATGCCGAGCTCGAGCGCCGCCTGGCGGAAGGACGTCTTGCGCGCGACCGCAAGCACCGCGTCGAGTTCAACGAGACTATGCCCTGTCATTATCCACCTTTTCGCATCACTACATCCCATATCATCCCGATTATCGCTCGCATGATCTATCTCTAAGTTCGCCTCACAGCTTTCGGCCGGTTGGCCCTAGCGATGCAGAGGAGATTCCCGATGACCCCAGAACTACCCACGCCAATCGCCGAATTCGTCGAGGCCAACGCGCGGCTCGATGTCGATGCCATGCTGAAGCCGTTCGCAGGGGATGCCGTCGCTTCCGACATGGGGAAGAGCCATGAAGGACACGCCGAGCTCAGGACCTGGTTCGAAGAGGAGGTGATCGCAGTCAAAGCGATCTTCACGCCGGACACCGCCCGCAATGAGAATGGCCAGGTCGTGGTCGAGGGCTCTGCCCATGGCGACTTCAAGGGCAGTCCGATCCGCTTCACCTATCACTTCGATCTCGAAGGCGACGCGATCAAGACGATGGAGATAACGGCATGAGAGTCCAGGCTGATCCCGCCGAGTTCGCCGGCAAGCGCGTGCTCGTCAGCGGTGGCACCAAGGGTCTCGGCCGCGCCACAGTGGAACGCTTCCTCGCCGGCGGCGCGCGGGTGATCACCGCCGCCCGCGTAACCCGCGACCCCATCGACGGCGCCGAATATGTTGAGGCGGCCTGACGACGGCTGAGGGCGGAGAGGCGCTGGTCAAGGCGGCGCTCGAACGCCTGGGCGGCGTCGACATCCTCGCCCACGTGATCGGCGGTTCTTCGGCGCCGGGCGGCGGGTTCGTAGCCCTCACGGATGAGCACTGGCTGTCCGAGTTGAACCTCAACCTTTTGGCGACGGTCCGACTGGACCGCCTCCTTATCCCGCAGATGGTCGAGCGGGGCGACGGCACTGTAGTGCACGTGACGTCCATCCAGTCGATCCTGCCCCTCCCAGAGTCCACGACCGCCTACGCCGCCGCCAAAGCCGCACTGCGGACCTACAGCAAGTCCATCTCCAAAGAACTTGGACCAAAGGGCGTGCGGGTCAACGCGGTCTCTCCGGGCTGGATCATGACAGAGTCGTCCGTCGAGATGTTGAAGCGGCTGCAAGCCGCCAATGGCGGGACGATCGAGGAAGCTCGGCAGATGGTCCTGGACGGTCTTGGCGGCATCTCGATCGGCCGCGCAGCGGAGCCGCATGAGGTCGCAGACCTCATTGCCTATCTGTCATCCGATCGCGCAGCCTCGATTCACGGCGCCGAGTTCATCATCGACGGTGGGACGGTGTCCACCGTCTGAGGCAACCGCCCGCGATGTTTGCGTAAGCATCTGACGTCGGGGGCAGTGACGCCGCTACTGTATCCGACGAAGGACGCAACCATAGTGGCCGGCTCGCAAACGTCCACTATCAGGGCATCTCCTGAGGCGTTTCGAACTATGCAAACCCGCGCAAACGGGGCTTTGTAGCGTGATCGGTCATCCTGCGGTCGAATCGGTGCCTTCAGTCAGGCTGACGGCAAGCTTATGGAGCGACTGATCACCTGAAGCCATGACGGCCAGTAGCTGTGCCTTCTCGCGAAGGTATACCTTCGCGAAGCCGGGGTCATGGTGGACGATCGAGCGGGTATTGCTGATAAGATCCGCCAGTTTGATCGTCTGGGCTTCCCGCGAAACCTTCGCGAGCCGCGCTGCCTCTGCGGATTTACGCGCAGCACGATTGCCTTCGTGACATTGGTCCGTCAGTTCCATCACCAGCTTAGCGACATTGGGGCCAAACTCCCGTTCGATGTCTTGCTGCGTGACGCAAGTGTCCTCGACCGTGTCATGCAGCAACGCTGCAGCCAGCATCTCGGCCGTGTGCGGAACCTGACTGACGATCTCCATCACCTCGATCGGGTGGTTTATGTATGGCTCGTCAGTGTACTTGCGGACGTGATCGATGCTGCCGTGCGCGCTGGATGCGTAAGCCAGGGCTTGCGATACAAGAGGGGATTGTATGGGATCCATTCGACGAATTTTGACGATAGCGAGGCGTTATGTCGAGTCCGGTAGAATTTGGGTCGCCTCGAGCGACGGGCGCTCGCCGCTATGCCAGGCGCTACGCCCAATAGCTTTTCGAGCCTGGAAATAGGAAAGGCTGACCTCCGACAGGCTACCTGATGCATGGGGCGCCCTGATCACCATCCGCGTATCTGCGCCGGGCCCTCTTGAACGTGGAAACGATCCAATCCATCTGGCAGGCGTAGATATGAAACATGTGAGCCAAAGAGACGATGACGACTGAGACGGTTACCGCCCCTGAGACCCGCGCCTTCGAGGCCGATGTTTCGAAGCTCCTGCACATGATGGTCCATTCCGTCTATTCGGACCGGGACGTTTTCCTGCGCGAGCTTATTTCCAACGCTGCCGATGCCTGTGAGAAGCTGCGCTACGAAGCGATCTCCCGGCCCGAACTGCTTGGCGATGACCCGCAGCCGCGCATTACCGTTACGCTCGACAAGGAAGCTGGTACGCTCACTATAGCGGACAATGGCATCGGAATGAGCGCCGCCGACATGGCCGAGACCTTAGGCACCATTGCCCGATCGGGGACAAAGGCGTTCATGGACAGGCTCTCTGCCGACAAGAACGGCGAGGGACAGCAGCTCATCGGTCAGTTCGGCGTGGGCTTCTACTCGGCCTTCATGGTCGCCGGGAAAGTCGAGGTAGTCTCCCGCCGCTCGGGTGAGGATGAGGCGGCCGCTTGGGCATCCGATGGTTCGGGCACTTACACCATAGCTCCCGTGGATCTCGCCGCCGCTCCCGCGCGGGGAACGCGGGTTACGCTGAACTTGCTCGACGACGCGAAGAGCTATGCCGAACTCCACACCGTCGAGCGGATCGTCAAGGCTCAGTCAGGCCATGTGCCGGTGCCGATTTTCCTTGAAGAAACCGGGAGCGAGGAAGAAGCACGGCAGCTTGCCGACGGCGCGGCGCTGTGGGCCAGGGCGAAGTCGGACGTTACCGAGGATGAGTATGCCGACTTCTATCGCAGTGTGGCGGGGCAGTTCGACAAGCCGGCTGTGACGCTGCACTACCGTGCCGAAGGGCGGCACGAGTATTCCGTGCTGACCTTCATCCCGGAAAGCAAGCCTTTCGACCTGTTTGATCCCGACCGCAATGGCCGCATCAAGCTCTATGTCAGAAGGGTTTTCATCACAGATGAGGCGGAAATTCTCCCGCGCTATCTGCGGTTCGTGCGCGGTCTGGTGGATTCCGCTGATCTCCCGCTCAACATGTCGCGCGAAATGATCCAGGAAAGCCCCGTGCTTTCTTCCATCCAGAAGGGTGTGAGCAACCGCATCCTGTCGGAACTCGAAAAGCTCTCGGTGAGCGATACCGATCGCTATGCAGCGATCTGGGACAATTTCGGCGCGGTGCTCAAAGAGGGGCTTTACGAGGACTACGAGCGGCGCGCTCAGTTGCTCGGGCTCGCCCGCTTCAAGACCACGGCATCGAACGGCGAGTGGCGCTCGCTCAAGGATTATGTCGAGGGGCTCAAAGAGAATCAGACTGCGATCTTCTATGCGACCGGCGATGACCTCGATCGGATCGCGACGTCTCCCCAGCTCGAAGGGTTCAAGGCGCGCGGCATCGAAGTCTTGCTGCTGCCCGACCAGGTCGACAATTTCTGGACAACGATGGGCGTCGATTATGAAGGCAAACCCTTCAAGTCGGTGACGCAAGGCGCCAGCGACCTCAGCCTGATCCCTCTCGCAGAAGGGAACGCAGACACATCCACTCCGGCAGAGGATGTCAGCGGGTTCGTCGCCTTTGCCAGGGAGGTTCTGGCGGATCAGGTTTCCGACGTTCGCATTTCCGACCGGTTGACCACCAGCGCCGTGTGCATCGTGGCGCCGGACAACGCCATGGACCTTCAACTGGAGAAAATGCTGGCCGCAGCCGGCCGTGCCCCCGAACGTGAAAAGCCTGTGCTGGAAGTGAATGCGCGCCATGCCCTCATTGCAAGACTGGAGCAGTCCACGGCGAGCGCGGACGAACGGCGGGATATCGCATTCCTGCTGCTTGACGAGGCGCGTATTGCGGAGGGAGAAGCTCCGGCCGATCCGCGAGCCTTTGCGCAGCGACTGGAGCGCTTGATGGCCAAGACCTTGGGATGAAGCAGAGGCGAGCCGATCGGCTTCCTTTGTCTTGTCAGCCTTTGTCTCGTAGGCTCTCCCAGTTTGCTGGCGAGGATGGCGACTGGATGAGTATGGCATCGAGGGACGTGAAGCTCGACCCGGTTCAGGGCGTCCGCTAGCTCAGCCCAGATGCTGCATGTTGTCCATCATCCCGAGTATGTCGTCCCGGCACGAAGCGAAGGCACCTTCCGCCACGACAAGTATGCCCGGGTGATGGATGCGCTTCGCGAGAGCGGAGTGCCGATGACGGTGCACGTCCCGGACATCATGCCGAGAGCCTGGCTCGAAGCGATCCATGATCCTTGCTATGTCGAGGAAGTCATCGCCTGCAGAGTGGCGGCGGCCAAAGAGCGCAGGATAGGCTTTGCAATCGACCAGGGAATTTCGCGAAGGTCGCAACTGTCGCCTGGCGGCACGTGGCTGACCGCCAAGCTGGCGCTAAGCCATGGCTACGCAGCCAACAGCGCCGGCGGCAGTCACCACGCCCTCGCAGATACCGGGGCCGGGTACTGTGTGTTCAACGATCTCGCGGTCGCCGCGAACAGACTGATCGAGGAAGGCGATGCAAAGCGCATCCTGATCCTCGACCTGGACGTTCATCAAGGGGACGGCACCGCTGCGTTGACTGCAGGACGCGGCGATATATTCACGCTTTCCCTGCACGCGGAAAAGAACTTCCCTACCCAGAAGGCGGGCTCCACCCTGGATATCGCATTGCCCGACTTGACGGATGATACGGTCTATCTGGACATCCTGAAGCGCATGCTTACCGGGGCGCTGGACGATTTCCGGCCGGACCTCATCCTGCTACAGGCGGGCGTGGATGCGCATGTGGACGACCGCCTGGGTCGGTTGGCGCTGACCGATGCCGGATTGGTCAAGCGTGACCAAATGGTGGGCCAAGCAGCCCGCCATCGGTCGATCCCCTTGGCGAGTACGCTTGGTGGCGGCTACGGGGCGGATCGTGACGCGGTCGCACGCAGGCATGCCCGCTCGATCCTGACATTGGGATCGCCATAGCGTCGCTCCAAGCTGTGTGACCGAATTGCCTCAACCGCCATCCATAAAAACCACCCACATCGCAGCAAAGTTCGTGCGGCGAATGTCCGCATCGAGAATGCAGGTCGGCGTGCGGGGAATCGCACGACTGAGTTCGCGGTTCAGAGCTGTGCCGCAAAACTCCGGAAGGTAACAGACCAGCGGGGCCGCTCCATCTCGGCGATACTATGCTCCCAGTCGTGACGAGCCGGTCCGCTCAGGTGGTAAGCTGCTCGCGGTTCAAGCGGCACCGATACCCGCGCGAAACCATCGGTCCGCCTGCGCCGAAATCGCATCGTCGCAGGCTCTCCCAGTGAGATACCAATCACATCCTTGTAGACTGGACGATCGCGGTGCCACCCGATACCGGCGCCAGGACCGTAGCGGATCAGCAATGCCTGGATGAGGGAAGCGGGATCGATATTGGCGAAGCGCGCGGCACGATCGCGGAAGGGGCACAGCCAGTTCGGAAACGGCGGAGCTTCCAGCGGTCGCCCGATTTCGAAATCATAACTCCATCCGAACGACGCGGTAAGCCGTTTGCCGGTCCAGCCTTGAAAGCGGAACGGTTCGAGGTGGCTGGCATCGATCCGGCCTATCAGCATGCGCTCTTCGGCAGCGTCGATAATGTCGCCCTGAGTGCTCAAACCCGCAAGCACTGGCGTGTCGAACAGGTTAAGCATCAAGCCTCCTGATCCTTCGTGAACATCGGCAGTCCGGCTTCGCCATCGGCGGCAGGCTCGCCGAAGTTCGATACCGTGACGCCTACGAGCCGGATGCCTTTTGTGGGGGGCAGGACCGAGCGGATGAGCTCGCGCGCCAGGTTTCGAAAATTATCGAGCGTCGCGACGACGTCGGCCTGACTGCGGCGGCGCGTGATCTGTCTGAAGTCGCCGTACTTGATTTTCACCGTCACGGTGCGGCCAAACCGTGAGCGGGTCTCACACCAGCGCCAGACGTCGTCGACCATCCGAAGGACGCCGGCTTCGATCTCGGCAGGGTCTGTGAGGTCACGTTCGAAGGTCGTTTCCGAGCCCGACGACTTGCGGATCCGGTTGGGGTTTACCGGCCGATCGTCCACGCCGCGCGCGATCGCGTAATACCATCCCGCCGAACTCCCGAAATGCTGCTCAAGAAATGCCCAAGGCTTGGCCCGCAGATCAGCGCCGGTTTCAATACCGAGCCGCTTCATCTTATCCGCGGTCACAGGTCCCACCCCATGGAAGCGGCTGACCGGCAATGTCGTCACCCACTCCTCCCCCATGTCGGGAGTAACGGCGAACTGTCCGTTCGGCTTGCGGTGATTGGAGGCGAGTTTGGCGAGGAATTTGTTGTACGAAATCCCGGCAGACGCGGTCAGTCCGGTTTCCTCCAGGATTGCTGCCCGGATGGCCTTCGCGGTGAGCCAGGCCGTGGCGATACCGGATTTGCTGGCCGTCACATCGAGATAGGCCTCATCGAGCGAGAGGGGCTGGATCAGATCGGTGTAACGCGCAAAGACGGCATGGATTTGCCGGGATACCTCTTGGTAAACGTCGAAACGCGGCGGCACGAAGATGAGGTCGGGACAGCGCCGCAAGGCAGTAACCGAAGGCAAAGCCGACCGCACGCCGAACGTCCGCGCTTCGTAGCTTGCAGCGGCAACCACGCCCCGCGCGGCGCCATGACCCACCGCTACCGGGCGCCCACGCAGGTCGGGATTATCGCGTTGCTCCACGGACGCAAAGAAGGCGTCCATGTCGACGTGGATGATCTTTCGGATGATAGAATCGACCATCCCCTACCATGACACGAATAGAACGAAAAGTGAACGACTTTTGGCTCGACCCTTGGGAGTTGCTGTTCACGGCATCGCTGAAAGCTGGACCTTTAATGATGCTTGGCTGCAGACCACGGCGGTTCAGTATTGATCAGGTCTATGACGAGCAACCCCCACCTACGGGCGACGAAAGCATGACTGGAATCGAGAAAACAATTCTGCTGCGCCTAGAAGCGGACAGGTAGATTACGACTGGGTGGGGGACATTTTTTGTCATTGCTAATCAGCTTACCGAAAGACCAATTACGGCGAAGGCCAACGCTGAATGATTTCGGCTGATGTCGTTAGGATCCTCCGGCGGCTCCGAAGCTTGAATTGCAGATTGAACCGCAAAACGATCAATGAAACCAATGTGCGACCCGAGGTCGGAGCGCTCTATTCCAGGAAAAGTTCAAACATAGCTGAGAAGCCTTGAAAAATTTAAGCCTGCCCCTGGGTCAACAGGGGCAGGCTCATCTAGTCGCCTCGTCCGCCGAAGCGGCTAACTCTGAATGCGGAAATTCACGCCGATCGTGCGCGGGGCGATACCGTAGATCAGGCCGGTCAGCCCCCCTTGCGTCAGGACCGATGTTTTGCCCAGCGTGTCGCCTACGTTTTGGCAGAACAAGTACAGTCCCCAGCGCTCGTTCTCCACGCCCGCACGCAGGTTGACGGTGCTAAAACCGCCATAGCTGTTGTACGAGGGATCCGTGGTGCGGAACGTAGAACGCATTTGACCAGTGTAGGCGAAATCAGCCCGCACGAGGCCGTTCAGCCTATCGGTCAACGCCCAAGTATAGTCTGCGGCGGCGGTCGCAGTCCACTTCGGGGTGTTCGGAATGCGATCTCCGTCCCGTCCGGTCGTGCCGGTGATCAACACAGCGTCGTTGGCCTGGTCCTCGGTCAACTTTGCGTCGGCATAACCCACGCCGCCAGTCAGGTTGAGACCGATCATGGGAATCGCGGTGATCTCCACTTCGCCGCCGCGGATACGCGCCTTGCCCGCATTGGTGATGAAGGCATAGCGGCTGTCGAGCGTGCGGGCCGAAGTCTGCATGTTGTCCCAGTCGATCTGGTACACTGCCGCGTTGAAGGTCAGGCGATTGCTGAACCAGCCGGTCTTCACGCCCGCCTCATAGTTCCACAGGCCATCGGCCTTGTAGGGAACAAGGCTGTCCGGAAGGCCGGGAACGTTGTTGGCGCCGCCGGGGCGGAACCCCTGCGAGGCCGTGGCATAGACCAGCGCGCGCGGTGTGACCTGATAGCTGACGTTGAACTTCTTGAGCCATCCGTTCGCCTGCGTCGTAGCCGAGGTAAACGCGCCCGGCGTGGTGTTGAACAAAGGCGAGCCGACCGTCAGTTGGCCGCCCGTGGTCTTCTTGTAGTCGTAATACCGCACACCCGCCGTCAGCGTGAGATCAGAGATCGGCTTGACCGAAACATCCGCGAAGCCCGCCGTCTGGCGCGACCGGGTCTGCACGAAGCGCGACTGGAGGATCACCAGCGGATCGTAGAACTGGCCGGTGTCCGGATCGGCCTGGACGTTCTGCGACAGGATGTGGTCGTTGCGCTTTTCGTAGAACGCGCCGACGGTCCACTGCAGCCAGTCGGGCATCTCGTCGCCCGAGGCCAGGCGCACTTCGTAATCCTGCGAGCGCACGTATGCGGGCTGATAGGCCAGCACCGGCAGGAGCGACCGGGCGTAGGTCGTCCAGTTCGCCATCTGTGCGCCGCTGCAGGTCGCACCGTAATAGGCCCGGCAGTTTGTGGCGGAGGTGGAATTCGCCCGCGCGGTCGGCGTGAAATCGGCCGACCGGTTGTAGGCGTACTTGTAGTAGCTTGCCGTACCCGTCAGCGTCGCGAACCCGAGCGAGCGCTCGCCGGTCACGTTGTAAAGCTGCGTGTCGGTTTCGAACGGCAGGCGGACTTCGGAATTGGTCTTGTAACGACCCACCTGGGCGAACCACCCCTGCATGTCGTCTGCCGACGCGTGCTGGTACAGCGCCGAGGCCGTAATCGTCGTGTCCGCATCCGGCGTGAAGGCCAGAAGGCCGCGTACACCCCAGGTTTCCTGGTCGTTGACGTTCTTCTTGCTGTAGTAGGTGTTGTCGATCCAGCCGGGGCGCTTTTCGTAGAAGCCGATCACGCGCACCGCCAGCTTGTCCTCGATCAACGGGACGTTGACCATGCCCTTGGCGAAATATCCGGCCGATCCGCCTTTGGTCGAAGTTGCCTGCACTTCGCTGGCATAATCGTACTTCGTCGCATCCGGCTTGTTGAAGATGATGCGCAACGTGCCGGCCATCGAACTGGCACCGTAGAGGGTACCCTGCGGACCGCGCAGCACTTCGATGCGCTCTACGTCGAACAGGTTCACGTCCGCCGCGTAGCCACCCGAATCCTGAGTCGTGCCCGAAGGACCCGTCACCGGTGTCTCGTCGTAATAGACGCCGACCACCGCTTCGCCTGCTGCGTTGATGCCGCGGATGGTGATGCGGTTCTGGCCGCCTTGCCCGGCCGTCACGTTCATGTTCGGAACCTGGCGGAAGAAGTCGTTAAGCTGCGTCGCGCCCGTCTTCTGCAGCGTATCGGCCGAAAGTGCGGCGATGCTGAGCGGCGTCGTCTGGATAGTGCCGCTGCGGCGCAGGGCCGTCACAACGATGTCCCCGCCGATCTCGGCAGGGCCTTGTTCGCCTGCGGCGGCACCCGATGCCGCGGCGTCCTGCGCATAGGCCGGTGCTACGATGGCCAGGGCCAGACCCATGGCACCCGACAGAAATAGTTCAGTCTTTCTCACGATTGCAAACTCCCTGAATTGAACTGCGACCTTCTTGCATTTCGTCCCCCGTGCGCCGCCGCTTTGCGGGGCTGACGCGTGCACGTCCGCTTCTTCCGCATCGCACCCCTCATGCAGGCACGATGCACTTGCCCATCCCTGGTTCGAAACGGGCGGTCGGCCCGGTCAAACCGCATCGGAACGTCGTGAAGTGCGTTGGTTCAGTCTGCATCGACGACGCAGACCTGTTGAATTTCAAACCTGAAGTAATTTCCCGCGCCGATGCCGCGAAATGGCTGCGGCGGCTGCCAAGGCAGTCACCGCGCTCCGAAAACCTCCTTCCTGGCGGCTTCGGTCACGTACATGCATGTCGCGTTGTGGCCGCATCCAGGGACTGTCGCCATAACCGGCGTGCCATGGAAGGCAGCTTCCAGATAGGCGACGTAGTTCCGCGCGCGCTCAAGACGGTTGGCGCCCTGATAATAGGCGCGGCAGGTCTCGTCCATGAGCGTATTAGGATGATCGTCCAGTTCGCCGGCAAGGATGGTCAGCTTGCGGCTGGCGGCATTGCTGCGGATCCGGGCCTCGGTGACCTTGCCGCTGTAGCCGATCCGGCCGCTCAAGCCATAACGCCACTCGTCGAAGCCGGTGCATCCCTGGGCGTCGGCCACATCCTTGAGCCTGAACGTTCCCGCCGTGGCAGGATCGAGGACATCGTTCGGAGTCCTTGGCCGCTGTTTGTCGAGGTAGGCGTAGCTTGATGCGTTTGCCGCGACATAGTCCACCGCAACCGTCAGCTTGTCCTGCACGGTGTTGACGAGCGCATAGCGCGCGACGAACTGCCCGCCGGCCGAATTTCCCAGAACGATGATCTTGCGCAGGTTCGGATAGGTCGCCCGCGTGCCGAGCCATTGCAGCATCTCGTCCATCGCGGCGAAACTGTCGGTGGCGGCATTCCCGGCCGGATCGCCGTAGCGCCATCCCCAGCAACCCCAGTCCACTTCCCCATCCTCCAACACATCGTGGCACATGCCGCCAGCGCTCGATGCGCGGAATGCCGGGGCGATGACCGCCGTTCCGTGCGCGTGGCCTGCGGCGAACGCGGCTGTGGCCGCGTCGTTCGCGGCATTTGCCGCATCTCGCCCGGCGCCGTGGATCACCACGATGACGGTATCGATGGACCTATCCCGGCGCATGGGCCGGTTGGCGTAGAACGAGAGGTGTCTGCCAGCACCGACGGTGAAGTGGCCGGTCCAATAGCCGCTGCCTGCCGGCTCCACCTGCGTCACCGGGGCGGCCGCCGCAGGCGACCCAGCCGTCAGGCATGCCGCAGCGCCTGACAGCAGCATACACGCCAGAGCAGTCGTTGCGGCGGTCATCGCTCGAGCTTTCCATGCTGCGGCGCCGTGGCCGGCCCAGGACCGGCGCCCGCCTGGACGATGCTGCGGCTCATCACGTAGATGCCCGGTACGATACCGTCGCGCTCGGCATATTCCTTAAAGACCGCGTGATTGCCCTGGCCCGCAAGGCCAAAGCTCTCCACCACCGCCGACTTGCCGGACGAGGCCGCATAGGCTGCATCGCTGGCCCCGCCGAACGGTTGATCGACGATCTCGACGGGGTAGCCGATCTCGTCCCCCGCGTCGCGCGCAAGCTCCGCGAACTGGCGCGAAAGTGGCGTCGGCAGCAGCGGCGGACGGGAATAGGCTACTGCGAATGCAACTTGCGTGCCGGGCACGGAGGGCGAGGCCGCCAAGGTGCCCAACCTGACCAGCAGCGCGTCCACATCGGCTTTTTTGAGATAGCGTATGTCGGCGGAGGCTTCGGCCTGATCCGGAATGACGTTTGCCTTCTGCCCGGAGTGCGAAAGCGTCCAGTTGAACTTCAAACCGCGCGCCGGCAGCGACCAGTCGCGCGTGCGCGCGATGACGTTGGACGCTTCGACCAGCGCGTTGCTGCCCTGCTCGGGTGCGACGCCGGCGTGCGATGCCGCCCCGGTGACGGTCATGGTCAACCGGGCGATACCGCTGGTCGCGAGCAGCCGCTGGGTTCCGCCCGGCTCGGCGGAAAGCGTGAAATCGTGCTGGGATGCCAGCCGTGCGATCAGATCCCGGGACCCGGCCGAGCCGGTTTCCTCATCCGGATTGAACAGCACGGTGATCGTCGAAAAGTCATCAAACCCGAGGCGTTTGAGCACCGCAACCGATGATAGGATGACCGCGATGCCCGACTTCGCGTCTAGCGCCCCTGGGCCGTGGATTCGGTTGCCTTCGACCTTGTACTTCCAGTTCCGGCCCGTTCCGGCGGGATAGACGGTGTCGTAGTGGGCGATCAGCAGGAACGACCTGCGGCCCTTGCCCTTCAGCGTTCCGACAACGACGTCGCCAGCCGAGGGCGGCGCGGCAATGCGGGACACCCGAAGGCCCAAAGAGGTGAGTTTTCCTGCAAGGCAGTCGGCCGCCGCTGCCAGCCCCTGGGCATTGTCCGAGCCGGAATCGATGTCCACCAGTTGTTCCAGCCTCTGCAGGAACACGGGTTCTTCGGCTTGGGACGCGGCCTTGAGCTGCGCCACCGATGGCGCTTTCGCCCAAGCCACAGGCGCACAGGAGCCGGCAACGGCTAGCGTGGTCATGGCCAAGAATATGTTGCGCATGAATTCCCACCTCAAAATTGCGTTGCCAAGCGGCCGGGGCGGCTATCAGGCCCGGCCCCTGCGAAGCATGAATTCCGTAAGCATGGCGTCACCTGTCCCGGCACGGCGATTTGATCCCGCACCGCCGGCTGACGTTATCCCCTGACACCCTTTTCCGGCCAAACCCTACGACCAACCACTGCTGCGCATGAACGCGCGCCCTGCTGCCACCACTTCGCGGATCGACCACGATTCGTCTCAATTTCTGCATTCAGATTACATCAATGATGATCTCTGTCTAGTGCCTCTTTTGCATTCCTGTGACATTGTGCGTCCAAGCCGAATCATGCCCTATCTCGCACTGTCTCGCCTTCCTAAGATAGTCACTAGAAGCGCCAAATCCGCCATTTTAACGCGGATTTTCGGGGGTGCGGCAAGATCGGATCAGCATCGAGAAATAGCTCTCACACTTCCCTTCGCGTTATCGCCGCCCTGCCCGACCACGGAGAATTGATCGAATAGCCTTGCGAAGACAGGCAATAATTGTATTCTGATTTCAGCGAGGCGCCGAACGCTTGCCTCCCCGCCGCCGCAAGAATTTGATCCGGCGCCGGCAATTCCGTTCAGTCAGGCCTGCGGGCGCCATTCCGGCACGCACATCGACCGGGGCGCGGGTCACCTTTTCCTGACGAGGTTCCATGGGCAGACGTCTGACACTGTATATCCTGATCGGCATGGCGCTGGGCATCGCTGCCGGCTGGTTGCTCCATGCCAGTCTCCCGGCGGACAGTCCGCTGCTCGAACATTGGGCCGATTACCTGCGGCTGCTGCCCGACGTGTTCCTGAAACTGATCAAGATGATCCTTGCGCCGCTGGTCTTCGCGACGATCGTGACCGGCATCGCGGGCATGGGAGACAGCGCCGCGCTGGGCCGCATCGGTGGCAAGGCGCTAGGGTGGTTCGTTACCGCCAGCCTCATCTCGCTCGGCCTTGGTCTGACCCTAGTGAACCTGTTCAAACCCGGCCTTGGCGTCGGGCTCGAAAGCGGGGCCGACTTTGGTGACCTGAAAACGGGCGAACTGACGCTGCGTCACTTCATCCTGGAGATATTTCCGGCCAGCCCGCTCGCCGCGATGGCCGAGAACAACATCCTGCAGATTCTGGTCTTCTCGCTGTTCGTGGGCGTCGCCCTCACCGCCATCGGTGACAAGGGGGCGCCGATCGTACGCGCCGCGCAATCGCTGGCGGAAGTGATGCTGCAGATCACCGGCTACGTGATGCGCTTCGCACCCTTCGCGGTGTTCGGCGCGATCGCAGCGGTTATCGCAACGCGCGGCCTCGGCATTCTCGTTACGTACGGCGTGCTGGTGGCCGAATTCTATTTTGCCATGATCCTGCTGTGGGTGCTTTTGTTCAGCGTTGGCGGCCTGTTTCTGGGCAAGCGCGTGGTCACGCTGTTCCGCTATATCCGCGAACCCCTGCTGCTCTCGTTTGCGACCGCGTCTTCAGAAGCAAGCTTGCCCAAGCTGTTCGAGCAACTCGACCGTTTCGGCGTGCCGCGTCGCATTTCGGGCTTTATCCTGCCGCTGGGCTACAGCTTCAACCTCGACGGCTCGATGATCTACATGAGCTTCGCGTCGATCTTCATCGCGCAGGCCTATGGCATCCATGTGCCTTTGATGACACAGGTTCTGATGCTGCTGACGCTGATGGTCAGCTCCAAGGGCATCGCCGGAGTTCCGCGCGCGAGCCTTGTGGTGATTGCCGCGACTTTGACCCAGTTCGGCCTGCCGGTCGAGGGCATTGCGCTGCTGCTGGGCGTCGATACCTTCCTCGACATGGGGCGCTCGGCCACGAACGTGGTGGGCAATGCCGTCGCCACCGCTGTCATCACGCGGTCCGAAGGCATGCTCCAGCCATTGATGAATTCTGAAACGGACAGGCCATCCGCGCCTTCACACGGCGCGGCGCGGGGTCGCAGGGGCCTTAATGTCGATCCAGAGCAATACGATGCCTAAAAAATCGAGTAATTCTGAAAGCGACTCTTGTCGGATATGTCAAAAAGTGTATTCTGATTTTCGATTTGGAGAATGCCGCTAATGAATCAGGAGCCTTCCCAGCCCAACGGCACCCTGCTCAATATCGGCGATTCCGAAGTCTACACGACGATTCTCGGCCGTATCAAGCGAGGGGAAGTCGGCGCCGACGAGCGTATTGTCGATTCCCGACTAGCTACTGAATTCAATCTCTCGCGGATGCCCGTGCGCCAGGCGCTGCTGCGACTTGTCCACGAAGGGTACCTTGCAGGCACCACCCGTGGCTTCATCCTTCCCAAGCTGACGCATGACGACATCGAAGAGATTTTCGAAGTCCGCATGATGCTGGAGCCGCGCGCCGCCGCTTCAGTATGCCGCGTCCTGGGCAGCGAGGATATCGAAGCCCTGCGCGCCGCCTTGACCGAAGCCCGCCACGCGGTGGCCGAAGTGAGGCTGGGCGACATGATGGTCGCCAATGACAGGTTCCGGCAGATCTGGCTCGACGCGGTGCCCAATCGCCGTCTGGCGGCAGCGATCAGCCGCTTCGTCGATCATGTGCAGATCGTGCGCAAGGCCACCATCATCGATGCGGGTACGCAGCACGTCGTGCTCGAACTTCTCGCACGGATGCTGGAGGGTTTCGAGCGCTGCGATGCGCTGATGGTGCAGGATACGACGCTGCAATTCGTCGTCCGCGCCCGCGAAAGCTTCGTCGCCGCGTCCACCAATGCGGAAACGCTGCAAGGGCGCGCGAAATCGGCCTGAGCTGACGCTTTGGCCGGACCTGAATGTTGCGCGGGCAGATATCCCGCAACTTTAGGCATAAAATGCATTCAATTCCCGCCGGGCTCTCGCCTCGGGACCGAACTGAAATTCGCGATGCACCGCCGTCGCCCTCCCATCTCAAGGACCGCGCGTTCCTCATGATCGAAATCCCTTTGGCAGCCTCGCCGATCCCGGCCGGCCATTCTTCCGCGCAGACAGGCGCAACGATCTTCTCCAGCTTCCGCCGTGCCGTTGCCGCATGGCCGGGGCAGGCGTTCCTGCACGCACCCGCCGAAGCGCTGCGCGGCGAGGCGGCGATCTCGCTGACGTTCGCCGATGCCATGGACCGTATCGAGGGTCTGCGCGCGGCGTATTCGGCGGCCGGCTTCGGCCTTGGCCACCGCATCGGGCTGGCGCTGGACAACCACCCTGAATTCTTCCTGCATTTCCTGGCGCTCAATGCCCTGGGCGCAAGTGTCGCCCCGCTCAATGCGGGGATGAGCGATGGCGAACTGGGTCAGGTCATGGGCCTTGCCGAACTGGACCTCGTCATCGGCTGGCCGCGCCACGCCGTGCGTCTGGCGGGCCTGGCCGCGCAGACCATGCCCGTGGCGGACGTGGCTTTGGTGGACCTTGCACCTGCACGCCGCCGGGCCGGGCCTGGCAAGGCCGATGCGGCCAGCGAGGCGGCGATGATCTTCACCTCGGGCACCACGGGCACGCCCAAGGGCTGCATCCTGTCCAACGCCTACTTCAATCGTATCGGCGCGTTCTATACCGAGCTTGGCGGCTATTGTATGTTCCGCCCCGGCGCCGAGCGTATTCTGACGCCGCTACCGGTCACTCACATGAACGCGCTGGCCTGCTCGTTCATGGCCGCTTTGTTCAGCGGCGGCTGCCTTATCCAGCTTGACCGTTTCCACGCCTCTACCTGGTGGCGCACGGTACGCGAGACGCAGGCCACGGTGATCCATTACCTTGGCGTCATGCCCGCGATCCTGCTGCAGCGCGAGGATGCCCCTTCGACCTGGGAAGGCCACGCGATCCGCTTCGCGTTCGGTGCGGGCGTCGATCCGCGTCATCACGCAATTTTCGAGGAGCGCTACGGCTTTCCCCTCATCGAAGCCTGGGCCATGAGCGAAACCGGCGCGGGCGCCTGGATCACCGCCAGCCACGAACCGCGCCACGTCGGCGAACGCTGCTTCGGCGTCCCCGGCGACGATATCGAATGCCGTCTGGTGGACGAGCAGGGCAACGACGTTCCTGTAGGCACACCCGGCGAACTGCTGGTGCGCGCCCGTGGGTCCGACCCGCGCCGCTACTTCTTTTCCGGCTATCACAACGACGAAACCGCCACTGCCGCCGCGTGGGAAGGCGGCTGGCTGCACACCGGCGACATCGTGCGCCGGGACGAGCATGGCAGCATGTTCTTCGTCGACCGCAGCAAGAACATCGTGCGCCGCAGCGGCGAGAACATCGCAGCCGTCGAAGTGGAAGGCGCGCTCATGCGCCATGAGGCAGTGGTGAACTGCGCGGTCACCCCCGTGATCGACGAAATCCGCGGCGAGGAAGTCCTCGCGCTTGTCGAGACCTGCGACGGGGATGCCGACGAGGCACTGGCGACGCAGATCGCGCAGTCGTGCCTGGACAGCCTCCAGTACTTCAAGATTCCCGGCTACCTCGCGTTCGTGGAAGCCCTGCCCACCACCAGTTCGCAAAAGCTGCAACGCGGCGAAATCCGCAAGCTGGGGCGCGAGATCGTCGCACAGGGCCGGGCCTTCGATCTGCGCGCGCTCAAGCGAAAGCAGGGGTGAACGATATGCCTTCAGCGAACACCGCCTCGGCGAACGGGTACGGCGATGTCGCCGTGGTCTGCCCGGTGACGGTCCCGTACCAGCGTTCCAGCGACCACCAAGCGCACTGGTTCTTCGGCCAGGCCCTGCGCCGGCTGGTGGAAGCCTCCGGCCTCGGCAAGTCGGAAATCGACGGACTTGCCTGTTCATCCTTCACGCTCGGCTCCGACACCACCATCGCCCTGACCGAGCACTTCGACATGTCGCCGCGCTGGATCGAGTGGCTGCCCACCGGCGGCGCCAGCGGCGTGATGGCACTGCGCCGCGCGGCCCGCGCGGTCCAGTGCGGCGATGCCTCGGTGGTCGCCTGTATCGCGGCAGACACCGCCAATGCCGAAACGTTCGCCGCGCTGGTTTCGAATTTCAGCCGTTTTTCCAACGAAGCGGTCCTGCCGCAAGGCATGGCCGGGCCGAACGGAGTCTTCGCGCTCATTACCGACAACTACATGCGGCGTTTCGGTGCCACGCGTGAGGATTTCGGCCGGATCGCCGTATCCCAGCGCGCCAACGCCGCCGGCAATGCCAATGCCCTGCTCGGCGGCCGGGCGCTCGATATGGAAGGCTACCTTTCGGCACCCCCCATCGTATCGCCGATCCACAAGTTCGACTGCGTGATGCCCTGCGCGGGCGCCGAGGCATTCCTGGTGATGAGCGCCGCGCGCGCGCGCGAACTCGGCCTGCCGCAGGCGCGCGTCCTGGGCGCGATCGAGCGGCACAACGCCTTTTTCCATGAGGCGGTCGCCATGCGCGGCGGCTGGGCAATGGACGCCGACGCACTGTGGCGGCAGGCCGGCGTTTCGCCCACCGATGTGGACTGCGTCCAGTCCTATGACGACTATCCCGTCATCGCCGCCATGCAGATCGAAGACCTGGGTTTCTGTGCGAAAGGCGAGGCGCCCGCCTTCCTGCGCGCCCACGACCTCACGGTGACCGGCGATTTCCCGCACAATACCTGCGGCGGACAGCTTTCATGCGGCCAGGCAGGCGCGGCCGGCGGATTCCTGCCCGTGGTCGAGGCATTGCGGCAGGTGACCGGCCAGCCGCTCGGCGCACAGGTGCCCGATGCCAGGATCGCCTTGGCGAGCGGCTACGGGATGGTGACATACGATCGCTGCCTGGCCACCGGCGCCGTCCTGCTGGAGCGCGCGGCATGAGCCTTCCCATCCAGTTCTGCCGTTCATGCGGCTCCGCGCAGTATCCCTCGCGGGATGCATGCCGGATATGCCTTTCGGATGCGCTCGAGATGCGCCTTACTTCCGTCGAAGGGACGGTCGTGAGCGAAGCGGTAGTTCATCGTTCGCTCGATCCGGCGATGGTCGCAGGCGGACCGCTGCGGCTGGGCGCGGTCGCCAGCCCGCTGGGCATCCGCATCCTGTGCCTGCTGGCGCCGGACGCATCCACCGACATGACGGTCGAACTCGCGCGCTGCCCCGACCGGCCGGGCGCTATCATCGCCCGCGCATCGCAACAGGCCTGAGGACGACAAGATGCACACAGCTTCCCCCACCGCCGACCAGAAGCGCACGCTGAGGCGCGCGATCGCGGCATCCGTAGTCGGCAATACCCTGGAGTGGTACGACTTCTTCCTTTACGCCACGGCTGCGGCGCTGGTCTTCGGCGAGCTGTTCTTTCCCGTCGGCGCCGACCCCCTGGTCAACACCCTCGTCTCGTTCGCGGGATATGCGGTCGGCTTTGCGGCAAGGCCTTTGGGCGGACTGGTCTTCGGCCATGTTGGCGACAAGTACGGGCGCAAGGCGTCGCTGTTCTGGACGCTGGCGATCATGGGCCTGGCAACCTTCCTGATCGGCCTGCTGCCGACATTCGCGCAGATCGGCATCTGGGCGCCGATCGCGCTGGTGCTGCTGCGCGTGTTTCAGGGCATCGCTGCCGGCGGCGAATGGGGCGGCGGCGTACTGCTCATCACCGAGAATGCGCCGGCGGGCCGCGAAGGCCTGTTCGGCGCGCTCAGCCAGACGGGCGTGGGCCTTGGTTTCGTCCTGTCGACTTTCGCGTTCTACCTGGCAGGGCTGCTGCCCCATGACGATTTCGTAAGCTGGGGCTGGCGCGTACCGTTCCTGGTGAGCATCTCGATCTTCGCGGTCGGCCTGTTCATCCGCTTCCGCGTTTCCGAAACATCCGACTTCCAGGCTGCCGAGGCGGACGGCCCGCAGCACGCCCCGCTGGTCGAAGTGCTGCGCCGGCATCCGCGCGAACTGCTCGTCGGTATCGGGGCGCGTCTGGCAGAGACGTGCGGCTCGCACCTGTTCGTCACTTTCGCGCTGGCCTATGGCAAGGCCGTGGGCGCCAAGGTCGATACCCTGGTGCTGGGCGTGACGCTGGGCATGTTGGCCGACAGCGTGATGATGCCGGTATTCGGCGCACTGTCCGACCGTTTCGGACGCCGGCCGATCTACATGTTCGGCGCGCTGGCGATGGCCGCCTTCGCCTATCCGTTCTTCCTCATGCTGGAATCGGGCACCACGGGCGTGATCCTGCTCGCCTTCGTCATCGGCAATGGCCTGTGCCACGCCGCGATGATCGGCGTGCAACCGGCCATGTACAGCGAGATGTTCAGCGCGCGCGTCCGCTACTCGGGTCTGGCCATGGCGCATGAGGTGTCCTCCTTGATCGTCGGCTTTTCGCCCCTGATCGCGACGGCCCTTTACGCCCACTATCGCAGCCCGATGCCGGTAGCGCTGTTCCTTGGTGTGATCTGCCTGGTTTCGGCATCCTCGCTGCTGCTGTGGCGGCGCCCCGCCTAGCCAGGATCGCCCGGCAAGGCTGATTGCCGTATCTGTCGACCGCCCAGACCCAGGAGTCTTCCGAAATGCCGATCGCCATCGTTCTGCTTGCCGCCGCCACGCCCTTGCCTGCCGCCCCGGCCGCGCAGCCGATCGTGCGCAGGACGCTGCACGCAGCCAGCTTCAAGGCCGCCGAGACGATCCTGCGCACCGACCATGAAAGATTCGTCGCCGAAATCGTGGCGATCACCCAAACCGCCTCGTGGCCGTTCGGAGAAGACAATCGGGCCAGGCTCTACGCCGACCTGATGGGCCAGAGCGGTTTTACGGACGTGACCATCGACGGCATAGGCAACGTGGTCGGTGTGCGGCCAGGCAGGAACCACAAACTGCCCGCGCTGGTCGTTGCCGCCCATCTGGACACCGTGTTTCCCCAAGGCACCGACGTGACCGTCCGCCGCGATGGCACCAGGCTGATGGCGCCGGGCATCGGCGACGATTCGCGCGGTCTGGCCGCACTTCTGGCATTTTTCCGGGCGATGGATGGGGCCAAGGTGCAAACCGACCGCGACATCCTGTTCGTCGGCAACGTCGGCGAGGAAGGCCAGGGCGACCTGCGCGGAACACGGTACCTGTTCCAGAACAACGTCCGGGCCA
The DNA here is from genome assembly GCF_000876675.2 of Novosphingobium sp. P6W. GTDB lineage: Bacteria > Pseudomonadota > Alphaproteobacteria > Sphingomonadales > Sphingomonadaceae > Novosphingobium. Next base: position 1,072,634 of record NZ_CP030353.1, read on the forward strand.
GGACCGCCGCCGGGTTCATCAGCATCGACAGCTCCGGCGCCGGCAAGATCGTCACCAAGGGTGTCGGCTCGAACCGCTACCACATCGTGTTCTCCGGCCCCGGCGGCCACAGTTATGACAAGTTCGGCATCGTCAACCCGATGGTCCCGCTCGCGAAGACGGTCGTCGGGCTTTACGGTATCAAGGTGCCTGCCGAACCCAAGGTCACGTATTCGGCCAGCGTCGCGGGCGGCGGCACTTCGGTCAATACCATTCCCCCGCAGGTGTTCGTGGATGTCGACATGCGCTCCACCTCAACCGCCGAAGTGGAGCGGGTGGACCGCGAACTGCGCGCGATCGCCGGGCAGGCCATCGACGAAGAAAACGCCGCCCGCTCGACCGCGCGCGGCAAGGTGAGCGTCGATTTCCAGGTGATCGGCAAACGCCCCGCAGGCCAGACCGATGAAACCAAAGGACTTGCCGCCATCGCCTTCGGCGCGGCAACCGCGTTCGGCTACGACAGCCATTTCATCGCCGTGTCTACAGACGCCAACGTGCCGATGAGCCTTGGCATCCCGGCAATCACGATCGGATCGGGGGGAAGCGGCGGCGCGGAGCATTCACCCGATGAATGGATCGACGTCGAGCCGGTTGAAAGTGTCAAAGGGCTGACCGTCGGCCTCGTAACTATAATATCCGCTGCTACCGCCCGGTGATATTGATCCAACAGCGGGAAAGCTTAGCTTGTTCAATACTTACCGCAAAATTTCGAGGGCTCTCGACAGAAAATCGTCGATTGAAATTCGGGTGTTGGCTCATCCGACCCATCAAAATTCGTCGGAAGGCGGTAACGGCGAGATCAGCCATCCAAGGGTTAAGGAATGAACGCCTGGCTTGATCGCTCGCTGCCCATAGGATTTCGGCCATTGACGATATACAGCCGCCCAGTTCCATTGCTAGCGGTCATTCGTTCAGGTTGTCCCAGCGCGACAACTGACAGCTGACAGTTGGCAATCGCCCTTTTTGGCTCCTTCCTCACTTCCGCTCTAGCGCGAAGTCCACCTGCACTGACACGCTGCTGACGGTACGACCGGGCATGAGGCTGCCGTTGCCGGCTTGCTGCACAGCTTGCTCCATCACTACCGGTGGGGGCGCCACCGGCACGGCTCCGGGTAGGTTGCGGTCGCCCTGTACCCCACCAGAGTCGCGGATGGTCAGGATACGGACCACCCGCATACCCGCCGCCTCGGCATATGCGTCGGCGCGCGCTCGCGCCGCCTTGAACGCGGCGGCGTAGGCGCTGTTGGCTGCTCCCTCGCGGTCAGTCATGCGCAGGTCCGGCCCGCTGATGACGTTGGCGCCTGCCTGGGTGGCCGCCGCGACGGCGGCGCCGGCGTCCGCGACCTTGCGCACCGCGACGTTGACCACGTTGCTAGCCTGATACTGGCCCTTGCGGTCTCCCCAATCCATCCGCTGCACACTGACGGCCCGTGTCTGAATGTCTCGCTTGGCGATGCCCGTCGCCACAAGCGCGCTGACGATCTCCCCGATCTTCTCGGCGTTGGCATCGCTAGCCAGTCTTGCGTCCTTGGCCCAACTATTCACACCAGCCTGGAACTGAGCCTGGTCAGGCCGGGTCTCGGCCTCTCCCGTCGCGCTGACGGAGAGGAGCGTTTCGTCGCGATCCACTCCACGCCCGTCGGGCGGTGGGCTGCCGCAGCTCGCCAGCGCAGCCAAGGGCATGAAGAAGAGCGACGTTTTGACGCGAAGGACGAACATGGTATTCTCCCAGGCAGTTATCGCGAATAATCCTGGCGGACTGAAGATGAAGCGGGGCTGCACGACGAGGGCCCGCACATTGTCCGCTTCGCGCCCATTGTCGCCGCAAAGCGGCGCAGTGCAGTTGCTCCGAGCCGGTCATTCGTTCAGGTTGGACCGTTCCGTCTGATGAGAGACACATCCCTTCCGCTCACGCCAGCCTTGCGCGCGGCACAGGACGATTCGCTCATTCTTAAAGCGGTTGCCGTCCGAACCCTGCGCTGTAGGGCACTGGTGAAAATTTTCGCCGGCATTATAGAATAGAACATTGGATAGGCCCTGCGCAGGCCCGTCAGTTAGCGCCCAGACATGGGATTTGGACGCGCTAGCGAGGACAAGCTTGAGGGCCGAGGTCGAGAGATGAGCATCGATATATCAGTTGCGAACGACGTATCCGCCATTGGACGGATTGATTCGATCCCGTTCATACTCGACCTGTGCTGCCGGAACACCGGCCTGCGCTTTGCTGCGGTAGCGCGGGTGACCGACACATCATGGACCGCTTGCGCGGTTCGCGATGAAATTCAGTTTGGCCTCGCTGCTGGCGGCCAACTCGACCTGAAAACAACGATCTGCGATGAAATCCGCGACAGCGGTAAAGGCGTTATCATCGATCAGGTCAGCGAAGACCCGATCTTTTGTAATCATCACACGCCTCGCCAGTATGGCTTCCAGAGTTATATCTCGATCCCAATCATTCGACCGAATGGAACCTTCTTCGGCACGCTCTGCGCGCTGGACCCTGAGCCCGCGAAGCTCAGGACCCCAGAAGTGATCAGCATGTTCGAGGGATTCTCGCAGCTGATCGGCTTGCACCTCGACGCGCAGGACCGAATTGCCGAAAGCACCGCCGCGCTTGAACAGGCGGGCAAGGAAGGCGCCTATCGCGAGCAGTTCATCGCAATTCTCGGCCATGATCTGCGCAACCCGCTGGCGTCGATCGAGGCGGGCGCGCGCATGCTTTCGAAAGCGGACCTCAAGGCGCGTGAAAGCACTATAGTTTCGCGCATGTTGGAGAGTTGCAGCCGGATGTCGGGTCTCGTCAGCGATATGTTAGATTTGGCTCGAGGCCGCCTAGGCAAAGGTGTTCCATTATCGTTTAGAGAGGGTCATGACCTCGAAGCCGCGCTCGGTCATGTCATAAACGAACTTCGGATGATCCATCCCGACCGCACGGTGGATGCGGAGATCCTGCTGGGCGTGCCGGTGAAATGCGACGTCCCCCGCATTACCCAGTTGCTTTCCAACCTTCTGGGTAATGCACTTAGCCACGGCGATCCCCGCAAGCCCGTCCGAGTAACCGCGCGATCTGACAGTGACGGTTTCGTGATCGACGTTGCCAATGGCGGCGATCCCATTCCGGCGGACCGTCTCCCCACTCTGTTTGCGCCGTTCACTGACCGCAATACTGGAAGCGCGCACGACGGCTTGGGGCTGGGCCTGTTCATAGCGGGCGAAATCGCATCGGCGCATAATGGCCGGGTCAATGTCACCTCCACGCAGGACGAGACCCGATTCACGTTGGTCATGCCTTGCGGTGTGGGAGATGCAAGGTCGGACGAAGCATTTTTTCCCGCGCCCGTTTAGAGGCTGCGGCAAAGTCCGGCGGATCTCACGTCGGCAGGGTGCGCTGATGACCGGCGCGTCGTATGCATTCTGCTAGTCAGCAGCAGGCCCGAGCAACCCAAATAGTGTCCGGTCAGCAGTGCGCCCATTCTTGCCGTTTGGCGGCGATTTCCCTGCGCTCAGATGCGGAAATTCAAATTATGCGCGTCTTTGGAATATTTTTGCCGTTCTCCGTTCACCTCTTCCGCTGAAAGCTGGAAGAGACAGTATGCAGTTTCGGCAAGCCAGATGCTCGCTTGAACAACTATCATCAGCGCAACGCACAACTCCGATGGCGGGCCGGGGCTATTTTTTCCCGGCGATCCTAAGCCAGACTTTGTGCTTGTAGAAACGTATGAACGGTCATTTAGACGGCTTGGAAACGCTGTGGGCTGAGCCGACGTTCACTATTTCGATGTGTTGGCTTTTGAATGGATCGCTAAATCTCAAATCTTTCCCAGGCCGTCGAAACATATCCGCGCCTTTGCAATTTCTAAGTTCACAGCGGCGCAACAACCGACCGCACGAAGGATGCAAGGAGCGAAGCTGTTCGTCTGCTGCTGCTTGAGCGATCAGCTTTGGCTCTTCGAACGTCAGGGCGACAACATGTCTCGTGCCTCTGGATCTACGCCACGACGGCGGTCCAGAGACCGCATGGCCGGTGTAACTGTCAGGCCGTGCATGAGGACCGAGAATACGATGACGAGCCCGACTATGCCCCAAAGCCTTTCGGCTTCAGGAACAGGCATGTGATTTGCACCAAACGCGAGATAGTAGATTGAGCCCACACCGCGAATACCGAAGAAGGCCAGCGTCATCTTTTCATGCCTGCCGGCGGGAAATCCCAGAAGCCCCAGCCATCCTGTGAGTGGGCGAACAACCAGTAATATGGCTGCGGCAATCGCCACATCTACCCAACCGACACTGGCTAGGAGACCGCTCACCAGCGCACCCCCGAAAAGTATGAGTAGCACCATCATGGCCAACCGTTCGATCTGCTCGGTGATGGCATGCATGTCGTTTTGGAAGTCGTGGTCGCGGTGAGCATGCCGGAAAGTCAGAGCCGTAACGAACACCGAAAGGAATCCGTAAACGTGAACCATTTCGGTGAGACCGTACGAGACAAATGTCGCAGAGAGCGCAATCAGGCCGTCACCTGTCTTGGCTAGCTTTGTTTCAGCAGGAATACGGAACGTCAGCCAGCCAAAAATCCGCCCAACTATCCACCCCCCGAGGATACCGCCGCCAATCTCCCAAAAAACACGATAGGCGAGCCATTCGCCCACCCAAGGCTTGCCAGCAGGCAGAGCCACGGCGAGCAAGATCGCCAGATGGACAAATGGGAACGCTGCCCCGTCGTTGAGGCCAGCTTCCGACGTCAGGCCGAAGCGCACCTCATCCTCGTCCCCGGTCTTGGGCGGGCCCACCTGCACGTCAGCGGCGAGCACCGGGTCGGTAGGAGCAAGGCTTGCCGCCAGCAGCAACGCCACGGCCCAAGACACATCAAGCGCGAAGCCTGCCATGACCGTAATCGCCGCAATGCCCAGCGGCATCGTGACGGCCAGCAGGCGCCACGTCACTGCCCAGCGCCGCCAGCCAAAGATGCGATCGATCTTCAGGCCGGCGCCCATCAGCGCGATAATGACGACGAATTCCGCGAACCTCTCGGTGATCTGCGGGTGAAGCGTGGGGAGCGGACGTAGCGTGACTTGTGGGAACAGGAACAGAGCTGCTCCCAAGCCGATGCACACAATTGGCAACGAAAGCGGCAATTGTTTAAGGGCCAGCGGAAGCCAAGCGACCAGAGCGATAAGCACACCCACGCCGGTCATGATAAGTATGTAGGGCTCGGGCGATAGGAAGGAATACATCCTAGGCCAACGCATCACCTCGGCAAAAGACCCGCAACGCTGACGCGGCAATCCGTCCGCTGCGGGTCGGTGGAGGGTTTCGGCCTGAGATTTTGCTATTCGCGGCCCGGGTTGCGTCTACCGGAGATCAGGCTCTCGTTGCCCTGGTCGTTGTCATCATTGTGTTCGCCGTCACCGTCGAGCGGGCGAGCGTCATCCTTGGCGTCAGGGGCTTTGGTCTTCGCGTCGTCAGTCGGGGGGGAATTGGCGAAGGGCTTGGCTTCCGCGCCGGCAAGGCCGCGGTCGATGTCACGCTCTGTCTCGCATTGCGCATCCACGCCGCTCTGCACGGGCTGGCTCCCATTCGAAGCCGGGCCAATTGAAACGTCGTCCATAAGTATCGCTCCTTTCGATTGATTTGAGGGCTGAGGATTCCGGTGCTCCCAGCGTCGCTATGCCGATGAGCCGCTCCCCAGATGCTCGACGAAACACTGCGCGAGGCTTCCGTTGGCCTGGATGCCCCATACCGGCGGCATCATTTCCTGCGGCATCCACGGCATGCAAGTCCGCACCCGCGTCCAGCAGCAGAGCAATAATGTCACGCCGATCAAGCAACCCAGACATCATGATCGCAGTCTGTCCGGCGGCATTGCGCAGGTTCGGGTCTGCTCCGGCAGCCAGTAGCTGCCGGGCGATGGCAACGTGCCCCTTGAAGGGAACACCCGTCAGTGGACTGCCGCTAGCGGTGGTGCCGTTGGGACCGCCGCCGTGATCCAGCGGCAACTCGGTGGTGGCGTCGAAGCCGTTGTAGGTCGCAAGCACAAGGGCGGTGTGTCCCCTGGCATCGGCCGCCTCGATGTCCGCGCCGGCTTCCAGCAAAACCGGTATGACCTCTTCGCGGCCGAGCCGGGCCGCTTCGAAAAGCAATTCCTGCACCCGTTCCGGCGACGAAAGGAACGGCAAGTCTCGCAGCACCGGTGTGTCTCGATTTTCCGGGGCGTGCACCGCAGGCATTTTTCCGTTCCTCGCGAGACTTAAAGACAGGCTTCGTGGGGCATACCGGCTATTTGCCGCCCATTTCGTCGAACACCTGAGTGACGATGGCGGCGCGGGCGTCGTCGTTTACGTCTACCGAGACCGAGATCGGATCGGACAGCGGTGCGTCGCCTCGTTCGGCTTCCAGATGAGTGGCGGTGTCTCCGCCGCTGCGCTTTTCGCCTGCACTGTTTTCATCGCCAGCCGATGATACGAACACGTCGGTCCTCTCGAAGCCGTGTTCCTGTACCAGTCGTTCCACCGCAAGCTCGGCGTCTCGGCGGGTATTGAACGTGCGCTCTATGGTGGCAGTCATGGTTCTCTCCTTTGGCTGCGAATGTGTTGCCTATCGGTGATCGGCGTCGTTGCTCCCGGCCGAACCGGGCTCGGCCATCTTGCGATGCTGTTCGGCCAGGACCGCGGCGGGCATGACGTGCGCCGCCGCTGCCTGGATCTTGTTCTTCCAGCCCGAGACGATGTGCGCATCGCCGTTCATCAATGCCTTCCACCCGTCACGGGCGACGTCGGCGGGATCGCTTTTGCTCCGGGAAGCGCCGACGCTGGTGTCGAGCATGTCGGCGCGGTCGAAGAATTCGGTCTCCACCGGACCCGGCATCAGCGTCGTGACGGAGACACCCTTCGCGTCCTTGATCTCATTGCGCAGCGCGTCGGCGAAGCTGTCCACGAAAGCCTTGGTGCCGTTATAGACGGCCTGGAAGCTGCCGGGGATAAAACCCGCGATCGAGCCGGTTATAAGCACCTTGCCGTCATCGCGCGCCACCATGCTCTTGAGCACGCGCTGCAGCAGATAGAGCGTGCCGGTGATGTTGGTGTCCACCACCCGTCTCCAGTCAGCCACATCCTGGTCGAGGAAACCATGTCCCAGACCCCGGCCAGCATTGGCACAAAGAAGATCGATGCGGCGGCCGGCGGCAGCGGCCAGAACGGCGTCGACGCCCTCGATCGTCGACAGGTCCGCCTGAACGGCGTCCACCGACACCCCATGGAGGCGGAAGTCCCGTGCGGCTGCCTCGACCAGCTCTTCGTCGGCCACGACCAGCAGGTCGTAGCCGTTTTCAGCCGCGATGCTCGCCAGTTCGAAGCCGATGCCGGTGGAGGCGCCGGTAACAATCGCAAATTTATCAGCCATCTGTCTGCTCCTATTCGGCCGCTACGGCGGTGTCGGTGAAGCCGGGCTTGAGCACGACCTTGGTCACTTCGTTCTGGTTGTCGTGGAACATCTTGTAGCCCTTGGGGGCGTCCTCCAGGCTCATGCGGTGCGAGATCAGGAAGGTGGTATCGATCTTGCCATCGACGATTGCGCTGAGCAGACCCGGCATGTAGTGCTGGACGCTGGTCTGGCCGGTCTTGAGCGTAAGCCCTTTTTCCATGAACGCACCGAGCGGGAACTTGTCGACGATGCCGCCATAGACCGCGGGCATTGAGACGCGCCCGCCTTTGCGGCAGGCAACGATCGCCTGGCGGATCGAGTGGATGCGATCGGTGCCAAGGAACGTCGAGGCCTTGATCTGGTCGACTACGTTGTCGACGAAGAAGCCGTGCGCCTCCAGCCCCACTGCGTCGATCACCGCGTCCGGGCCGATCCCGCCGGTCATTTCCATCAGTGCCTCGTAGGTCTTCGATTCCTCGAAGTTGATCGTCTCCGCTCCGAACTTGCGCGCCAGTTCCAGCCGGCGCGGAAAGTGGTCGATGGCGATTACCCGCGCTGCGCCCATCAGGAAGGCCGATTGCACCGCGAAAAGCCCGACCGGACCGCAGCCCCAGACGGCGACGGTGTCGCCGGGCTCGATGTCGGCGTTTTCGGCGGCCTGCCAGCCGGTCGGCAGGATGTCCGACAGGAACAGCACCTCATCGTCGTCCAGCCCATCGGGCACGACGATGGGGCCGACATCGGAGAAGGGCACGCGCACGTATTCGGCCTGGCCGCCTGCATAGCCGCCGGTCAGGTGGCTGTACCCGAAGAGGCCAGACATCGGCTGGCCGTAAAGCTCCATGCCGATGTCCTGGTTGTCGGCCGGGTTGCCGTTGTCGCACGCCGAATACTGGTGCTTGCCGCAATGATAGCAACTGCCGCAGGCGATGGTGAAGGGAACGACCACGCGCTGGCCCTTCAGCAGCGTCGAACCCGGCCCCGTCTCGACCACTTCGCCCATGAATTCATGGCCGAGAATGTCGCCGGCCTTCATCGTCGGGATATACCCATCGTAAAGGTGAAGGTCCGATCCGCAGATCGCGGTGGAGGTGATCTTGATGATCGCATCGCGCGGGTTGAGGATCTCGGGATCGTCGACGGTATCGACGCGGACGTCATGCTTGCCGTGCCAGGTCAGTGCGCGCATCAGGCGATCTCCTCTTGAAGCTGCGCGCGGGTGCGCGACGAGGTGGCGACTTCGCCGGTTTCCATGAGTTGCTTGAAACGCCGCAAGTCTCGGCGCGCCTGAATTGCGGGCTCGCGCTGGAACATCTTGGCGATGAGCTTGCCGACCACGCCTGCGGGCGGGTCGTAAACGATCGTGGCGGTGACGATCGTACCGCGATCGCCTGCATCGCGAAATTCGATCCGGCCGCTGTTGGGAACATCCGCCCCTTCCGCCGAGGCCCAAGCGATCAGCTCGCCGTCCCGGTCATCGGTCAGGTCCGCATCCCATTCGACCAGCTTGCCGCCTGGTGCCTTGACGACCCAGTGCGAACGCGTGGGCGAAAGGATGTCCACCCGCTCGACGTTGTCCATGAACGTGGGCAGCCGGGTGAAGTCGCGCCAGCAGGCGTAGAGTTCGGCGCGAGGGCGGTTGATCGTGACGGTGCGCCCGATCAGGGTGTCGCCGCGCATGTGCCCGAGCGCCTGCGTCGCGGCATCCCGTGTGGCCCCGGATTTCGAAGTGGTGGGCGGCGCGTCGTCATTCGAGGTTGCCATGCCTGCTCTCCATGTTGTCGGATGGGCCGCCGGTCCGGTCTGACCTAGCCGCTTTCAGAAATGAAACGATCCTCGCGCGCATAAAGACCCAGGAAAGCTGAAAGATAATCCCGCCGTAGACACGGCTGCGCTGAACGGCCCTTCCGCGTCCCAGATCGTCGAGCAGGCGTTCAATGCAAGCGATACGAGCGCCCTGAGTCGACAGGGCGTCGGCAACGATCCAACCTGCCTTCTTTTCGGCCAGGGCGGTGTCGGCGACGGCGATCGGGCGATTGAGGCGCGACGTGAGAGCGATCGCCGCAGGCCCAGCATCGATCTCCGTGATGCGTATGTTCGCGCGGTCAAAAGGAAGCGGGCGTGACTAACAGCTTTCCTACATCGACCGGCGCCCACCCGAAACGGTCGAAAATTTCGTCTTCCAAAGCATTTAGCGTAGGTCTTTCTCGATGCGCGCCAGGCGGACGTAGAGCAACAATCGCACGTTTGCTGCGGTTATTTCGGCGATACGCGCGGCAAAGAAGGCGAGGTTCACGCGGCCTAGGCCAAGTGCGTGCGCTTGGTCCATGTGCGCGGAGCACAGGTTCGAGGAATCGCGGCATAGGCACCGCCTGCCACATGGTTGCGTGAGTCGGGTCTCAGTCCTCGCCTTTCCGGCCGCCTCTACGCGCGGAAATGCAGCGGTGGTCATGTCTGCACGGCGCGCGAAAAATCGCCAAAGGTGCCGGCCTCGACGAAGTGTGATTGATCGATTTTGATGTCCATTGCGATCAACGTCGCCCTGTGCTTCTACTATGCGACGTTAGCGCGTTAGGCGCCCTTGGCGCGCTGGTCCTCGGGATAGTCTTCGGGCGTGACAGTGCCTTCAGACGGTCGGTCTTCCAGTTTCTGGGGCTTCTGACAGCTTTCGTTCTGTTTGTGGGGATCGAAAGAGTCGGGGCGCGCATCCCCAAGGGGACCGCGCGGGGTTTCCGCATCGCTATTGGACATGACTACTTCCTTTATATTGGGAATGTTGACCTGTTGGGCCTCTTTGGCCTCATCGAACAAAGCTCCGGGGACGCCGCGCGTTCCCGATATCCATTTTTCTAATCGGGATTCGCTCATTGGAACGGGCGCTGTGAAAGCCGCATACTTTGCGTGCGGTATGCTAGCGCTCCGCGTGGCCGCGAAAACTGCCGTTATGAGATCGTCTACAGCGCTCGCAGAATGAAGATCAGTAGCCCGAGACTATTGCTCAGTTCAGCGCGGCTCTACCAAGTACTCGATTGGCTTGAAGCTTCCACCGTTCGAGGCGTAGGCTGAACAGGCGGCCTATGATGCAGTCCTCTTCCGCACGCAGTTTGATGAAATCGCCGGCCTTGCTGGATGGGGGCAAAACCTCCAGACGACCTGTCTTACCATTCACCGGTACATTCATGAAAAGGTTGAATGCGGTGGGAATAGCGTCGGGTTCAACCCCGAACGGAGCCAGAGCTTCGGCAAGATTGCCAAAGCAACCCCGGTGGACCGGATGCTCCGGATAAAAATGGCGGAACGTGGCTTCGCTGCACGGCGTGAGGAGGAAGTCGTGGCATCCTACCGTATCCTCCAAAATGCTTAGTAACACGCGTGACCGATTGGACCAGAGCCGGTTTCCGGTAGTTAATTTTATAGTCTCCTCATAATCGAACGTGCGGCCATTGGATATAACCTCTCGGACATCTTGCGCAGCGAACGCTAAAAGATCGGAAACTTGGCGTCCCATGGGGTCGAACACTGTCAGAACAGCGCCTGCCTGCACGACGAAAGCAGCGCCGCTTCGGGGCGCAATCACCATTCGGTCGTTCATTCGCGAGGATCTCTGTACGGGCAACCCCACTCAGCCCCCACCAGTCGTCCGCTGTATTGCCGCGCTTCGCTTGCTTCACCGTGCCTGGCAAGCATCGGATTGACGGAGCCCGCGATTGCTACGTCCCGCTCGAGTATGCGTTCCCTCATACGTTCATACTTTCCTTCTTCCCGGAGGCGCTCGAACTGCTCGTGAAGATTGAAGACAAGTGTGGGCCGTGCGAAGCGGCGCGCCGGCCGTGACGCGTTCGGGTGCAACCCCACGACGAAGAAAGCGCTGCCGCTAAAGCTGAGCGAGAAATGAGGGTCTTCTGGATCCGGACTAACAGAACCGTCATACGGTTGACCAAGCCAAGCATCCTTGTCGGCGAACGACTGGATGCGCTCCCACATCGCTGCTTCGAAATCCTGTTCACTGAGGTCAAGCGGCCCTTCGAAAACAATGGCGAGGCTTCGCAGGCCGCCAGGCTCCATCTGATACGTTTTGCTCCACGCCAGCAGTTCGCGGTGGATTACCACATCATTCCAGGCACTGGTTAGATCGCGGGCTGGAACGACCTTCAACGATCTTTTAGCCAAAGCCGCCTTCGCTCCCACACATGGAAACCCTGGCTCCTGGATTTTTGCGCGGAACTCGTCACCGAGGGGATCACTCTGCATCGTCAGAGTTCCCGCGCTTTGTCAGTTGGCCGGTCTTCGAAATGAATCCCATTGCGGCCATAATTTCAACGATCGACATAGCATCAACCTCAAGGCGCGCCCGACAGTCAGAATGATCAAGATATCCGAGCGCCGAGCGCTGGAACATTCCAGCGGCGCGCGTTGCCTGTTCGAGGAGATCAGACGGCATTGTAACCGGATCTTTAGGTTTCAAGGCCCGTTTCTTAGCCAGGGGCGTGCCAATCCCGACCTCGATCAAGTGCGGATCATCGCCCAGCGCCCCTTTCCCGGCTCCCGGACGGATTGTCATTACGGCAGGCACCCATCATCTCCTTTGCGGCGTGGCAAGACACCCGCGTGAGGATCTTAATGGTCAGATTCTGGAGAAGTTGCGCAAGGCTGGAGTAAACGTATTAACCCAGATCAACCTGGCAGCGTTCCGCACACTGTTCGCTGTATTTTCAGATGGTGGCTTAGCGCCCCCCTAGCCGCCCTTGTTGGACGAAACTGGCAGGCTGAAGAACCCGAGACGACACGTCTACTCTACCGTCTTCTTCTCCGTCAGGTATCGTAGCAACTGTGATCTTTTGGCCCTGACCAAGGAGTTCTGAGCCAACTTAGTTCGATGCGGCGATCACCCCTCACCAAATACCCGCTCCATTTTTTCGCAGCCGCCCGTGGAATGCAGGTCGCTTTCCAGGCAAGGCTGAGACGGCCCCAACGTGCTTTCAAAAAATTGTCCAAGCCTATAAATGAATTTGCTTCTGATGGTGGGTCTTTGCTTGCCCTCAGGCGTTGAAGCTGGCGAATGTCACCCCGATTACGGGGAGCTTCAATAGGAGAGCAACCATGGCTGCTACCAAGAGTGCGACGAAGCCCACGTCGAAAACTGCCCCAAAATCCACCAAATCTTCAGGTACCAGCAAGTCTCGCCCGGCCTCAAAGACCGCGCGTAAATCGGCCCGTGCAGCTGCCAAGCCTGCTGACGCGATCAAACTGCTCAAGGACGATCACAAGGAAGTGAAAGCCTATTTCAAGCAGTATGAGTCGCTCGAGGACGACGCGGAAAAGCAAGCGCTGGCCGATAAGATCTGCATTGCCCTGACCGTCCACGCCCAGATCGAGGAGGAGATCTTCTACCCCGCCGCCCGCGCGGCGATCGACGACGATGATCTTCTGGATGAAGCCGAGGTCGAGCATGCCTCCGCCAAACAGCTGATCGCGGAAATACAGGCGATGAAAGCAGGCGACCGCTTGTTCGACGCGAAGGTGACGGTGCTTGGGGAGTACATCGATCACCATGTCGAGGAAGAAGAGAAGGAGATGTTCCCGGAAAGCCGCGACAGCGATCTCGACCTCAAGGAGCTCGGGCTGCAGCTTGCCGAGCGCAAGACCCAGCTCATGGCCGAGCTGGGACAATAACGTCTACGCCGTCCGGCGGCGAGCCATCCAGCCCGCCCGGGGTGATCGACTGTCTGGTGATTGGCAGTGGTCCTGCCGGGCTTACCGCGTCAATTTACCTCGCCAGATATCACTTATCGGTCACGGTAGTTGATGATGGACAAAGCCGGGCGGCGCAGATCCCTTTATCGCGTAATCATGCTGGCTTTCCCGAAGGAATATCCGGCGAGGACCTGCTGGCGCGCATGCGCCGGCAGGCTTTGCGCTATGGCGCCAGTACGCACAGCGGCCGGGTGGACACGTTGGAACGTGCGGGCAAGGATTTCAAAGCGATCGTCGATGGAGCCGTTCTACGCGCCCGATCAGTTTTGCTGGCGACGGGGGTTATCAATCGCCGTCCGATGATGATCGATCAAGAAACGCACGACCTTGCAGTCGTGCGCGGGTTTTTAAGATACTGCCCTGTATGCGATGGATACGAGGTAACGGATCAGCGCATCGCTGTCTTTGGCTCGGGCGAACGGGCGATCGCCGAGGCGATGTTTTTGCGCAGCTTCAGCCGGGACGTGACGCTGATCGCCCGCGATCCGCACTCGGATTGGACCGCACAACAGCGACGGAGCCTCGCGGACGCCGGGATCACGCTGATTACGGCGATCCATAGCCTGAAGGTAACAGAAGTAGGCGTTGTTGTTGAAACTTCCGATGGTGGGCTCGCGTTCGATACCCTCTATCCAGCGCTTGGCTCGACCATCAACTCTCATCTCGCCCAGGATGTCGGCGCAAGTGTCTCGGACGAAGGGTGTTTGATGGTGGATGCGCATCAGCGAACCACTGTATCCGGTCTATATGCCGCCGGCGATGTGGTCCTCGGGCTGGACCAGATTAGCCACGCCATGGGCGAAGGGGGCGTTGCGGCAACGACCATACGCAACGATCTGGCTCTCATGAGCCCGCTTTTACGATAACTTAGCCGCTGAAGCTGGAGAAAGGTAGGGTGTTTATTGCCGCTGAGAAGTGACCCGGGGGGGCCAGTAATTTCCAATGAGAAGTGGCTCTGACTCACATTTGCTGCTGTTGATGGTATCCTTTCACCGCTTCATGGGAAGGATCTGCTATGCATGGTCGATTTCAACGCGCCAGCCTTGCACCCGATGGATTTGTGGTCGTCTCGGTGCGAAGTGTTGGAGAGGATATCCAGATTCTGCTTCGCTCCCGGTGCGTTTCGGGTGTTTGCCCAAATTGCGGGCGACCAAGTCAGCGGATTCAAAGCCGATATGTCCGTCGACCGCTCGATCTTCCGCTAACGGGGCGGCGCGTCATACTTCAGATTTCTGCGCGTCGTTTTTGGTGCGACGCGGTCATTTGCAGGCGCCGTATTTTCTGCGAGCAGTTCGATGCCGGTGTCCTGGTTCGATATAGCCGTCGTACTCAGCGCCTTGAGACGATAGTCCGCCACCTTGGTTTCGCGCTCGGTGGAAGGCCCGGAGCCGCATTTGCCAGCCGTCTCATGATGCCGGTGAGCAAGGACACACTTCTGCGGGTAGTACGGCGACGTGCGGTTGATAGGCATGAAGAACTCCATGTCATCGGCATTGATGACTTCGCATTCCGGCGCGGCCAGACATACGGCACGATTGTTTGCGATCTGGAGCGCCGAAAGCCGGTCATCTTGTTGCCGGATCGAGCATTGGAGACGTCGCGGGCCTGGCTTGCCAAACGTCCGTCCATAACGATCGTCGCCCGAGACCGGGGCGGCGGTTATGGTGAAGCGATCACAAGAGGACTGCCTGATGCCGACCAGGTTGCCGATCGTTGGCATCTCATGGAAAATTCGAGCCGAGCATTCCTGGATGCAGTCAGTAAATCCATGAGGCAGATCAGACACGCCGTCGGCCACAACGTCATCGATCCCGAACTTCTGACCTATGCCGAGAAGCTGCAGTACGAAGGCTACGTCCGGCGGCAGGAAACCAACGAAGCAATCTAGCACCTGGCCAAGAGCGGCACTTCAATCCGGCAAGTTGTCCGGCAGACTGGTCACAGCCGGAAGCTGGTTCGCGACGTTTTGCGTGGCCAGCGGCTAGATGTCTTCCGGACCCGCCCGAGCACTTTGGACAGCTGGTTGCCTTGGCTGAACGAGAGATGGGAGGCCGGAGCCCGTAACGCACTGGCTCTCTGGCGGGAGATGCGTACGGAAGGCTTGTTGGTCAAAGGGGCATTGTCTCGCAGTGGGCACAACGCCGCCGCCTCGCGGAAAAGGCCAATCAGAGCGGCATTATGCGTACGCCCTCGGCGCGGGTTTTGGCGCGCCTCATGACCTCAGTCCAGGATGGCCTAGCCAAATCCGAAGCGATCCTCGTCGCCGTAATCGAAAACAACGTTCCTGAATTGGTCGCGGAGCGAAAAGCGATCGGCGACTTTCAATCCATGATCCCATCGAAGTCAGCGGTCAGACTTGATGGCTGGATCGCGATGTCCAAGGGAGGTCTCGTCAACTCGTTCGTCAACGGTGTTGAGAAGGACCTCGCTGCAGTCCGCAATGCGATCGTCTCCCCATGGTCGAATGGACAGACAGAGGGGCAGATCACGCGCCTCAAATTGATCAAACGACAGATGCACGGACGCGCGAAACTCGATCTGCTTCAGGCACGAGTGGTGGGCGCAATATAGCGCCTTCGATCAGCAAATGTGAGTCAGAGCCACTTCTCAGTGAAAATTACTGGCCTCCCCGGGTCACTTCTCAGCGGCAATCAACACAGCGGGTTTAAGCCGAAGCGGACGTTCACAAATTGTGGTGGCCGGTCTAGTAACGAAATCGACTATTTCTTCTCAATCATGACTAGGGGGCAGTCTCGTCATTTGGTGGATCGGATTGATTATCAATCTTTATAGCGCTTGGGTCCAGAATGTTGCGATGTGTTCGAAGGAAGGAAGGCCCCTGAGTGTCTTGGGCCGGTCAGCGAAGTTGCAGGCAGCCATGAAGGCGGCGAAACGCGCGCGTACTGGGGTCGGCTACCTGCACATTGTCCCGAAAATTAGCGGAGCCGCATTCGCTCCCTAAGACTACAAGGGACGCCGGGACCTGACCGGAGGCGTAACTTATACTTCTGGCATGGGCGGTTTCCTGCCAGGTATCAAGCGCACGGCCCCGTCGAAGCGACCTATGCATTCCGACAGTTATCAGCCAGTTCACGATAGGCGGGTAGTCGTCGATCCGCTGAATGCGCAACCACATGCTCTGCGTCACATCCTCGGCCGTGGACGCATTTTCCACACTACGCTGAACGAGGCGCATCAGGAGAGGGCGTTAGTTCCGCAGCAGGCGCGTCAGGGAGCACACGTTGTTGGACATGGTCTCCGCGACGCCGTAAGGGCGTTGCGAATGGTCCGCAATTAATGCGTTCGCACCTCCCCTCCACATTCACTCACGAGGGGTTCAGCGAATTCACTGAACAGCCTTGGTAGTTCCAAACGTGAAGCTCAATCAACGCGCCCGCGCCGTTTTCGGCAGATTTTCCGGCCAGAACGGCGCGGACTATGTTTTACGAACTTAGGAGCATGTACCCACCGTCGCTGCAGCCCAGGCCGGCGTCCAGTCGCCCTCCGCCTGGGCACGCGTGTCCTGAAACTGGGCCTCCATTCACGGATAATTGACGGCAAAAAAGGAGGCCAGATGGGTGATCCAAGAGACAGCCTAGCTGAGCGGCGATTGCTAAACGCTGCGAAGTGGCTCTACGATCGACGCGATGTCTTTATTACCATAGCCTGCATCTTCCGCTTCCAAGAACCGCTGCCGTGCCGCCGCCGCTATGGCCGACGCTATGCCGACCTCGGCGAGCGCCTGCCCGGCATAGCCGAGGTCCTTGCCCATCAGCGGCACCAGGAAATGCGGGTCGTAGGCACGGTCGAGCATGCGGCGCGACACGGCCTTGAGCAGCGGGCTGGCCGGTGCGCCGTCGGTGAGGATGGACATGGCCTGCTCCACGTCGAGCCCCTGCTTCTCGAACAGCGCTACCGCCTCGGCGAGGCTGGCGGCCTGCACGCCGCACAGGAAGTTGTTGGCGAGCTTGACCGTGGCGCCGCTGCCGACCGGGCCGAGATGCACCACCGCGCTGCCCATCGCTTCGAACACGGAACGGGCAGCGGCGAGGACCTCGTCGTCTCCGCCCACGAGGAAGCGGAGAGCGCCCTGCGCGGCCTGGTCGCGGCTGCCGGTCACCGGGGCCTCGAGGAAGCGGATGCCCCGCGCCTCTGCCAGCGCTGCCAGTTCGGCGACCCAGCCTCCGGTGAGCGTGCTGGAATCGATGGCGATGGCGCCCTCGCCCATGGCCGCGAATGCGCCGTCCTCGCCTGTCCAGACAGCGTGGGACACGGCGTCGTCAGCCAGCATAGCGACGACCACGTCCGCGCCCTTCGCCGCGCCGCCCGGCGTCGATCCGACGCGCGCACCGGCGTCGGCCAGCGGTCCGGCTTTGTCGGCGCTGCGGTTCCAGACCGCGACCTCGAAGCCTGCCGCCAGCAGTTGCTTCGCCATGCCCGAACCCATGATCCCGAGGCCGAGTACGGCTACCTTCATCGTCGTCATCCGATCACCTTGAAGCGCGAGAGGGCGTCCTCGTCGATTTCGAGGCCGAGCCCCGGGAGGTTGTCGTCAAGGTCGATGTAGCCGTCAACCGCCTGCGGCTCGCCCTTGAAGATGTACCAGAACAGCTCGTTGCCGACTTCCACGTCCACCATCGGAAAGTATTCCGCAATGGGCGAGTTCAGGCTGGCCATGACGACGTGGTAGTTGTGCATCTGACCTGCATGGGGAACGACGGGGATAGAGTAGGCTTCGGCCAGCGCCTGGATCTTGCGCGCGGCGGTGATCCCGCCGACGCGGTTGGTGTCGAACTGGAAGTAGTCCAGCGCCTTGGCCTCGATCATCTGGCGGAAGCCGTAGCTCGAGAACTCGTGCTCTCCCGCCGCGATGGGGGTCGTGCCGAAGCGGCGCAGTTCGTGATAGCCGTTGATGTCGTCGGGGATGATCGCTTCTTCCAGCCAGCGCAGGTTGAATGGCTCGATCAGCCGCATCATGCGCTTGGCGTAGTCCAGGCTCCAGCCCATATAGGCGTCGGCCATGATGTCGACCTCGTCGCCCACGGCCTCGCGCACGGTGCGGATCAGTTCGACGTTGCGCGCCATACCTGCGGCCCCATCAATGGGCCCCCAGCCGAAGCGCAGCTTCATAGCCTGGTAGCCTTCCGTCTTGTAGCGGGTGGCCTCGGCCGCCAGTTCGTCGAGCGGGATCGAGTAGAGACGGCTGGCGTAGACCGGGATCTTCGCCTTGGTGCGCCCGCCCAGCAGGCGGAACACCGGCTGCTTCGCGGCTTTGCCCATCAGGTCCCAGATCGCGATGTCGAGCGCCGAGATGGCGACCAGCGCCACGCCCTTGCGTCCGAACGCCATTGTCTTGCGGTACATGTGCTGCCACAGAAACTCGCTGTCCCATGGGTCCTGCCCGATCAGCAGCGGGGCGAGATACTGGTCGATCAGCTGCTTGGTGACGAGTGGCGCGAGCGCGGCATTGCCGATGCCGACGAGGCCCTGGTCGGTGAAGACCTCGACGATCAGCCAGCCATGGAACGTGAACGTTCCCATCGTCTCGGGCGACAGCATCGGCGAGACGAGGTCCATGGGGTTGGTGCAGAAATGCGGCGGGAGCGCCACGGTGTCGCCCTGCCACTGGACGACGCGGGTGCGGACTTCGGTGATCTTCAAGGCAGGGCCCTTCCTGTGAAATCGAGTTGTTGGATGCGGGGAATGGTGAGGCAGATCAGCGCGAAAGCGATCAGGTGGAGCGTGGCGGCCACGGTCAGCACCGGGGTGTAGCCGGCATCGGCGTCGAGCGCCCAGCCGGCGGCCTGGCCCATGACGATGCCGCCGAAGGCGCCGCCAAGGCCGACGAGGCCAGCGAGGCGCCCCAGCGCGCTGCGCGGGACGAGATCTGTCGGCAGCGTCATTACCAGCGTCGACCAGCTCTGCTGCCCGAAGAAGGCGAGGCTGAAGATCATGATCACGGCGGCGACCGAGGCGGTCGTCGGCGCCAGCATCACCCACGGCATGCAGGCGGCGCTGAGGCCCAGCGCGATCTTGCGCGCGGCGTTGACCGAGCGGCCGGAGGACAGCAGCCGGCTCGACAGCCACCCGCCGCACAGGCTGCCGACGCCTGAGGCGGCATAGGGGATCCAGCCGATCGTGGCCGCCTGCTTGAGGTCGAAGCCGTGGGCTTCGAACAGGTACTTGGGAAGCCAGAAGAGATAGAAGTACCAGGCTCCATCGCTGAGGAACTTGGCGCCGACGACGCCGCGCACCTCGCGGCGAGATAGCAGCGCGGCGATGGTCGGCGCGGGGCCGGTCGCGACGGCTTCCTCGGCAGTTTCAGGCGGCGTGCGATAAGTCAGGAACCACCAGAGCGCCCAGGCAAGGCCCAGCCCGCCGGTGAGGAAGAACACCCAGCGCCAGCTCGCGAGACCGAACCAGTTGCCATAAGCGAGGACGCCCGCGATCAGCGGCGGCGCGATCACTGCGCCGACCGCCGTGCCGGCATTGACGAGGCCCATGGCGGCGGCCCGTCGCTCGGGCGGGAACCACTCGGCGACGGCGCGGGTGGCGGCGGGGAAGCCCCCGCCCTCGCCCATGCCGAGCAGCAGGCGGCTGACGACCAGCGCGGCGATCCCTCCTGCGAAACCGTGGCTTGCGCAGGCGAGCGACCAGAACACCATGATTGCCAGGAACCCGGCGCGGGTGCCCACACGGTCGAGCAGCCAGCCGCCGCCGAGGTACATCAGCCCATACGTGGCGAGGAACGCGCTATCGAGAAAGGCCTTGGTCTGGTTGCCGATCGGGATATCGGCCTCGATATACTTGATCGCCCAGGGCAGGGTCTGGCGGTCGAGGTAGCTGATGGCGATGGCGACGGCGATCATCGCCGCGATCGCCCAGCGTCCCGCCATCAACCTCGCCCCCGTCCCGCCCGAAGCTGCCACGCTCGCCACCCTCACTTCGCGTCGAGCACGAGCAGGGCCACGCCCTGACGCGGCAAGCGCAGCGCCACGCTGGCGCCCTTGCCGCTCCGGGTCACCGCGACCTGCTCAGCCTGCATTTTCGACGCCGCCTCTAGCTTCACGTACTGGTCCTGATCAGGGGACTGGGGCGAGCCCATCTTCTGCCAGGCGGCGAAGGCATTGGCGTGGTCGCGGTCCACGCGCCAGAGGCTGGCCCTGGCGGGCACGCCCTTGAGCGCCTTGAGGTCGATCGTAACTTGCGCGTCCGGCCCAGCGACGTCGTCATCGTGGTAATGCCAGAGCAGCAACGCGACCTTGCCGTCCGCCGTGCGGGTGGCGATCGAGCCGATGTCGGCCATGCCCTGCACGCCCTGCGCCATCACCGTATCGAGCGGGACCTGCGCGGCGTTGGTGGTCGCCAGCTTCGTCTCGCCGAGCTGGGCGAACATGCGGAACACGTTGAGCACCGGCAGGTCGACGCCGTTGGTGGAAAGCTGGCGATAGCCTGCGAACCACGGCTGGTCCTCGAATTCGAAGGACCACGAGAGCACGCCTTCCAGATTGACCTTGCGCCTGGCGGCCAGTTCCCAGATGCGCGCGAAGCTGGCAGCGGTGTAGCTGGAGTACATCGTGCCATTGCGATAGGCGTTCTGCGGCCCCGGACAGGCGGCACAGCCCTCGGGGTCGCTCTCGCCGATCACCACCGGCTTGCGGGCCAGCGCGGGGATCGACAGCACCTTGGTGAAGCCGCCATCGGTCTCTCGCAAGTGCGTGGCGATGCCCATGCGCACATGCCCATCCACGAATGTCGGCTTACCCTTGGCGTGGAACGAGAGGAAGTCGGTCGGCGTGCCGACCTGCCCGGTCGCGTAGTTCTTCCCCCAGGATACATGCTTCAGGAAACCATCCATGAAGGTGCCGCCCGGCCCCGCCACGTCCGGCCCGCCGACGCGCGCAGTGGGCAGCGCCTTGCGGATCGCGGCGATGGCGTAATCGTGGACCTTGTAGAATTCCTCAGGGCTGGCGGACCAGTAGAAATCGGAATTGGGCTCGTTCCAGACCTCGAAGTACCAGCGCTCAACCTCGGCCTTGCCGTAGCGCTCGACGTTGTGGAGCGTCCACTGGTGAACCAGCTCGGCCCACTTCTCGTAGTCCTTGGGCGGGTAGGTCCAGCCGGTGGCGATCAGCTTGTAGTCGAAGCCGGGGCGCCAGAGGTGCTGATAGGGCGTACCCTTCGGCGCGCTGGACAGGGCCTCGGGCATGAAGCCGATCTGGAGATAGGGCCGCACCCCGCGCGCGAGGTAAGTGTCGATGATGCCGTCGACGACCTTCCAGTCGTAGACCGGCTTGCCGTCCTTGTCCTCGGTATAGGCGTTGGTGCTTCCCCACTTGAATGCGGGGGTTCCGTCGCCAGTGCTGAGCAGGTTATGGGCGCGAAAGTAGACTTGGCCCGATTTCAGCTCGCCCAGTTCGACCAGCAGCTTGCGGCCGTCCTTCATCGTCGCATAGTTCGGCTCGTCCGCGCCGAAGAAGCGCCAGACCGGCGGCAGCTTGCCGTCCGTGTGACCTGCATCGACGGTGACGGTCACCGGCCGCGCGGCCTCGGCCTCGGCCTGCGCGAAGGCCGGCATGGGCAGCGCCATCAGTGCGGCCACAGCCGCGATTGCCCTGGAAATCGTCATCGGGTCATCCTCTTGAAAGGGAGCGTCACGGGCAGGGTCACATCTTGGCCCGGAAGCCGAGCGCGATGGTGCGGGTGTAGAGAACCGTGTCGCGGGAGAAGAGCTTCGGATCGTCAAACGAGGTCTTGTAGAGGTTCTTCAGCACGTTGGTCGCATCGAGCACGACGGTGAAGTCCGGATTGATCTCATAGGAGAACGAGAGGTCAAGGTTGCTGAGCGCCCCGTTCGTGATGAAATTCGGATTGACCCCGGTGAAGTGAAGCCCGGCATTGTACTTGTCGCGCCACACGTAGGACGCGCGGCCAGAGAAACCGCCCTTCTCGTAGATCAGCGTTGCGGTGGCGGAGTATTTCGAGACGTTCTGGAACGGAATGTCGAGATATCCGGTGACGCCGGGAAGCGGCGAGAGCGCCTTGTTCTTTCCGTCGATGTACGTGCCGTTGGCACTCAGGCCGATGCCGTCGAGCCAGGCGGGCAGGCCTTTGGGGAACAACGTGACGCCGCCCTCGATCCCCTGGATCTTCCCCGAGCCCGAGTTCTCGGGGCGGGTAATCTGGTAGACCCCGTTGTCGGCACCTAGGTAGTCGATGTCGAAGTTGCTCGTCACCGACTGGATGAAGCCCGACACATCGCGGCGGAACAGCGTCGCGGTGATCGAACTGGAACGGTCGATGTACCATTCCACCGACAGGTCGTAGTTGTCCGAGCGGATCGGCTTCAGGTCGGCATTGCCGCTGGTGCCGCGTCCGAACGGCTGCTGGCCGGGGATCGGCGGGGTCAGCGTCACCGCCGGATTGAGCTGCGCGAAGCTGGGGCGGGTGATCGTCTTGCTCGCGGCGAAGCGCAGGAACAGGTTGTCCTTCAGCTTGTAGCGCAGCGCCAGGCTCGGCAGCACGTCGGTGCTTTTGTTACGGATCGTCACCGGCGAGGTCGCGCCGCGCAGAACAAGGAATGCGTTCGAGGTGATGTCGGTCTCGATCACGCGCAAGCCGATTTGGCCATCGAGGCGCCCGACCTCAACGTTCGCCTGGAGATAGCCGGCGTAGTTCTTCTCGGTGATGTCGAAGTGCTGCGTGTCCTGGAACGCGGGATCCCCCGCCGCCAGTCCGAAGGTCTGCCGCAGCGCGCCAATGTTGTTCAGCAGGTAGCTGGTCGAGGGTATCGCCCATTGCCGCGCATACGGGCGCGTGCCTTCCATGAAGCCCCCCGGCGTCTGGGTCATCAGGCCGGGGATGCTGTCCGCCTTGATCGTGTAGCACCTGACCGCGCCGGTGGCGGAGCAGTTCACCGTCTGCACGAAGCTGTCGGACTTCGCGTCACGCTTGCTGAGGCGCAGCCCCGCGTCGACCCCTGAGAAGATCAGGAACGGCGAGCGGTAAGATACGTCGCCACGCCATGCCAGTTCCTTGCCATCGCCTACCGTGCGCGTGGTCGAGATGCGCGAGAGGTAATAGCGCGCGGGGTCGGCGATATCGTCGTTCGGCAGCACGAAAGTCGGGGTGCCCGATCCGTTGTTGAATACCGCATCCGTGCGCGAGGCGATGAAGTCCACGTCGAGGTTGTTGGCGATGTCGGTCGCCTTCGAGCGGGTGTAGGAAAATTCGGTCGCGGCGGTCCAGTCCCCGCTCTTCCAATCCGCGCCCAGCGCTGCCTGGTAGCGATCGGCCTTGCTGTCATAGGCCTGCCCGAACTGCGCAACGCGGCCATTGGCGATGCTCAGCGACTGCACCAGCTTGGTATCGTCTACGAACTGTAGCGGCGAAAGCAGGGCCCCGTTCATCGAGGTGAAGTTCTGGTTGCCGTTGCCCTCGTCGCGGAAGCCATAGAACAGCCCGTCCGCACGGATGGTCAGCCGGTCGTCGGGCGCCCATTGCAGCGTGGCGTTGGCGGCCGGTCGCTTGCGGGTGCCGATGCGATCGAAGGCGCCGATCACGTCAGTGCGAAACACGCGCGGCTCCGCAGGATTAGTGCCGCGCGGATCGAGCGGGACGCCCGGCGTATAGGGCGCCCGGCTGTTATCGAGGTTGTAGCCGAAGTAGCCGCCGCCGAAGATCGTCTCGTCGCGGTATCGGGTCTGGTGGAAGGACACGCTGACCAGCGCGCCGATCTCGCCGATGCCGGTGTCCCAGCGGTTGGTCAGGAGAGCGCTGACATAGGGGTCGATCTTGTCGGGCTGCTCGCTGTAGACCTCGCGTCCGGCGAGCGCGAGCTGGAAGCCCTTGAAGTCGAATGGCCGCCGCGTGCGCACGTCGATGAGGCCGGCGATGCCGCCCTCCAGCTGCTGCGCCGAACGCGACTTGTAGACGTCGACGCCGGCGACGAGGTCGGCCGGAACGTCGGCGAGCGAGAGCGAACGGCCGGTCGTGGTGAAGATGTTCCGCCCGTTGACGAGCGTCACGACATCCGGGAGCCCGCGGATCAGGACGGTACCAGATTCACCGCGGGCGCGGGGCGCGACCTGCACACCGGGCACACGCTGGAGCGCCTCGACGACGTTGTTGTCGGGCAGCTTCCCGATGTCCTCGGCGACCACGGAGTCGACCAGCTGCTGGGCGTTGCGCTTAATGTTCTGGGCCGACGACAGGCTGGCGCGCATGCCGGTGACGATGATGTCGTTCGCGGCCGTTTCCGGTGAGGTCGCGGCCTGCTCAGCCGTGGGCGCGGCGTCTTCGACAGGCAAGACGTTCTGCGCCCGAGCCCCGCCGGCGTGGGCGAACAGGAACGCGATGGCCGACATGCCACCCAGCTTCAGTCCGATCTTCATTGTACCCCTCCGATTCTTGTTTTTATTTCTCGTACTAGATTATCGATACAAATGGCTATGACAAGCCGAAATCCTCCTAGAGGCGCCGCGATATCCTAAATTTATCGATATTTTCTCATACTAGATATGCCAAACATCGGCGACGCGGGGTTGACGGGCGGGCCGGCACAGCGGACGAGAGGGCGATGAGCGCAACGGACGACCACCCCCTGTCGCGGCACGCGACCCAGCCGACGCGCGCGATCCATGACCGGATCGCGCACGACCTCGCGATCGCCATTGTCGGCGGACGTTATCAGCCGGGCGAAATGCTGCCGGGCGAAGAGCGCTACAGCGCTGAGCAGGGCGTCTCGCGCACGGCCTACCGCGAAGCGGTTCGCGTCCTTTCCGCCAAGGGCCTCGTCTATAGCCGGACCAAGAGCGGCACGCGCATCAACGAGCGGCTGCGCTGGAACATTCTCGACCTCGACGTCCTCGCCTGGATGTTCGAAGCTGGCCCGACGCCTGAATTCCTGAGGGATATCTTCGAGTTACGCACCGTTGTCGAACCCGCCGCCGCGCAGTTCGCGGCGCTTCGCCGCGACGGCCAGGACATCTCGCGCATGGGTCACGCACTGGAGGAAATGCGGCGGTTCGGGCTGCAGACCCCGGAAGGCCGCGCCGCCGACCAGAACTTCCACAGCCTGATCCTTACGGCCACGCGCAACGAGGCACTCATCACCCTCGCCACTTCGGTGACTGCGGTGGTCGCCTGGACCACCCGTTTCGCGCGGGACGAGCGTAAGGAATCACGCGATCCTATGCCCGATCACGATGCCGTTTTCGACGCCATCCTGCGGGGTGATCCCGAGGAGGCCCGGCTCAAGATGCTGATGTTGATCGGCAACGCGTCCCGCGATGCGGGCATGTCAGGGCCTTCGGCCGGTTGATGTATTTCTCATACTAGATTAAAGGCCGGAAAAATTCACCCGTTCGTTCGAACGGAAGGCAAGGGCCTGCATGCCATGACGCTTCGGTTTGTTCCGCATATCTCCACTATTGGCGCCATTCTGGGCATCGCAGCTTGCGGACAGGCTCCGCAAAAGCGCGAATCTGCAGTCGCTGAGCAATGTGACACCGCAGGATTGGCGCTGCCGCCCGGATTTTGCACAACCATTTTCGCAGACAAGATCGGGCACGTCCGGCACATCGTGGCGGGCGCGGACGGCACGCTCTATGCCAACAGCGCTCCCGATCCGGAGGATGAGGCGGTGGCGTCCGGCCTGATCGTCCTGCAGGATGCCGATGGCGATGGAAAAGCTGAGCGCTTTCAACGGCCTTTTGCCGGCCAGATCGGCGGAACCGGCCTTGCGGTATTCCGAAACCGGGTTTTTCTGGAAAGCGGGGACCGCATCGTCAGCTATGACCTAGACAGCACCAAGCATGACATAGGCGACACCGAGCAGGTCGTTGTCTCCGGTTTGCCGACCGAAGGCGACCACTTTTCGCACAGCATCGCCATCCGCGCCGACGGCAGCCTCTTCGTCACCAGCGGCAGCGCGACCAACGCCTGCCAGGCTGAAAATCGAAAGGCCGGGGCGCCGGGCCAGACCCCTTGCGCCGAGAAGGCCCTGCGTGCTGGCATCTGGCGCTTCGACGCGGGGAAGACCGGTCAGCGCTTCTCCCCCGCCGCCCGTTTCGCATCGGGCATCCGAAACGCGGTGGGCATCGCGCTCGATTCCGGCGGGCAACTCTTTGCCACCCAGCACGGGCGCGACCAGTTGCACGAGAACTGGGGCGCCCTCTACTCGGCCAAACAGGGACAGGAGCTGCCGGCGGAAGTGCTGCTGCAAGTCAAGCAGGGCGACGATTTCGGCTGGCCGGAATGCTACTACGATCCCGGCCAGCACAGGCTGGTGCTCGCCCCCGAATACGGCGGCGACGGCGGCAAGGCCGTAAGCCTGTGCGCGAGCCGCACCGGGCCGGTCGCCGCGTTCCCAGCGCATTGGGGGCCGAATGCCTTGGCTGTGTATGAAGGCTCGCAGTTCCCCTCCGCCTATCGCGGCGGCATGTTCATCGCCTTTCACGGTTCCTGGAACCGCGCACCGGGCCCCCAGCAGGGCTTCAACGTCGTGTTCCAACCGATGCGCGGCGGCAAGGCCATCAGCGACTACGTCGTGTTCGCCGATGGTTTCGCCGGGCCTGACAAGGCTTCGGGCAAGGCCGATTTCCGGCCTTCGGGGCTGGCCGTTGGGCCGGACGGCGCGCTTTATGTGGGCGACGACAAGCAAGGCCGCATTTGGCGCATTACCTACAAAGGCGACCGCGCGGCAGCCGTGAGCGGCGCGCGCGCGGCTGAGATGGCCAAGGCACCGGCGGCGCCTTCGGTCGCCGCGCCTGGCGGAGATGCGAAAGTCGCGCTCGGCCGGCGGCTTTACGTGGGCGAGATCGCGAGTGCCAGCTGCTCCGGCTGCCACGGCGCGGACGGCGAAGGCACCCCGGTCGCGCCGAGCCTCGTCGATGCCGAGTGGCTGTGGAGCAAGGGCGACCTTGCCGGCATTCGCCGCTCGATCAAGGACGGCGTGCCCAACCCCAAGCGCTTCCCCGCGCCGATGCCGCCGATGGGAGGCGTTGCAATCAGCGATGCCCAGATCGACGCTATCGCCGCCTACGTCGCTTCCATTTCTCGGCCGGCGGTGAACTAAGACCTTGTCACATATCGGAGTTAACGCTTTTCGTCCTGATCGCAGACGTGCCTGGGCGAAAGTCAGCTGCCCGATTTCGGCCCTCCATTCATTGCCTGCAAGTGGGACTTTGCAGTCTTTCCTCGCTTATCGTAAATCGTCAGTTTTTAGAGCGTAAGCCGCCGTTCACGCTTGTGCGGCGTGGAACAGTTCAAATCATGCTTGATCAGGACGACTAGTGGCGTGCGAGCCGGAGACCGTAGCGCTCTTGTCGGATATTTCTTCTGGCCCAACGTTTCCGACGGCCGCCGATACGGCTGCACTCAACGCTGCCATGCCGTAAGGCTTTGTCAAAATAATAGCGCCCGGTAGGTCATGCTCTACCGATGCGTCGCCCGTTGCAAACACGATGGCAATGCCCTCCCGCAGGGAGCGGGCTTTTGCGGCAAATTCGGGACCGGAGAGCCCTGGAAGGTTGACGTCCGTCACCAAACAATCGACGCGAACAGTCTGCAAGGCGGTCATCGCGTCTTCGGCATTGCCAGCGTCGACTACGACAAAACCGGCGGCCTGCAGCATGTCGGCAGTATTCATCCGGATCAGGTCATCATCTTCAACCAGCAGAACGGTGATCGACGCAGCAGTTGGTTGGGCTGCGGTCGAATCCGTGCCGGCAGCGCTAGCAGCGCCGTGATCGGTAAGGCCGCGCTGTTTCTGGTTGGCGAGTACATGACGGAACCTGCGTGCGAGTGCCTCACGCGTATAGGGTTTGGACAGCAATTCGACGCCCGCATCGAGTTTGCCGCCGTGAACGATGGAATTTTCGGTATAGCCCGACGTGAACAGGACCGCGATATTCGGAAGTCGTTCGCGCGCCTTGCGTGCGAGTTCGGGGCTCTTGAGGGTTCCCGGCATCACGACGTCGGTGAAAAGGATATCGATCGGCACCCCGCTCTCGATCACGTTCAATGCGCTCGCGGCGTCGACGGCCTTGAGAACGCTGTAACCCAGATCGGTCAGTGTCTCGACGACGGTGGCACGTACCTCGGCATCGTCTTCCACCACCAGCACGGTCTCGGTGCCACCGGTGATAGGACCGCTATCGACAATGACCTCGAAGTCCTCGGCCTGCATCGCGCGAGGCAGATAAAGCTTGACCGTCGTGCCTTCGCCAAGTTCGGAATAGATCTTCACGTGCCCGCCGGACTGCTTGACGAAACCATACACCATCGAGAGTCCAAGGCCCGATCCCTTGCCTTCACCCTTGGTCGAGAAGAATGGTTCGAAGACCTTCTCTCGGATCTCGGCGGTCATTCCAGAACCGGTGTCGGAGACAGCTAGCATCACATATTGCCCCGCGACCACCTCATCGTGTGTGGCAGCATAGTGGTCGTCGAGATGCGCATTCCCGACCTCGATCGTGAGCTTGCCCTGCCCCTCCATCGCATCGCGCGCATTGATGGCCAGATTCAGCAAAGCGTTCTCGATCTGGGCAGGATCGATGAACGTGTTCCAGAGGCCGCCGCCCACGACGGTCTCGATCTCCACAGCTTCCCCGATCGCCCGGCGGAGCATGTCGTCCATCCCCCGGATGATGCGCGTCACGTTTACGACTTTTGGCTCGAGCGCCTGGCGCCGGCCAAATGCAAGGAGCTGGGATGCAAGCTTGGCGCCGCGCGAGACGCCGGCCATGGCATTGGCCACGCGCCGCTCGGCACGGTCGTTGCCCGCTATGTCTTTCATCAGCAATTGGAGATTGCCGGAAACAACCTGCAACAAGTTATTGAAATCGTGGGCGACGCCCCCGGTCAGCTTGCCGACCGTTTCCATCTTCTGTGCCTGGGTCAGTTTGGCTTCGGCCTTGCGGCGCTCATCGATCTCGGTGATCACGCGCGCTTCGAGGTCTTCGTTCAGCAACTGAAGTTGCTCTTCGGCGCGCCGACGATGACGAGCCTCACGTGCGAGGTTGTCAGCCTGTTCGCGCAAGGTGGCTTCGGCGGCACGCTGATGCGTGATGTCCGTATGTACACCAACCCATTCGATAACCTGTCCGGCGTCATCGAGGAGGGGCAGCGCGCGGATCGCGAAGGTTCGCCACGTGCCGCAATGACGCCGCACCCGATGCTCGAACACGAACATAGACCTGGCCGACACCGCAGCGTTCCACGCCTCGATCGTTGCCGCCGTGTCGTCAGGATGGACAGCGTCAGCCCAGCCAAAGTTCTGATATTCGTCAATGGATTGCCCGGTCAGTTCGGCCCAACCGGCCTGCTCGCCAATCATCCGTCCATCCGGACTATTGGTCCATAGCACCCCGTGGACGGCATCCATCGCCGCCCGGAAGCGGCCATTGCTGACAACGAGCGCCGCTTCGCGTTGTGCGCGCTCCTCGATATCGATGGCCAGCACGTGCACGCCGTGGACCACTCCGGCATCGTCGATGTGGGGAATATACCGCAGTTCGCAGCGGCGGTTCTGGCCATCTTTGCGCGGGAGGATCGCTTCCGTCGAAAAGCTTTCTCCCGCCAGCGCCCGGGCGATCGAGGGCCGGCGATCCTCGTAGACCGCTTCTCCGACAACTGCGGCAACCGGCTTGCCGATGATAGTGTCGGGATGCGGCCCGAACCAGTCTTCGTAACAGGCATTGGCGAAACGGTAGACATGATCGCGGTCGACGTAGGAAACGAGTAGCGGCAGCGCGTCAGTGATCCGGCGCAGTTCGGCCTCGCTTTCTGCCAGGCGACGTTCCGCATCGACACGGCCACTGTTATCGACGATCGTGCACATCACGCCGCCGACCTGACCGTCTGTCTTATATACGGGGGTGTAGAACAGATCGAGGATCATCGTTTCCGGACCGTCGGGACGATGGAACTGGATTGGCTGATCGCGGTGCGCTACGATTTCGCCCCGCATGCCTGCTTCGAGGATCGGCCGGTTCCATTCCCAGACCTCGGGAAAGGCCTTGGCTACCGGTGTCCCGAGCGCAAGCGGATGGCGGTCCCCCGCGATAGCCCGATACCCGTCGTTGTAGAGCATGACGTGCTCCGCTCCCCACATCAGCACCTTGGCGACGGGAGAGTTGACGATGTTGGCGACGGTCGCCCTCAGTTCAGTAGGCCAAGACGCGCTATGCCCAAGGACGGTTGCCGTCCAATCGCGTTCGCCGATCAGGCGCCCACATTCTCCTCCGCCATGAGGCCAACCCTCGCTTACGCCAGCAAGGGCATTGTCCTGCCCGCGCAGGAGATCGAACGCCGCCGAGATGATTTCGTCGGAACTGCCATAGTCACCTGATTTGATACGCTTCTCGACGTAAGCGATCAGCTCTGGCGGGAGCGAAATAAGGCGGGGGGACGGGGACGTAGGCATGCCGATCTTTTGCTGGGGAAGCGAAGCGAGTCAATGATGCTGACCCGAGTATCTAACCGGGTCCTGCCGGTGCGACGTTACTGACGTGCACCGCAATGGGCTGGTTTCTTTGGCCGGGTGACAGGTTTGCAGATGGCCTCCCCCCGCTGGAATGGCGTTGCTGGTTTGGTCGACTTCCTCCAAAAACTTGGCTAGCGCATTGGCAAACCTCAACGATCGGCTTCGCATTCATGACCGTTGACCTGACAAATTGCGATCGCGAACCGATCCATATCCCTGGCAGCATTCAGCCTCATGGCGCGATGCTGGTATGCGATCCCACGACGACCCAGGTGGTGTATGCCTCGCAGACGGCCGAAGACCTCCTGGGCAAACGCAACTCGAGCCTTCACGGCCTGTCGCTCGCCGAGGTCCTGGGTGCGGATGCCGCCCACGATCTTCGCAATGCAGCTGCTAAGGCGGGTGGCTCGCACATGGCCGGCGTCCTGCTCGGCGTGTCACTTCCGAACCTCGATGTACCGATCGATGCGGTCATCCACCGGCACAAGGATTGGGTGTTCATCGAGATCGAGCCGACATCGATTCAATCCAGCGCCGCGAAAGACGCGTTGGATATGACACAAAACCTGGTCAGGCGGATCGGACTGGAATCGACCGTTGATGACATCGCCAGGATAGGTGCCCGGCTGATCCGCGGAATGCTGGGCTATGACAGGGTCATGGTTTATCGGTTCCTGCACAACGGCGCGGGCCGCGTCATTGCCGAAGCCAAGGCGAGCCACCTTGAAAGCTTCATGGGCCAGCATTTCCCTGCGTCCGACATTCCCTATCAGGCGCGCCGTCTGTATCTGGTGAACACCATCCGCATGATCGGCGACGTGAACTTCGCGCCCGTCCCGCTCGAGCCGCCGGTGAGGGATGGCGCCGAACCTGTCGACATGTCCTTCGCGCAGCTGCGCAGCGTGTCGCCCATACACTGCGAATACCTTCGAAACATGGGGGTTGCCGCATCGATGTCGATTTCGGTCGTTGTGGATGGCGAGTTGTGGGGCCTGATTTCCTGTCACCACGATACACCCAAGGTTGTGCCGATGCCGCTACGCGTCGGCGCGGAACTGTTCGCACAATACTTCTCCATGCAAATGGCGCTGGCCGAGCGACGCTCGGCTTTGGTCGCTGCGAACGAAGCCCGCGAGCGCCTCGGCATCATCGCCGGCGAAATCGCGCCGGGGGAGCCTCTCGACGAGGCGTTATCCCGGCATCTCGGCGAATTGAGCAGCCTCATCGCCAGTGACGGCGCCGGGGTGTCGATCAACGATAGCTGGACGGCAATCGGACGAACGCCGCCCCCTGATGACATCGTGGCCCTGGTGGAGAAAGTTCGATACCTCGCGGATGGCAACGTGTGGGCAACAACGGATCTCCGCGCCATCGGTGAACTGGTCGGCGATTATGGATCCGAGGTCGCAGGGGGGGCTGGCCATCCCGATCTCGTCAGTTTCGCGCGATTATCTGCTGCTGTTCCGCAGCGAAGAGGCATTCCAGGTGGAATGGGCCGGCGAGCCGGTCAAGCAAATCGTCAGTGGTCCCTTGGGTGACCGGCTCAGTCCTCGCGGCAGTTTTGACACGTGGCGCGAGGACGTACGCGGACAATCACGGCCTTGGAGCGACGCGGAAATGGCCGTCGCTGAGGCCATTCGCGCGTACCTGCGCGACGTGGTTCTTCGCTACAACGAAGCTACTGCAGACGAGCGAGACCGGACCGAGCAGCGGCGGCGGGTGCTGAATGACGAACTGAACCACCGGGTCAAGAATATCCTCTCGCTCGTCAAATCGATCGCCCGGCAAACGGGCGCGAACGCGGCCAGTGTGGAAGATTATGCGGCGTCGATGGAAGGAAGACTGCGTGCGCTGGCTTTTGCCCACGACCAGTCACTGGAAACGGGCAGCAGGGGCAATCTGGAAACACTTATCGAAGCGGAGGCCAGTCTCCACCGCTATGGAAGCGCAGCGGATCGCGTAAGTGCTCAGGGCCCCGCCATCGGCCTCTCCGAGCGGACCTTTGGCGTGGTGGCTCTGGTTGTCCATGAGCTGATGACCAATGCCGCCAAGTATGGCGCGCTTTCGAACGATACCGGCCATCTGGCGATCTCCTGGAAAATGACCGAGGGAGGTGATTGCTGTCTCGTCTGGCACGAGCACGGTGGGCCAAGAGTTTCGCCCCCTACTCGCACCGGTTTCGGAAGCAAGCTTATCCAGACCACCATGGGATACGATCTCGGCGGTTCGGCCGAGATTGACTACGACCCTTCGGGACTGAGGGTAAAACTGATCATTCCAGCCAGGCACCTTGGCCCCCATCGCAGCGGCGTCACTATGGCGCCCACCGAATCGCAATCCATTGGCGGCGTGGCGTTCCGCGACCTCGACGTACTGCTTGTCGAAGATCAGGCGCTGATCGCGATGGACACCGAAGAGATGCTCACGACGCTGGGCGCGAGCTCCGTGCGTCTGGCGGCCGATGTCGCGCAGGCAAAAATGAGATTGCCGTCGCTTTACCGGACTGCGCCGTCCTCGACTTCAGTCTGGGAGATGATACGTCTGCTGAAACTGCGGACATCCTGCTTTCAGCGGGTGTACCGTTCGTCTTCGCGACAGGCTATGGCGATAATGTTCTGATGCCTGACCGATTTCGGAGGATTCCGGTCGTCCGCAAGCCAGTCACAGGTACCGTATTGGCAGATCATATTCAGAAAGCTCAAGCGGATCTGGCAGTCTGACGCATGCTATCTCACCGCCGGTCGAAGCCCTCGATCGGCGCGGTGGCTAGGTGGCCTGCGGTAATTGGACCACAGGCATCCGCGACAATTTTTGAGATTCATTGAGGAAACTTTCACGCTAAGATAGTTATAAATGCAGCGGCTGCGCCCTCCAGTGATGCCGATCGAAGCTCTAGAAAGGGCGCTTGACGGTGTCGAGAATGACTATGCCCCCCGCCGGTCCGGGGAACCTGCCAACGATCTTCATGCTCGCGTAGCCGCACGATTTAGGGCGCAAACTCATAAAAGGGGTTGAGGTCATAACGGCCGCGTGATTCAGGTGCCTCCAGACATGGAGGGTTGAATGGCGCGTCGCCGGTATGAACTGTCGGATCGGGAGTGGGCGATTATCGAGCCCCTGCTGCCCAATAAACCCCGCGGCGTGCCCCGGGTCGATGATCGGCGGGTGCTCAACGGTATCATGTGGCGCTTTCGTTCAGGAGCACCTTGGGCGGAAATTCCCGAACGTTATGGGCCGCCGACCACGTGCTACAACCGGTTTGTCCGCTGGCGCAAAGCAGGGGTCTGGGATCGGCTGCTGGCGGCGGTTTCAGCGGGCTTCAACGGCGAACTGGTGATGATCGATTCCACCTGCGTGCGCGTCCACCAGCATGGTGCGACGGCAAAAAGGGGGGATCCAGCGATCATGGCATGGGACGTTCCAGGGGCGGCCTTACGACCAAACTCCACGCTCTTGTCGACGCTGATGGACGTCCTGTCGGCCTGAGGCTTACCGGCGGCCAGGTCCACGATGCTTGCGAGGCAGAGGCCTTGATCGAAGGCATTCCTGAAGGCGCTACATTGCTGGGCGACAAGGGCTACGACAGCAACGCCATCCGCGAGGCTGCGGCAGCTAGGAACGTCTGGGCCAACATTCCCAACCGATCCAACCGCAAGCAGCGCTACGGGTTTTCGTCATGGCTCTACCGCCAGCGCACTCTGGTCGAGCGCTTCTTCAGCCGGATCAAGCAGTTCCGGGGCATCGCTACCCGGTATGACAAGTATGCCGAAAACTATCTCGCCGCCGTCAAACTCATCTGCACCCGACTGTGGTGTGCTGCGTAATGAGTCTACGCCCTAGTCATCTGGAACTAAAGTAAGCTTCATTGTATGTTGTGTGCGCGACAAGAGGAGCGCAGCATGGCGAATGCGAGCGGACGGCCGACGGCACCGGTAGTTTTGGAGCCTGAAGAACGTGAGTATTTGGAGCGGCAGGTCCGTCGGCGGCGGGTATCCCGCTCGATATCGGAGCGGTGTCGGATCATCCTACGCTGCGCGGACGGCATCCAGAGCAAGGTCGTAGCGGCCGAGTTGGGAGTGCATGAGCACACCGTCGGCAAGTGGCGTCGGCGCTTTCTCAAGGATCGTGTCGAAGGGCTGCTGGACGAGGCTCGACCAGGCAGACCCAGAACGATAGCGGACGATCAGGTGGCGGCCGTGATCGAGCGGACGCTGCGTTCAAAGCCCGATGACGCAACCCACTGGTCGATCCGCTCGATGGCAGGAGAAACTGGCTTCTCACACACGACGATCCGACGCATCTGGACGGCCTTCGGACTTCAGCCGCACCGCTCGGAGACGTTCAAGCTGTCGAGCGATCCGCTGTTCGTCGACAAGGTCCGCGATATCGTCGGTCTGTATTTGTCGCCGCCCAACCGAGCGTTGGTGCTCAGCGTGGACGAGAAGAGCCAGATTCAAGCTCTCGATCGCGAGCAGCCGGTCCTACCGATGATGCCCGGCATGCCGGAGCGCCGCACGCACAGCTATGTCCGCCATGGCACGACCTCACTCTTCGCAGCGCTCGATATTGCCTCGGGCTTTGTCATCGGCAAATGCTACAAGCGGCACCGCGCCACCGAGTTTCTCGACTTCCTCAAACAGATCGACGCGCAGGTACCGCGCGACCTCGATGTCCACATCATCATGGACAATTACGCCACCCACAAGACCGCGTTGGTCCGGGCATGGCTCGCCCGCCGCCCGCACTACCATGTCCATTTCACGCCAACCTCGGCATCCTGGATCAACCAGGTCGAACGCTGGTTTGCCGAGCTTACCCGCAAGCAGTTGCGCCGCGGCGTTCATACCTCCACGAGCGAACTGGAGCAGGACATCCGAACCTTCATCGAACGCCACAATCAGAACCCAAAACCGTACCGATGGACAAAGTCGGCAGACGAGATCCTCGCCTCGGTCAAGCGCTTCTGCCAGACCGCAG
The DNA here is from genome assembly GCF_000876675.2 of Novosphingobium sp. P6W. GTDB lineage: Bacteria > Pseudomonadota > Alphaproteobacteria > Sphingomonadales > Sphingomonadaceae > Novosphingobium. The sequence goes on from NZ_CP030353.1 coordinate 1,108,311, forward strand.
AACGCACATTATGTGGCGAACTTTAGATTCAGATGACTAGTGCGAGCCAGATCCCCGGTCCGGCATGCATCATCGATCGTCTGCGCCCGTTATCCGGCGATTTCGACGATCCGCTGTTCCGAGCGTGGCCGAATTAACCTCGTGTGCAGGCGCAAACAAGAGCATTGATCGGTTAGAAATAATATCGTATACGATATCTCAAGCTAACGCATGATGGGACAATTTCATGGCAATCGGTTGGAAGGGTGTTTTCCCGGCAGTCACCACGCAGCTCCGCGCTGACCTGTCGATCGATATCGCGGACACCCAGCGCGTCGTCGACGATCTGATCCGCGACGGGGTGACCGGCGTGATCGCGCTCGGCACGGTGGGCGAAAACAACTCGCTGGAATATGACGAAAAGGTCCAGGTTCTCTCCGCCATCGTCGAAGTGGTGCACGGCCGCGTGCCGGTGATCACCGGCGTGTCGGAATACGACACGCGCCGCGCGGCGGGCTATGCGCAGGCCGCGGAAAAGGCCGGCGCGGACGGCCTGATGCTGCTGCCGCCGATGGTCTACGTGCCCAAGGCGCATGAACTTGTCGCTCACTTCAAGGGCGTTGCCGACCAGACCGGCCTGCCGATCATGCTCTACAACAACCCCCCGGCCTATCGCACCGTGATCGACCAGGAAGTTCTGACGCAGCTGATCGAGGTGCCGAACATCGTCGCGGTCAAGGAATCGGCCCCCGATACGCGCCGCTTTACCGATTTCCGCAATGCTTTTGGCGATCGCTATGTGCTGTTTGCAGGTCTCGACGACGTGGCGCTGGAAGGGTTGTACCTCGGCGCGCAGGGCTGGGTTTCGGGCCTTACCAACGCTTTCCCCAAGGAATCGGTGGAACTGGTTGCAGCGTTCGCGCGCGGCGACCATGCCAAGGCCATGGAAATCTACCGTTGGTTCATGCCGCTGCTGCACCTCGATGCCGAGCATGATCTTGTCCAGTCGATCAAGCTGGCAGAGGAAGTCATGGGCCGTGGTTCCGAGCGCGTACTGCCCCCGCGCTATTTGCTTCAGGGCGAGCGCCGCGCCGAAGTGATCGCGATGGTCGAAAAGGCCGCTGCTACCCGGCCGGATCTTTCCGTCGCAAAGGCAGCCTGAAGGAGCATCGATGCGGCACACATTCTTCTGCATCGACGGCCACACAGCCGGTAACCCCGTCCGCTTGATAGCGGGCGGGGTTCCGCTGTTGAAGGGCCCATCCATGTCCGAGCGGCGCCAGGATTTCCTGGAGCGTTTCGACTGGATCCGTACCGGCCTGTGCTTCGAACCGCGCGGCCACGATATGATGTCGGGCGGGTTCCTCTATCCGCCCACCGATGCCGCGAACGACATCGGCATCCTGTTTATCGAGACCAGCGGCTGCCTGCCCATGTGCGGCCACGGCACCATCGGCATCGTCACTTTCGGCTTGGAACACGGGCTGATCCAGCCCGCCACGCCGGGCCGCCTGCGGGTGGAAGTGCCGGCGGGCGTGATCGAGATCGCCTATGAAACCGAGGGGCCGAAGGTCACTTCGGTGCGCATCACCAACGTCCCCGCCTATGTCGCCGCGCGCGGTATCGAGGTGGACGTGGAGGGTATCGGCCCGCTCTCGATCGACGTGTCGTACGGCGGCAACTACTATGCCATCGTCGAGCCGCAGGGCGCCTATACCGGCCTTGACGATCTTGGCGCGGCGCGGATCATCGATCTCAGCGGCCGTGTCCGCGAGGCGGTTCGGGCTAAGTTCGAGCCGGTTCATCCGCTCGATCCCACGATCCGGGGTGTCAGCCATGTACTTTGGGCGGACAAGCCCAAACACGAAGGCGCCGATGGCCGCAATGCCGTGTTCTACGGCGACAAGGCGATCGACCGCAGCCCTTGCGGCACCGGCACCTCAGCGCGCCTGGCGCATCTGGCGGCGACGGGACGTCTGGCCGTGGGGGACAGCTTCGTGCACGAAAGCTACATCTGCAGCCGCTTTGTTGGCCGTGTGGAGAAATCGGTGATGCTGGGCGACCAGCCGGCGATCATCCCCTCGATCGAGGGTTCGGCGATCGCTACCGGGTTCAACACCATCTGGATCGACAAGGTCGATACCTTCTGGGAAGGCTTTCAGGTCAAATAACCGGGCGCCTGGGTGCCCCTATCGCCCGAGCCCCAGTGGTCCGGCTTTTTTCGTATCTCGAGGTAATTGTTCCATGCCGCGCCCGTTCCGCCGTTTCCAATTCGCCGGGGCCTTCGCGGCCTTTGGCGCGGTGCTCTTTGCTGCGACGGCGCAGGCCGCTCCCACACGCGAAGATATCGACCGCTCGGTCGGCCTGCGGGAAAGCTGGCAGTATCTTACCCGCGATGTCGCCTGGCCCGCTCGCTGGACACCGGATGGAAGCGCCTTCACGTATCGCAAGACGGTGGAAGGCGGCTTCACTTTCGAGACCGTCGATGCGCGCACGCTGGATAGGTCGCCGGCCTTCGATCAGGAGCGGCTTGCCCTCGCGCTGGGCAAGGCGCTGGGCCGCCCGGTTCAGGCGCTGCGCCTGCCGTTCGAGACGTTCGACTATGCCGGCGACCGCAAGACCATTGTCTTCTCGCTGGACGAGTCTGGTTGGCACTGCTCACTGGTCGAATATCGCTGCGAAGCGCAGGTGGACGCCAACCGGCCACGGGGGTTCGGCGTCGTGCGCGACCTGAGCGTTCCTGCCGACAACCACCCGCGCCAGTCGCCCGATGGCCGCCGGGAAGCGCTGGTAGAGGACGATAACCTGGTGGTGCGAAAGGCGGGCGGGGGCGATGCCGTTCGTCTCAGCAGCGATGGCTCGGCTGGCGATTTCTACGATCCCGAGACGATCGCTTGGTCGCCGGACAGCCGCCGGCTGATGATCTACCGCGTCCGCCCCGGATATTCCCGCCATGTCCTGCGGGTCGAGGCGGCGCCTGCGGGACAGGGGCAACCGGCGCTGCGCAGCCAGCTCTATCCCAAGCCCGGCGACGCGGTGGACCAGGAGCAACCCGTGCTGTTCGATGTCGCGAGCGGCCGGCAGACGGTCATCGATGCGGCGCTGTTCCCCAATGCCTACCAACTGTCTGCCCCGCGGTGGCGGCCCGACGGAAACAGCGCCGTGTTCGACTACGTGAAGCGCGGTTTCGGACAGGTGCGGATCATCGCCGTCGATGCCGTGACGGGCGTGGCCCATGCCGCCGTTACCGAGGACGCGAGCACGTTCGTCTATGCCGACCGCCGGTTCGCGCAGGACCTAGGGCCTGCCGGCAACGAGATCGTCTGGGAGTCCGAGCGCGACGGATGGAACCACCTCTACCTGATCGACGGCAGGTCCGGCCGCGTAAAAAACCGCATCACGCGGGGCAACTGGGTGGTACGCGACGTGGTCCGGGTGGACGAGAAGAAACGACAGGTCTGGTTCGCGGCCGGCGGTATGAACGCAGGGGAGGACCCCTACTTCCGACACTACTACCGCATAGATTTCGATGGCCGGAACCTGGCCCCGCTCACCCCGGAGCGTGCGGACCATGTCGCCAGCTTCTCGCCCGACATGACGCTTTTCATCGACAACTACTCGCGCGTAGACCTGCCTAACGTCAGCGAGCTGCGCCGCGCCGACAACGGTGCGCTGATTGCCTCGGTAACCAAAGGCGACATTAGCCGCCTGACCGCCGCCGGATTTCATGCGCCGGAAGTGTTCACCGCCAAGGGGCGCGACGGCACGACGGACATCTGGGGACTCGTCGTCCGACCGAGGAATTACGACCCCACCCGCAAGTATCCGGTGATCGAGAACATCTATGCTGGCCCACACGACAGTTTCGTGCCCAAGGGCTTCTGGCCTTTCGGCTACCATTCGGGCGGCGACAAGGTGATCGGCATGCAGGCGCTGGCGGACCTGGGCTTCATCGTCGTACAGATCGACGGCATGGGCACGGCAAACCGCTCCAAGGCGTTTCAGGACGTGGCGTGGAAGAACCTCCAGGATTCCGGCTTCCCGGACCGCATCGCCTGGCACCGTGCGCTCGCCGCCAGGGATCCTGCCTACGACATCGGCCGCGTCGGCATCTACGGCGCCTCGGCGGGCGGTCAGAGTACGCTCAACGCGCTGCTGTTTCACAGCGATTTCTACAAGGCGGGCGTCGCCTATGCGGGTTGCTACGACAATCGCATGGACAAGATCAGCTGGAACGAACAGTGGCTCGGCTGGCCGGTCGACGCCAGCTATTCTTCCGCTTCGGGGGTAGACAATGCGGCGCGCTTGCGGGGCAAACTATTCCTCATCGTAGGCGAGCAGGACAGCAACGTAGACCCCGCCTCGACGATGCAGGTGGCCGATGCGCTTATCAAGGCGGACAAGGATTTCGACCTGCTGGTCGTGCCTGGCGGCGAGCACAGCGTCGGCCGCTCCACCGGTCCGATCGACTACGTGACGCGCCGCCAGTTCGAATTCTTCGTTCGGGCACTCCAGTGAAGGCGCCCTGACGGAATTGCAGGAGAGGGACACATGCGCATCACTCAACGCAGCGGCATCGCGGCATTCGCGGCCGCCCTGCTTGGTTCCACCAGTATCCTCGCCGGCGAGCCACCGGCGGAATGGGAGGAGCCCAAGGTGGTACGCCAGGGCGCCGAACCGATGCACGCAACGTTCGACGGGTTCGAGACGCGGGCCGGGGCTTTGTCCCGTGATACTGCGAAATCGCGTTACCATCTCTCGCTCGATGGCGATTGGAAATTCCGGCTTTCCCCCAACCCGGAAAGCAGGCCGACAGGCTTCCAGCGCCCCGATTTCGACGTAAGCGGGTGGGGGAAGATGAAGGTCCCTGGCATCCTGCAAGCCGAAGGGTATGGCCGCGCAGTCTTCGTGGGCAGCGGCTATTCCTTCCCACGAAACCAACCTAATATTGCGCATGAAATCAACGAAGTAGGCTCCTATCGCCGCGAGTTCAACGTGCCCGCCCACTTCGCAGGCCGCCGCCTGCTGCTGACGGTCGGTGCGGCGGGAGCGGCTTACTATATCTGGGTCAACGGCAAGCGTGTTGGTTATTCCGAGGACTCCAAGCTTCCGACCGAGTTCGACATCACCGCCCATGCCCATCCCGGTCGAAATACAGTGGCCATCGAGCTTTATCGGTTTGCGGATGGCAGCTACCTCGAGGACCAGGACTTCTGGCGCGTCAACGGCATCGAGCGCAGCGTGACGATCTACGCCGCGCCGGCCACTCATATCCGGGACCTCGTCATTGATGCCGGGCTGGAGAATGGCTACCGCGACGGTCGCCTTGGGGTGGAGGTCAGCCTCGCCGGCAAGCCCACCGCAGTGCGCGTCCGCGCGACGCTGCTCGAAGGCAAGCGGGCGGTGCTCGTTCGCGAAAGCGCGCCAGCTGGGATGGCCGCTTCGCTCAGCGCCAGCCTACCTGGCGTGCGAACTTGGACGGCGGAGGAGCCGAACCTCTACACGCTGCTGGTGGAACTCCTCGACGAAAGGGGCAAAATCGTCGAGGCCACTAGCCGCCGCATTGGCTTCCGCACTGTCGAGATCGAAGGCGGCGAAGTGCGCGTGAATGGCAAGCGCATCATGATCCGCGGCGTCAACCGGCACGAGCATGATCCTAAAACCTTCCGCGTGGTTTCCGAAGCGACTATGCGCCGAGACATCGAGCTGATGAAGGCCGCCAACGTCAACGCGGTGCGTACATCGCACTATCCCAACGACCCGCGCTGGTACGACCTCGCGGACCAATACGGCCTCTACGTCATGGACGAGGCGAACATCGAGAGCCACGGCTACCTCGGCCTCTCGCAGGAGCATGGCAACGACCCGTCCTACCTACTCGGCAACGATCCCCAATGGCGCGAAGCTCACCTCGACCGCGTCCGACGCATGGTCGAGCGCGACCGCAACCACCCCTCGATCATCTTCTGGTCGCTGGGCAACGAGACCGGCATCGGCACTAGCTTCGAGGCGGCGGCGAAGTGGGTCAAGGCGAGCGACCCCTCGCGCCTCGTCAGCTTCCTGGGCTGGAGCATGAGCAATTGGCGTCACCCGGTGAACCCCTATGTCGACATCTTCGCACCGATGTACGACGACGTGCCCAAGATGATCGACTACGCCAAGGACCCGGCGTTCACCCAGCCGCTGATCCTGTGCGAATATGCCCACGCCATGGGCAACAGCCTGGGTGACCTGGAAAGTTATTGGGAGGCGATGCGCCGCTTTCCCAAGCTGCAGGGTGGCTTCATCTGGGACTGGGTGGATCAAACCATTCTGCTGAAGGACAAGGATGGGCGGCCGTACTGGGGGCAAGGGCCGGACTTCGATCCCGACCCGGCCGGTCCCGGCGTCCACGGCGACGACAGTCCGGTGGGCGACGGCGTGATCCAGTCGGACCGCACCCCGGACCCCGAGTATTACGAACTCGCCAAGGTGCAGGCGCCGATCGCCTTCAGGCACGATGGGCTGGGTTACCGCGTGGTCAACCGCCACGACCATATCGACCTGTCCCGCTTTACGCTGGACTGGACGGTCATGGAGAACGGCGTCCCTGCCGTCCATGGCAGCCTGCCGATGCCGCAGGTCGCACCGGGCGCGAGCGCGGCGCTACCCGTGCCGGTCCCCACTTCCAAGAACGCGTCGGCGGAACGTATCCTTGTGCTGCGTGCGCGAGCCACCGCAGGCGCGGTTCCCACGCAGCCGGCCGGCCACGTGGTGGGTTGGGAGCAGTTCGTACTGTCCGACCCCGTTCCTGTCGTCGCCCAACGGGCTGATGTGATGCCGGTCGAAACATCCGCGACGATGCGGTTTGCCGCTGACAACGCAGTCCTGGAGATCGACCGCGAGACTGGTCTAGTCCGGCGTTACGAGCGCGGCGGAAAGCTGCTGCTGAGCGGCGGCGCACCCAACTTCTGGCGCGCACCGACAGACAACGACGTCGGCGCGGGCGTGCCCAAAAGCCATGCCATGTGGCAGCAATTCTCCGAACACCGCCGCGTCGAGACGATCGAGCGCGACGGCAATGCCATCGTGGTGCGCCACGACATGGGCGTGGGCTCGGTCAAGGTTGAGACGCGCTGGACGATGGCGGCGGACGGCACCGTGAGCGTCACCGTGCGCTTCGAGCCGCTGCGCGATACATTGCCAGACCCGCTACGCGTGGGCCTTGCCTTTGAGACACCTGCAATGCTTGACCGTGTGCGCTGGTACGGGCGCGGTCCGCAGGAGACTTATGCCGACCGCAGGACCGCCGGGCTGATCGCGCAATGGGGCGGGACCCTTGCCGCGCAGTACCACGATTATGCTCGGCCACAGGAATCCGGCAACAAAACCGACGTGCGCTGGATCGAACTGACTGGCGGCAATGCCGGCCTGCGCGTCACCGGTGCGCAGCCGCTTTCGGTTAACGCGCTTGCCTTTCCGTATGCTGACCTTGCGATGAAGCCGCCGGGGCGGGCGCATAGCTCGGATATCCAGCCGCATGGCAATGGCACGCTGCTGATCGATGCGGCGCAAGCCGGCGTGGGCGGTGATACCGGCTGGAATCTGGATGGCCGCGCGCACATGCCCTACCGCATTGCGCTGAAGCCGCTCATCTGGTCCTTCACGATCGGGCGTCCTGACTGAGCTTCCCGGCCGACCCTCGCCCCAAAAGAAAAAAAGGCCCGCCCGGTCGCATGACCGGACGGGCCTCATCCTAGGGATGGCGGCCTCGGGGGGCAGGCCGCCTGTCCCTCCTGCGGATCAGAAGTTGACGGTGGCGCCCACGAAGATCGTGCGCCCCAGCGCGTCGTAGACGCCGGGATAGGTGTTGCCGTTGCCGAACAGCTGCAGCAGCCCGGCGGACAGGGCCGGCGGGTCCTTGTCGAGCATGTTGTTGACCCCGGCGCGCAGCGTTAGGCGCTTGTCGATGACTTGAGTCAGCGACAGGTCGAAGTAGTCGTAGGCCTTGATCTTGCTGTTCACCACGGTTTCAGGGGCGCTCAGCAGCGGGTTGTCGGTCAGGCTGGAAAGTCTGGTGCCGCCGATGTGGCGCCACGACAGCGAGACGGTTGTATCGCTCGGGGCCATCCACGACAGGCGCGCGACATGGCGCCATTCGGGCGAGGGCTGGCCGCAGGTATAGCCGAACAGGCCCTTGCAGTCATATGAGCCCAGGCCCGGAACCGGCTGCGCGACCTGCTCTATCAGGTAGGTGCCGACCATGTTGAGGTTGATGCTGCCCAGGTTGCCGACGTCGAATGAGTAGTCGGCGTTGACGTCGATGCCCGACGTCTTGAGGAAGCCGGTGTTTAGCGTGGTTGAGACTATGTAGCCCGCGTTCTGCCCGAACAGGGCGCCCGAACGGGCATCGCGCCTGAACAAGCCGCAGAAGTACGGATCACCGGTTTCCTGGCACTGGCCGATGATGAGCGACGGCGCGATCGAGCCGATGTAGTCCTTCACCTTGATGTTGTAATAGTCGATCGAGAGCGAGAAGCGGCGCAGGGCCCGGGGGGTGATGACCAAGCCCGCCGTCCAGGTGTCCGCGGTCTCTGGTTTGAGCGCGACGTTGCCGCCGCCTAGCGCCGAGCATGTGGCTGCCGGGCACTCGACGATGCGGCCGTACTGCGCCGCGGTCACGCCGGTGAGCTGGCAGGTTTCCAGCGAGGCGGCGGGGTTGGCGCCCGCGCAGGGGTCCTGCGCGGCCACGTTGCCAACCGACTGCGAGGCGAACAGCTCCGCCACGTTGGGCGCGCGGATGGCGCGGTTGTAGCTGGCGCGGATACGAAGGTCGTCGACCGGCTGCCAGGAAACCTCGCCCTTGTAGGTCCACACGTTATAGCTGGAGCTGAAGCCGGAGGAGGCCTGCTTGTTGTCGTAAGCCGAATAGCGCACGCCTGCGTTGATCGTCAGAGAGCGGAAGAAGGGCTTGTCCTCGATCAGCGGGATCTCGATCTCGCCGTATCCTTCGGTCACGCTGATGACGCCGTCGGCGTTGGTCGCGCCGCCCTGCTGCGCGATGTCGTCCGCTGAGAACTTGAGCGTCTCGCGGCGATGCTCTGCGCCCAGCGCAATGCCCACACCGCGTGTGGCCCAAGGCAGGGTGACGCCCATCTGGCCCAGGTCGCCGCTGAGCGAGCCCGAGAACACTTTGAGGGAGTTGCGCGAGGAGGTGTTGCTTGGCGAAAACAGGTACGCGCCCTGTTCGGCAGTAACGCCGCCTGCCTGGAAGACGTTGACCGGGATGCAGCTCGGGTCGGTGCCATCGAGGACCGAGCGGCAGGTCGGCACGCCGTTGACACTGATCGCGTTGAGCGCGCGGGCGGCTTTCACCCCGTCGACGTTGTTAAGATAGGTCTCGTCGAAACGCACCAGCGAGTAGAGGTAGCTGGCGTCGTAGCTGAACCCGCTGCCAAGATCGCCGCGAACGCCGGCGGAATAGCGGTAGTCGTTGAATTTTAGGTCGTCGCGGCGCGGCGCAAGCGACATGCGGTAGCCGACCAGCGCGTCCGCGGTAGCGTCGCTGCCTGCGTCCGATCCGCAGATCGCCTGAAGCTGACCGGCGCTGGCGTAAGGGTTGTTGCACGAGATCGGGAACGCTTCGCCCAAGAAGATCGCCGAGGGCGCCACCTGCGAGAAGGTGTGATCGCGCATGTACATGAAGCTGCCGTAGACTTCGGCGGCCTTGCTGATCTCGAAGTGCGCGAAGCCACCTGCTGTGATGCGCTCGTCGGAGCGCTGGAAGTAGCTGTCGGGCGCGTAGTTGTAGGCGTAGGAATTGTCGTAGGGTACGAAATTCTGGGAGCCGTCCCGGTTGTTGATCAGGGTCTGGCCCTGAAACGTGCTTTTATCGGACAGCGGCACGAATGAGCCGAACGGCGTATTGCTCGAACCGCCGCAGAACAGTTCTGTACCCTCGTTCTGGTCCTGCAGGGCGCAGGACGAAACGTCCCGGCTCGACTGGCGAACCGGGCTGAACTTGCGGTAACCGCCGTAGACGGTGATGTTGGCCCGCCCATCCGCAAAGTTCTTACCCGCTGAAACCGTGATGTCCTGCTTGCCGCCGTCGGCCACCGACGACGGCGCGAGCTCGTAACCTTTTGCGGTAAGCAGGCTGCGCACCGCGCCGTTGTTGTTCTCATGCTGGGAGAAGCCGGTCTGCATGTCGATGCGCAGGCCATCAAGGTCCTTCTTGAGGACGAAGTTGACTACGCCTGAAAGTGCGTCCGAACCGTACACCGCCGATGCGCCGCCGGACATGACGTCGACGCGCTCGACCAGGCTGCTGGGAAGCAGGTTCAGGTTCACCGCCTGTGAAGGCATCAGGCGCTGTCCATCGACTAGCACCAGCACGCGATTCGAGCCGAGGTTGCGCAAGTTGATTTTTGAGGTGCCGTCCGAACCGTTGGATACGTTCTCGTTTGCGTCGGCGGTGAACTGAGGCAGGCGGTTGAGCACCTGCTCCACCGTCGTGGCGCCCTGATAGCGAAATTCTTCTGCGCCGACGATCGTCTGCGGACTGTTGCTGGCAAGGTCCGGGCGCTTGATGCGCGTCCCAGTGACGACGATATCATTGGCGGGGCTTTCCGCCCCACCGGCGGCGGGCGCTTCCTGCGCCTGCGCCGTCCCAGCGATGAGCGCGGCCAAAGCTACCGCGCCGTACAATTTTCCGTGGTGACCCCTCATGGCCTTGGCTCCCTTTTTTGACTGCGCCAAGAATGCGTCACATTTCAAAACAAGTCAAATACCGTATACGAAATACGGTGTTCGATTTTTGCGATGGAGCTTCCCATTGAGATCGTATGATTTTTTGTTTGATGCCGATCACTTTTGAGCGTCCCGGCGCTAAAAAACGGCTCTCCGCGACAATTTCTGCCGCCGGGTTTTGGATAGTTTCTGGTTCGGGGGCGTTCCTGGGGGACTGACGGAAACCTGTTGATTGCCACTGAGTCGTGAACCTAGGCGCCTTAAAGTTTCGACTGAGAATTGACCCATGCTTCCTCCCCGTCAGGCTTCCACTCGGAAGGTCTCGGAGTGATCGACATGGACTTACAGTGCGATCAACTCCTTCACGGATCAGAGACGGCACATTGGCCGTAATTGGAAGTTAGGTTGAATGTGCGGATGCAAGAGGCAAGCTAGTGGACAAAGTCTGACAGAAGAGACCGTTACGGGAAGCCGGCAGATGCGGATTGCGCGAGGCTGATTGGATGCGCAGTGGTATCTCGATCAGCCTTTCCTCGTCCGACACAGATCGGCGTAATGGGATTATCAAGCGCCGCAATGCGGCGCGCAGACGCACGCGTGCCACGCCGAGATCGTGCGGTTGCCGAGCGACCGTGGCGGCACCAACAAGATCATGCGGCGAATGGGGACATCGAAGACATGCGTATGGCGATGGCAGGAGCACGTTATGCGAGAAGGGGTTGGAGGGCTCCCCCGCAACAAGACCCGCTTATCCCAGATCCAGCCCTTGGCTCCAAAGCTGACCGAACGGGTCGTTGCTCGGACGCTCTAATATCCGCCCGGCGAAACGCTGCACTGGACGGCGCTGATCATGGCGACGAAAGTTGGTAGCAGCGTCAGCGCGTGGCCAAAATCAAAGCCATTTCAGCTTCCTGAAGCGGGTGTAAAGCAGCAGGCAGATGCAGCTGATGATTACCAGGACGACGTAGTAACCGTAACGCGTCTCAAGTTCGGGCATGTTCTTGAAATTCATCCCGTAGATACCAGCGATGGCGGTCGGCACGGCCAGGATGGCCGCCCATGCCGCGAGCTGGCGGGTGATGGCGCCGGTCCGCTGCTGCTCCAAAAGATTGCTGAACTCGAAGACAGAGTTGAGAATTTCCTTGAGCCCGTCTGCCATGGCCTGGACACGACGGACGTGGTCGTTGACGTCACTGAAATAGGGCCGCGCATCCTGATCAATGCAAGGCAGGTCTGCCCTGACGAACTTGGCGGCCACTTCGCCCATCGGAATCAACACGCGCTGAAAGCGGATAATCTCGCGTCGCAGGCTGAAGATACGGATGACCTCGTCGCGCCCCAGGAAACTGTCGACCGTGCGCCGCTCCATCGCCAGGGTGTCTTCTTCGATCGTCTCGATAATCGGCAAGTAGCCGTCTACGACGTAGTCGAGGATGGCGTGGAGGACGTAGTCTACGCCTTTCTGCAGCATGCCGGGGTCCTGCTCGAGCTGGCCTCGCAACCTAGTAAACTCGCGTTCATGACCATGACGGACGGTGATGATGTGGCTATGCCCGACGAAAATCGAAACCTCGCCATAGTGGATTTTGTCACCGACGAGTTCGGCTGTCCGCGCCGTCACGAACAGCTGATCGCGGTAGACATCGACCTTTGGTATTTGCTTGCCGGTGATCGCATCCTCGACGGCCAGAGGGTGCAGCCCATACTGCTGCTGCAGCGAGCGTAAATCATCGGGGGTCGGATCGAGCAGACCGATCCAGACGAATTCCGACCGGTCGTCGGGACAATGGACCTTTTCAGCCACATCGATGTCCCGCACACGCTGGCCATTCCGATAGAGAACCGCAGCAACCACACTCATCATTTCCCTCCTCTACCGGTGTTCGCGCGGCAGAGCAGAAGCGCAGATCGCGGCGGTTTGCTCCCTGCATAATGGGCACGGCCTTCGTTCGCGACAAGTTCGAGAAGTATGCCAGAGCTGAACCGGACGGGTCCGGGGGCCCGTGCGCTTGAAAGGCAGATCGGTCTGAAGCGAGCAGATCCGCCATACTTGAAATGCTCAGCCCCCGGGAATTCGCTTTCTAGTGGCCTGCCCCCCGAAAGATTACTCATTCTGATGTATAGTCTGCCCACCAGAAGGAGCAGAGGCATGAGGAAGAGCCATTTTACCGAGGCGCAGATCAAGGAGCAGGAGCCTTGGATGCCGACTGTCGAGATTTGCCGTCAACGCATAGGGTGCTGGGTCCTAATAACGCCAACAGCATTTTCCCCCTTTTTCTTTGAGCTGTGGTCAAGCCAAACGAAAATGGACGGCGCATCCAGCGAAGGGCGATAAACCACGCACTCAAGGAACGATGGCCCCGCGCCCGGCGGCAACAATGAATACCCGCCCAGGCATTTAACCATTCGGATATCGCCATGCCCTGCCCAGCGCACCTTCATCCCGTGACAGGGACCTCCATGAAGCAAAATTGGATCTCGTTTCACTGGACCTCTCGCACTAAATTCCACTTAAGTTGATCTTTCACCATCGTCCTTGCGCGGTCATGGCAGTCGAAAGCGTCTATGACGGCGGACCACATAGCTATCTCGTCGATAGGTTCGATTACGTCCGCGCGAACCTCCTGATCGGTCGTCGACACGGCGACCAGGGCGCCGGTGAAGCATGTGACTGGCCCCCGGCGTTGCCTTATGGCGGTCTATTTCATTTTCACGGATTTTTTGCCTTTTTCATTCGCGGGCCTGTTCTGGGACAAGCGGAAGCATCAGCTTGGCGCGGCAGACCTGGCAGGTAACTTTCATGGGCGAGTTCGAGGTGTAAAGTCCCTTGGCGGACCGCCCGCACATTGAGATCGGTGTACGGGTGTGCGCAAGTTTGTGGACTTTGCGCCGGCCTGTGCTGTTCGGTTCCATCTGCACCAATCCTCCGCTTTAACCTTGAGCCATACCGGCCTGCGCGTTCGCTGATACGACCCTCGGGGTCTATGAACATAACGCCCTCGCCCTCCACAGCCCAGACTTGCCGCACCATGTCGCGCACATCTGATTCGGTGAAGCCCCCTTGGTCCTCAACCTGGTCTGAAAGCATGTAAACAGCTGTTCTCGTCCTCTTGCGCTAAAAATGGTAAGTGATACAACGGTCTAGCTGCAGTGGGACGGCATCGTCGCTGAAGCGTATCCACTGTAGCACCGGCTTGCTCGCCACGGATGAGTGTCGTCGGTAGGCATCGCCTCTACCGCGCGCCAGCTTCGCGGATTCTTTGGCATGGGCGGTGGCGGTATTGAGGGGCCGAATGCCGCGCTGCTGGGGCATCAGTCGTTGACGGTCCACCCGCCCCATGCGCCGAGGACCGCAGCGGTGCCGGGGCCTGCGAGACACCAATCGAATAAGATGGGGTTCATGATCAGGAATGCGACAAGAATTGATCGTTCACCCTAGCGTTCTTGCCTTGGTGACGAAGCGGACCCCATCTCCGACTTCTTCAATTACGGCGATGACAGTCTCGCGCGCGAACGACCGCAGCTTTGTGACCTACGCGCTGGCAGGGGCACGGACGTCGAGGCCTGAGCCGGCATTGACAAACGTTCACGTCGGCAGCGGCAGTGATTGAGTGCGTCATTCGAACTTCGAGCAAAGATATCGGGTAAATAACAACGGATCGTCGTAACCGACCTACCCCAGCCTTTGCCACCCATTGCCTGATGGACTTCAGCCAATGCCGGATCGTTTGCGATGGCTCGGCCTGCGTCTGCCTTATGTAATACGTACGTACACGCCCCTCGCCTGTCGGCGCATCAGGCCGATCCTGCAAAGCTCACCCTGCAGCTTGTACGAAACGCCGTTGGCGACGAAGTCTTTGGCGAGCACAAGATTCTGTGAGTGCAACAGCGCGATCGCCCGAAACCGGGGCGATCCCATCGCCAAATGGGCAGTGCGGGCGTCAACGTCTTCAATTCCATCGCTTGTCTCCGACGCCTTCAAACCTGAGACAAGGCGCAAGTGACGTCCTATGGAACCAAATGGCAATTCAACCTCAAGGGCCCAAAGGCCAATACCACAAGCGTTCAATGCTGCCTGGTGAGGAAAAAGTGTCTTGGTTCCGATCCGCAGACGGCTGCGCTGCGCTGAGGCGATGGCACCGATCAACCACAGCTCATCCACACTTACAAATGCGGAGCGTGGCTCGCGAATATCGATCCCATAAGAGCGCATTTCCGCCGCAAGTTCCGTAAGCAACCCACCGGCGCCGGCATGCTGAGAGCCGTGTAAACCCGGTTCGGCTACCGTCCATGCCGCCCTGAATAGCTCAAGTACCTGTCGTTCAGTTTTTTCAAGCTTTGAAAGCCACATAAGGCGTTTTGCCATCGGCGCCTCCCGCTCTGCTGCAGGGTTGGTGGACAGGCCGGAGCTGTTCACCAACCCTGCCGCGGTTTACATCTTCGCGATGAGCGTCAGGACCGCCGAGCGGGCATCGCCCGGAGTTGCCCAGCCGTTGTTGCGGATGCGCTGGTAGTACAACTTGTTGCCGATGTTCTTGACGTTGAGCTGCGCTGAAAAGTTGGGAGATAACTCGTAGGACAACAAACCGTTGTGGACGAGGTAATCATGCGAATAGAGCACGCCCGGAACGGTAGCCGAAGGCGTGTTGAACGCGAACTTACCCTGGTAAGTGACGCCGTACCCGATCGTCAGGCCGAATGGCAGGCGATAGGTGGTGAACAGGCTGCCCGAGTGCTTGGGAGTCTGGGTCAACCGCGAGCCGGCAGCATAGTCGATCGCGGTCGAGTCCCGGTCGAGCGAGCGGATCAGCTTGCTTTTTAAGTAGGTGTAGTTCGCCGTGATCGTCCAGTTCGGGGTAATTGCGCCGGTGGCGCCGAGCGCGATGCCGTCTACGCGCGACTTGCCGTCGAGCTGCTGCTCGGGCTCAACGAGCGGGTTGGCCGAGGCGACCGCATACTTGTTTCGTTCGTTACGGAAGGCCGACGCCGTCAACAGCAGGTCGCCGTCAAACAATTCCGCCTTGGCACCAACCTCGTAGTTGCGCGCTTCCTCGGGGTCGATGTTACAGGTCGCGCCGACGACTCCTGGAGCCGAAATGGTGCAGGCGGCATTGACCGAGTTGCGCGAGGGGGTCTGCGAATTGCCGTAGGCTGCGTAGAGGCTGACCGCCTCAACCGGCTTGTAAACGAGGCCGACACGGTACGAAAACAGCGTCGCGGCGTTGCTGGCCTTGGCGCCGATCAACGAGGGGCTGCCGAATGGTATAGTCGCGCCGTTGACGACGCAGCCTGCGGCGGTGCCGCAGATCGTGTGAGTGCGCGAATGGCCCGTGTTGCGCTCGACACGGGCACCGGCGTTCAGCTCCAGCTTGCCGAGTTTCATCGTGTCGAACAGGTAGCCCGCGACGTTGGTCTGCTCGCCGATCGTGTGTCCGGTGCGGATGAAGTTGATCGCGCCGCCGTACAGGTTGCTGCCATACGTGAAGGCTCCCGGCCCGGCGACGACGTCGTTCGGGTTGTCGATGTTGATCAGCGGCAAGGTGGCGTAGCCAGGGGTGCCATTGGCATTGCGCAGCGAGTTGCCGTTGTTCAGTTCATACTTTTCCCAAGTCGCGGCGCCGCCAAGATCGATGGTGTGCTCAATCGCGCCGGTGTTGAACACGGCCTTGATGTCAAGCTGGTCGAACATCAGCTGGTTGTGGATGTTCCGCGTGGTGCCGCGCGGGCCCGAGGGCTGGTAGTAACCGGCGGGCACGGTGCCGCAGCTGGCGCCACTGGGCGTCACGCGGCTGACGAGGCAGTAAGTGCCCTGCGGCGGCGAGACGACGGTAAGCTGGCGCGAGTCCTGCCAGCGCGCAAGGTTGCGGATGGATGTGGTGTCGCTGAATTCATGCTCGAAAATCGCAGTCATCTGGTCGACGTTGATGCGCTGCTTATCGACGTTGCGGTAACCGAAGTAGTCGCTGCGATGAACCCCCGGCACGGTGCCGCTGTAGTAGGGAACACCATACTGCGGCACGTTGTCGTCCTCCTGGTGCGAATACTGCAGTGTCAGGCGGGTCGGGCTGCTGATGCCGATGGTCAGCGACGGGGCGACGCCCCAGCGCTTATAGTTCTCGACGTCGCGACCCGGCAGGTCGTTGCGGTGCCACATCGCGTTGAGGCGGAAGGCGACCAAGTCGCTGACGCGCTTGTTGAGATCGACGGTGGCGCGGTAGTAGCTGTCGGTGCCGATGCCTGCGGTCGCGACGTAGGCGTCGTCGGCCTTGGGGCGCTTGGTGACGATGTTGATGTTGCCGCCGACCGAGCCAGCGCCTGAGATCACCGAATTGGCGCCATTGGTGACTTCGACCTGATCGAGGTTGAACGGGTCGGTGCGGGTAATCTGCGCGCTGTCGCGCACGCCGTCGATGGTGATGTCGTTGGCGGCGCTGTAGCCACGAAATGTGATATTGTCGCCAGGGCCAGTACCGCCTTCACCGGCACCGAAAGTGATGCCCGGAACGGTAGCAAGCACATCGCGCAGCGTCAGCAGGTTCTGCTGCTCGATTACTTCGTTGGTGAGGACCGTGATCGTCTGCGGCGTGTCGCGGACGGGACGCGTGCGCTTGGGGCTTTCTAACTTGCGGCCGGGCGTGTCGGTGATGGCGGATTCGGAAACCGTGACGCCGCCGAGACTGCGCTCTGTTGTGTCGATTTCCTCAGCGTGGGCACCGGCGGCAAAGGCTGGCGCAATGCAGGACAGCGCAAGGAATGAGCGGCGGGCAGCCGCCTTGGACGCGAATGACATGATTTCCCCCTGATGCAAATTTCGACTGCGCTAGTACTGCGACGCACTCGCATTAGCAATAGAGAATTTCGCGGTCTTTCTTGGTCGAATTCGCTCAATCACTGCGTTCGAGTCGCTGCATCTGGCGGTGAATGACGCCAGCATCAGGCGGGGAGCAACCATTGGCAGAGAGCCGCATGTAATGACGCTAAAGGCTCGCGACATTGACCAGCAGAACCTTATCGACGTGCTTTTTGGCACCATCAGGTTCCGCCGCGATGCCACTGGGAACAACCACAATCACGACGTCGATCTGGCCAACCGTAATCGACACAAAAGAACGCAATGCCCATATCCGTTATTGCGATTAGATCGCAATAACGGATATGGGCATTCTCATGAAGGGATTCGCCACGGCAATATCGGAATTTCAGCAACACCGATTGCGCGGCAAAACCTCGCGCCTGATCTCGCTAGTCGTCACGGTGCTGGTCCATACCTTGGGCGTGATCATTGTCGTTTACAATCAATCTCCTGTATCGCCGGATCATGCTTCGCGTCCCGCCGACCGCGTCTTCCTTGTGTCCCGAACACCGAACCATCCAAACGAACCCAAGCATGAACCGGAACCGGAACCCGCAACGCCCGCCAGCGTCGCGAAGACAAAGCCGATCGCTATCGCCGAAATTCCGGTAGAGATCGCCGCCCCGGCCATGTCGAAGGTCGTGGCAGACACCCAAGCCAAGTTATCGCGTCCTTCACTGGAAGCCCGCGCCACAAGCGATGTGATACAGGATTACCGCCGCGAACTGTTCGAACGGCTTGCAGCGCAACGGCACTATCCTGACGCGGCGCTGCTCAAACACTACCAAGGTGATGGCGCGGTGCTGTTTCGGATAGATCGGGACGGGAACCTGCTGCATGCGGCCATCGAGCGCTCGACCGGCCGCGCGCTGCTCGATCACGCAGCGATCATGCAAGTCCGTCGTTCAGCACCCTTCCCGAAGATTCCGCCCGAGCTGCCTGACGAACTGGCCGTGGCGATGCCGCTCCAGTTCCTGATCGTCCAGCCCGGTACCCGCATGGCGGCGCGATGACCGTCGCCGCGCTGTCCCTGCTCACGCGTCATCGCGCGGACCTCCTGGCGAGCGTGCGCCGCCGTGTTCGCCCCCCCGTCGAACCGGCCGACATCGTGCAGGAAGCCTTCGTGCGCGCCATTCCCGCAATCGAGGCGGGCCGGGTGGTCGACGTGCAGGCATTCGTCCACGGCATCGCCCGCAACCTCAGCGCCGAGGCCATGCGTCAGCAGCAGCGCTGGTCCCGTTGGCTGGTGGATGCGGACCGGGCAGAGGATGTCGCAGATGATGCCCCCTCGCCCGAAGCCCACGCGGCCGGCAGGGACGAGTTGGACCGGCTTCATGGTGCCATGGCCTCGCTGCCGCCGCGCTGCCGCGAGGTGTTCGCGATGCGGCACGTCGAACTGCTGGAGAAGGCCGAGATCGCCGACCGGCTGGGTATCCATGTCAAACAGGTGGAAAAGCAGCTTCGCCATGCCCTTGTGCTGTGCGCACGAATCCTTGGCGACCACGGGGGGACGCATAAAAATGCAGCGACAGGGCGCCGATGCGGCTCGAACTCCGACTATACAGATGAGGCGGTCCATCGCGGCGGTCTCTCCCAGCACGAACCGTGAGGTGAGCGATGTCGGTTGAAGACGAAGACGCTCGGATCGAAACCCTCGAAGATCAGGCAGCGGACTGGATCGTTCGGCAGGACAGCGCGCCGCTGGGAGACGCTGACGGGGCCGCTTTCGCAGCCTGGCTCGCCGTTCCTGAACATCGCCGTGAATTCGATCGGCAGAATACGGTGTGGCAGCGCTATCGCCGGATGGCGGCGATACCCGTCCGCGTCGAGCAACCGGCGCGTCGGCACGGTTCGGGCCGATGGCGCATCGCCCATGGCCCGATCCGGCGGCGCGCCGCGATCCCGGCCATCGCCGCGAGCCTTGCCCTGATCTTGCTCGGTTACGCTGAAGACTGGCCGGCACGGCTGCGCGCGGACTATTCGACCGGCATCGGCGAGCGGCGCAGCGTCACCCTGGCCGATGGTTCGGTGGTCAGGATGGACGCCGGCTCGGCGCTGACTTTCGACCGATCCGGCACGCACCGCACCGTCAGGCTGCTGGCCGGCGCGGCGCAATTCGAAGTGGCGACCGATCGCCGTCATCCTTTCGTCGTCGAAACGCCGGAGGGCAGCGTGACCGCGCTGGGCACAATATTCTCGGTCCGCGAGCAGGAGGAACGCCCCAAAGTGGTGGTCCTGCAGCACAGCGTCGCGATCCGCACTTCCGGCGGGGCGCGCGCCATCTTGCGCGAAGGCGAAGCCACGTCCTTCACCGCGCAGCGCGTGGAGCGTCCCGCCCACATCGATGTCCGCGCCGCGACGGCATGGACGCGGGGGAAGCTGATCGTATTCGACCGGCCGCTTGGCGAAGTGGTGTGGACCATCGGGCGCGAGCGGCGCGGCTACTGGACCGTGCGCGGTGACGCGGCGAAGCTGCGGGTCAACGGCGTCTACGATCTCGACCGCCCGCTGGACGCGATGGACGCGTTGGAAACGACGCTTGGCCTCAGGTCGATCCGCATTTCCGACAGGCTGATCGTGGTCAGCCGCTGAGCATTTCGGCCCGCCCGCGAAATTTTTTCGATCGATAGGCTCCAAACGCCGCGCCGCTCCGACTTACCTAATGAGAGTGCATCGCAACAGCAATTATGCGCTCGGGGTATTGTGGGGATTTTCAAGAGATGCAGCGATTTTCCGCGCGGCGGCTGTTGGCAGTGGCCTTGGTCGGCACGACGATGTTGACGGCAGCGGGCCTCGCCGCGCCCGCATGCGCCCAGCAGGCCGACACGCTCCGCCAGTACGACATCCCGGCGGGCTCGCTGGCACAAGCGCTGAGCCGCTTTGCCGAGCAGAGCGGCGTGCAGATTTCCTACGAAGGCCGCCTGACCGAAGGCCGCACGACGCTGGCCTTGCGAGGTCGCTTCCTGCCGCGCGAGGCGCTGTCGCGGCTGCTGTTGGGCACCGGGCTGGTGGGGCGGAGCACCGATGGCGGCACCATCACGATCGCCCCGGCAACGGTCGGACGGCTGGAACTTGACTCCATGCGCATCCAGTCGGTCGCGTATTCGAACGTGGACGACGAGGCGGACACCCGCGCGGGCGAACAGTCCGGGCGCGATGGATCGACTATCACCGTCAACGGCCAGCACGTCGATGCCGACAAGGTCGCCGGTATCGGCCCGTGGGGCGCGCGCGATATCGCCGACACGCCTTATTCGGTCAGCGTCATGTCGAACGACCAGATCCAGAATACCGTCGCCCGCGATCTGGACCAACTTTACAAGATGAACCCGGTGGTGCAGGCCACGGCGCCGACCTCGGTATTCGGCTACCCTTCCGTCACCATCCGCGGCTTCGGGCAAAGCGTGGGCATTCTCGATGGCCTCCGGCTTTCGTCGTACACCTATGGCCTGAGCACCGAGGAGATCGAGAAGGTCGAGGTGATGAACGGGCTGTCCGGGTTCCTCTATGGTCCCGGCAACGTCGGCGGTGTCGCCAACTACGTGCTCAAGCGGCCGACGTACGAACGCCTCACCAACCTGACCGTGGGCAATTACGGTGGCAGCCAGTACTTCACCCATGCCGATCTGGGCGGCAAGCTGGATGGCGCCGGCACCCTCGCCTACCGCTTCAACGCGTCCTATGCGAACGGCGAAACTTCGAAGGACGACCAGCACCTCAAGAAGTGGCTGGTCAGCGGCGCGGTGGACTGGAACATCACCAGCGACCTGCTGTTCCAGGTGGAAGCGGCGCATACCTACTGGCATCTCGACCGAGCGGATACCCGCTTCTACACCGCCGGGGTGAGCGGTTGGCCCGACGCCTACGATGTCGGCAAGACCTACACCCCCGCCTGGACCTACAACCAGACCAAGTCCGACCGCGTCGGCGTGAACCTGAAATACACGCTGTCCGAAGCGGTGTCGGTGCGCACCGCGTACATGCACAAGGAGGACGAGCGCGAGTTCCTGATCCCCTACCCGATCTACAAGGGCACGGGCTGGAGCATGTATTCGCCGTCGCGGGCGCTGCCTTACGACACGATCCAGGACAGCGCCTATGTCTATGTCGACGCATCGTTCGATACCGGCGGGATCGGCCACAAGCTGACGGTCGGCGGATCCTGGGACACGTACCGGGTCAACCAGTACAGCCCCAACTACATCGACCCGCTGAACGCCGACGGCACGCCGTATGTCGTGCCTGCCAATGTGCCGCTGGAAGACTTCCTCAACCTTCCCGAACCAAGCTTCACCACCAAGCGCGGCCCCCGCTACAAGGCCAGCCAGGCGACCAACACCAACGTGATCATCGGCGACGACATCGCCTTCACCGACACCTTGAGCGCGCTGATCGGCTTCAACTACAGCACGATCGAGACGAAGGCCTTCAACGCCCCAGGCGTCGCGACGTCGAGCTACAAGGAATCGGCGCTCACCCCGACCGTGTCGATCATCTACAAGCCGGTCGCGGGGCTCACCACCTATGCCAGCTACATGGAATCGCTCGAAGCGGGGACCGTGGTTCCCGACGACCCGAACCTTTACACCAATCCCGGCCAGATCTTCGCGCCGATGATCAGCCGCCAGTACGAGGTCGGCGCGAAGTACGCCTTCTCCGACAGCCTGCTACTGACTTCGGCGCTGTTCCGCATCGAAAAGGCCAATTCCTTCACCGAAACCGACGCCAACAACATGACCACGATCAGCCAGGACGGACGGCAGGTCCACCAAGGCGTGGAACTGACGCTGACAGGCAAGGTGACTGACACCCTCAACGTCGTGGTCGGCGGTACGCTGATGGACCTCAGCATCCAGAAGGCGACCAACGCCGCGCTCAAGGGCAAGTCGCCGACCAACTCCTCGCCCCTGCTGCTCAAGACCTCGGTCGATTACGGCATTCCCGGCGTGGAAGGGCTCACCCTGTCGGGCGGGCTCTACTACAACGGCTACAAGTACCAGGACGCGGCGAACCTCAACAAGATCGACGACTACCTGCTGGTCGATCTGGGCATCCGCTATCGCACGATGGCGCTTGGCAAGCCGGTGACGTTCAACCTCTACGCCTCCAACCTCACCAACAAGGACTACTGGGCCTCGGTCAACCAGCTTGGCAACCCGCGCAACATCGCCTTCTCGGCGCGGGCCGTGTTCTGATCGTCGTGGGCAGCACGGCGCCATCGCCCTCGGGGAGCCCGAAAGCCATGAAGCAGGGTTTCCGCCAGTCGATGGCGTGGCTGCACACCTGGGTCGGACTGGTGCCGGGGTGGATCCTCTACATCGTCTTCGTGTTCGGGACGGCGGCGTTCTTCCAGTACGAGATCGATGCGTGGATGCGCCCCGAACTTGCCTCGGAAACCCGCGTCAGCGCCCGCGCGCTCGATGCCGCCGACACGCTCCTGCGCCAGCGCGGCGCGGGCGCGGAAAGCTGGACCGTGTCGCTGCCAAATGCGCGCGGCGGCAGTGGCCTCGCCGTTTCGTGGCGCGTCGCGGGACAAGACCGGCACGATCGCAAACAGATCACGCTGCATCCGCAGACCGGCCAGGAGATCGCCGTGCGCGAGACGCGTCGCGGGTTCTTCCTGTACCGGATGCATTTCGACCTGCACTACATCTCGGTCCGCTGGGCGCGCTATCTGGTGAGCGTGGCGGCGCTGGCGATGCTGGTGGCGATCCTTTCAGGCGTGGTGACGCACAAGAAGATCTTCACCGAATTTTTCCAGATGCGGTTCGGCAAGGGCCAGCGCAGCTGGCTCGACGCGCACAATGCCACCGGCGTGCTGGCGCTGCCGTTCCATGTGATGATCACCTACACCGGCCTAGTCACGCTGCTGTTCACGCTGATGCCTTGGGCGATCACCGCCAACTTCGCGACGCGTGACGCCTTCTACGAAGCAACCGCCGCCCGCCCGGACGAGCGCGAGGCCAGCGGCACCCCGGCGCCAACCGCCCCGCTCACCCGTCTCGTCGCCATCGCCGAACACAAGTGGGGCGGCGTGGGGCCCGCCTATATCAGCATCGACCATCCCGGCGATGCCGCCGCGACCGCGCACCTCTATCCCGAGCGCACCGACTGGAGCAGCGGACGGCGCGACGGGCTCTATCTCGCCGCCGCGCAAGGGCGCATCATCGACGTTCCCACCCCGTCAACAGGCGCGGCCAGCCTGACGCGCGAGGTCATGGTGGATCTGCACACCGGCTGGTTCGCCGGTTATGGCCTGCGCTGGCTATACTTCCTGTCAGGCCTTGGCGGCACCGCCATGTGCGCCACCGGCCTTGCCTTGTGGTGCGTCAAGCGGCGCACCAAGCTGCCCGATCCGGCCCGCCCGCACTTCGGGTTCCGGCTGGTCGAGCGGCTCAACATCGGCTTCATCGCCGGCGCGCCTGCGGGCATCGCCGTCTATTTCCTCGCCAACCGCCTGCTTCCCGCCGCCATGGCCGAGCGCGCGGAATGGGAGGTCGACAGCCTGTTCATCGGCTGGGGCGCGATCTTCGCGTGGACGCTGGCGCGCCCCGCCAAGCGCGCCTGGGTGGAAGCGCTGGGCGCAGGCGCGGTGCTGTTTGCGCTGGTCCCGGTGGTCAATGCCCTGACCGCCTCGCGCGGGCTGGGCGAAAGCATCTGGCGCGGCGACTGGATCATCGCCGGCTTCGACCTGACGATCGCCGCCCTCGCCGCCGGGCTCGGCTACACCGCATGGAAAGTCCTGCGCCACCAACCCAAAACCGCGCCCGCAAGGCGACAACGTGCCCGAGTGGACGCCACCGCATGATCCACCTCGCGATCGCCCTGCCCGCTCTGCTGGGCTTTGCGCTGCTGCTCATGGCGATGGCGCGCCACCAGCAGGACTGGCTGCGCCGCAAGCTGGCGCCGCGCACGTCGCGCCTGCTGCGGTGGAGCGGTTTCGCCGCGCTGGCGCTGGCGTTCCTGATCGCCGGGCTCGCGCTCGGCTGGGCCTATGGCGCGGTCGTGTGGTTCGGCTGGCTGAGTGTCGCCGCCATGCTGGTTCTCACCGCCCAGACCAACCGCGAACGCATCCTCAAGCGGATTTCCTGAAAATCATCCCCGCCCAAACGTCTGTTTCAAAGGAGAGAGATATCATGTTCAAGACCATCATCGCCACCGCCCTGCTGACCACCGTCGCCGCCACCGGCGCCTCGGCCCACGAAATCTGGCTGGAGCGCCATGGCGACACGGTGCGCACCTATGTCGGCGACGCCACCGGCGAGCGCGACCGGGGCGAGACGCTGGTGAAGCTGGTGCCCACCTCGAAGCTGTTCGCCAGCGATCCGGCGCAAGTCGCGCCCGTTTCCGCAACGCCCGAACACCTCGTCGCCAAGGCCACCGGCGTTCTGGGCGGCAAGGGGGACTTGCGCTACTACAACGATCAGGTCTGGGCGCCGTGGCAGAACAAAGAGGGCGTCTTCGAAGCCGCCGCATTCCAGGCCCGCACCGGCCGCAGCGAGACGCGCGCGGTGCACGACTTCGAACTGGTCCCCCTCGCCCCCGGCAGCGACAGCTTCACGCTGCTGTTCAAGGGCCAGCCGCTGCCCGCAACCGACGTCACGCTGATCAATCCCGCGCTATGGGGAAAGACCGTGAAGACCGACGCCGCCGGCCGCGTCACCGTGCCGGTTTCGGCCAAGGGGCGCTACATCCTCGTCGCCCGCCATTCCGCCCCCGCCGATGTCGAGATCGCCGGGCAGAAGGTATCTAAGCTGCAGCATATCGCGTCGCTGAGCTTCGACGCCAAGTGACCCAGGGTGCGGAGAATGCCGCGGCGGGTATCGCAATCCCCCCGCCTCACGCTACGGCCGGCAGTGCGCGTCGCCATCGCCTTGCGGTGACGGCGCGCACGCTTGCGGGCACTTTGGGTGCTTACGGGCTGACGGCGCGGGCCACGGTGGTCCTCTCGTTCGTCCTCGCGCGGCTCGGCATGGACCGGGCCGAGGCAGTGATCGCCGCGACGCTGGCCAGCTTCGCAATCTTTGCAGCGCTTTCGATGGCGATCTTCCACGCCCGCAGCGCGGCGCGGGCGTGGATCTGGCTGGCGGGCACTGCCGTGGCGCTGGCCCTCCTGCAATGGGTGCTGGCTCCCGTCCTATGAATGCATTTTCGCTGATACTTGCAGGCGTGGCCGCCACGGCCTCCCCGGTGGACGAGCCGCGCCCGGCCGAACGGCTAGGCCAGGAGGCGCCGCCCGTGGTCGTGCCGGTCGGCCCGGACCCGGTCTATCCGGCCGATTTCTACAAGCCGTTCCAGCCGCAGACCGCGCTCGACATGCTGGAGCGCACGCCGGGCTTCCTCCTTACAGAAGGCACTTCGGTACGCGGTTTCGGCGGGGCCGCCGGCAACGTCCTGATCGACGGGCAGCGCCCCACCGTGAAGGGCGGCGGCATCGGCGAAGTGCTGCGCCGCATCGCGGCCTCGCGGGTGGAGCGCGTGGTCCTGCTGCGCGGCACCGATGCGGCCGAAGCACAGGGGCAGACGCTGGTCGCCAACATGGTGCTGCGCGCCGATGCGGGAGGGTCGGGCAATGCCTCGCTCACCCTCAGCCACACGGCGGACGGGGTGATCTCCCCCTCGGCGCGGATCAGCCACGCGCGGGCGATCGCGGGGTGGCAGACCAACATCGAGCTGTCGGGCGAAATCGCGCGCTTCCCCACCGACGGCATCTACCTCGACCGTGACGCCGCCGGCGCGCTCACCCGCACGCGGCGCGAACATATCGCCGGCAAGGCCCCCGAATACGGGCTGGCGCTGTCCACCTCCGGCGCGCTGGCCGGGGGCACGCTGACGGTCAACCTGCGGCTGAACAAGGACGGCTATTCCTCGAAACGCGGGATCGACATCTTCGAAGGCCCGGCGGACGACACCCCCGATGCCCGGCGCGACATCGCCTATGACGAAAAAGGCCGCAGCGGCGAACTGGGCCTCGACTGGACCCGGCGCCTCGGCTCGGGCTGGACCGCCAAGCTCGTCGGCCTCGGCCGGATCGAGCGCTACACCACCGACGAGGACCTCATCGAAGCCACCTATCGCGGCCTGTCCTCGCGCCTGCAGAAGCCGAGCGAGTTCGTCGCCCGCGCCACCATCACCCGCGAGGGCGACCATCCGGTGCGGCCCGAGTTCGGCGGCGAGGTGGCCTACAACCGCTTGTCCAGCCTGCTCGACTATGCCGAGGACACCGGCGCCGGCCTGACCCCCACCCCGCTCGCCAATGCCGCCACCCGCGTTTCGGAAATGCGCGGCGAGGCCTTCGCGAACCTCACCGTCAAGCTCACCGGGCACCTCAACCTGGAGGCCGGGATGGCGGTGGAGTTCTCGCGCATCCGCGTGACCGGCGAAGCCGCGCAGGAGCAAAGCCTGTCCTATCTCAAGCCATCGCTGGCGCTGGTCTGGTCGCCCTCGGGTAGCACTCAGGTACGGTTAGGTGCCCGCCGGACCGTCGATCAACTCGACTTCGGTGATTTCTCGGCATCGGTGAACCAGGCCGACGGACGGCCTCTGGGCGGCAATTCCGGCCTGCGCCCGGCTCAAGTTACCCGCGCCGTCGCCCGCCTCGACCACCGGTGGGGCAAAGGCGGCGCGATCGCCATGGAAGCCTGGCACCAGTGGCATACAGGATTACTTGGCTATCTAGTGCTGCCCACCGGCGACGAGGCACTGGGTACGATCGGCGATGCGCGGCAATGGGGCGTATCGCTTCAGGGCACCCTGCCGCTCGACATGGCACTGAAAGGCGCGCGCCTGACTGTCGATGGCAAATGGCGCGGCTCACGCCTGCGCGACCCCATGACCGGCGGCCGACGCCCGATGGACGATATTGCCGCTCAGACTCTGACTACCGAGTTCCGCCATGATGTGCCGGCGCTCAGGTCCTCGTGGGGAGTCACCTGGACCGCGCCGGAACAAGCCAGAGTTTACTACACCGGCGAAGTCCTGCGCTGGCACGACCGCGCAATTTGGGGCGCCTATATCGAGACTACAGCGCTGGTCGGGTTCAAGACCACGCTGCGCGCCAAGGCGTTCAATGGTGCGGACAATTATCGAATTCGCCAATTCTACAACCCGAGCCGCGCGGGCGCGTTCGGCGGCAGGGAACGACGCGACCAGCAGTCCGGGGGAGTTGTTTCCTTTACAATGGCTCGCACGTTCTGATTTTTTTAAGGCGTTCTTTAAAAGAATCGCGAAAGCGTGGTTAAATTTCCGCCGGTCGTTTGATATATAGCAAAAATTCGTTTTATTATTCAACAAAGCATGATTGCTCTCATCAATTATCCTTTTTTAGATAAACTCAGGAAGATGCCGAATCGCGGTCAGAAATTGGCCTAATTATTTGAAACGTGTGGATTACAGCGCGATTTATTTCTTTGACGGCTAAACCCGCTCAACATCTTGATCCGTGCTCGAGATCCAATGACCCTGGTTTCCAAAAAACAAATGTTGCTAACGCATTGCTTCTGCCTCTCATTAGCACTAGAGGGGCGCGCGCATTCGGAGCTTCAAGCTTGCGAATAGATATAGATCAGGGGAGCTCGCAGCATGTCCGTCAAAACCTTCACCCCCGCCCTTCACTCCTTTGCTTCGGTTCTCGTGCTGGGCCTGCTGACGGTGACGAGCGCCCACGCCGAAGACACCGCCGAAGATACCGACCCGAGCGCCATTGTCGTGACCGGCACTACCGAAGCGGTCGGCCTTAGCCTGTCATCGCGCGAGACGCCGCAGTCGGTCACCGTGGTCGACAGCCTGCGCATGCAAGAGCAGGGACTAAACGACATTTCCGAGGTGATGGAGCAGATCGTCGGTATCCAGTCCAACCGTTCCAGCGCGCTGGGCACCGACGGCACCAACTACACCGCACGTGGTTTCAACGTGAAAAACTATCTCGTCGATGGAGTCGCTCGCCCGACCAACATCTACGGCTTCACCGAAGACACCGCCGACATGGTCGCCTACGAACGGATCGAGGTCATCCGTGGATCCGCGGGTATGATGACCGGCACTGGCCAGCCATCCGCCGCAATCAACATGATCCGCAAACGCCCGGGCACCGAGACCCGCGCCAGCGCCGCCGCAACTGTCGGCTCATGGGACCTGTATCGCCTTGAAGGCGACCTTGGCGGCGCGCTGACGTCCGACGGCCACGTCCGAGCACGGGTTGCAGGCGCATGGCAGGAGAACGACACCTTCATCGACCGCGAACACGTCAAGCGCCACGCGCTCTACGGCGTGGTCGAAACGGATCTTGCGCCTGGCACCCTTCTAACTGCTGGCGTGGAGTATCAGAACTTTCGCAACGAGGCCGCGTCGCGCGGCGGCGTGCCGCTGTTCTTCACCGACGGGACAAAGACCGACTTCGGCAGGGCAACCAATGGCGGCGCGAACTGGTCGGAATTCAGGCGCAAGAGTGTCAATCTCTTCGCATCCCTGGCGCACGACTTCGACAAGAACTGGCGCCTGCAACTCGATGCCGAACACAAGTCAGGT
Organism: Novosphingobium sp. P6W; assembly: GCF_000876675.2. Taxonomy (GTDB): domain Bacteria; phylum Pseudomonadota; class Alphaproteobacteria; order Sphingomonadales; family Sphingomonadaceae; genus Novosphingobium. Next base: position 1,137,397 of record NZ_CP030353.1, read on the forward strand.
TCCTACGACGAGACCATCGGCTACTTTTTCGGCAGCGCGATCGACAAAGACACCGGCCTTGGAGGCACGCTCTACTCGACGCGGTGGGCATCTGACCTAACGCTCAACGCCGTCTACGCAAACCTGCGCGGCAGTTTTGAAGCGCTCGGCCAGGAACAGCACGTCGCCTTCGTGCTAAGCCACGCTCAGTTCGACGATGACCAGACCCCCTATCCCGGCTGGTGGAACGGCCCTGCCTACATGAACTCATCGATCAACGCATTCGAGTTCTTCGAAAACGGCGACTATCCTAAGCCCGACCTCACTGCTACCGGCGGCCTTTCCGGCAACCGCATCCGCACAAGCGCTGCCTCCGGCGTGGCACGGCTCAAGCCGATCGGGCCGCTTTCGATGATCGCTGGCGGACGCCTGACGTGGTGGCGGCAGGACAGCTATTCGCAGGTCGAAAGCGGTTCGAAGGTCTGGACACCGGGTATCCGCGAAAAGTCTGTCTTCACGCCTTATGCCGGCGTCGTGGTGGACTTCAACAATGCGATCTCTGCTTACGCCAGCTATGCCAGCGTATTTGAGCCGCAGACGCAGCGCACGGTGGACGGCGACATGATCGCCCCGCTCGAAGGCAATACCTACGAGGCCGGCCTAAAGGCCGACTTCCTCGACGGCAAGCTGAGTGCCAGCGCTGCGGTATTCTACATGAAGCAGGACAACTATGCGCTCGCCGATGGGCCGGGTATTTTTGCGCCCGATGGCAGCTCGGCCTATCATGCGGTTTCGGGCATGAAATCCAAGGGCTTCGAGTTGGAAGTCAACGGACAAATCCTGCCGGGCTGGCTGATCGCAGGCGGCTTTGCCAATGCCAAGGCGACGGACCGCGACGGCGCGCGCCAGTTGCCGCAGATCGCGAAGAACAGTTTCAAGATGTTCACATCCTATCGCCTGCCCGGCAATCTCGACGGGTTGGTGCTTGGCGGCAACCTGCGTTGGCAGGGCAAAACCACAGCGGACGGCAAAGGTCCGAACGGCGAAACCTACACGCAAGGCAGCCTGGCTGTCGTAGATCTGATGGCAAGCTATCGCTGCTCGCAGCGGCTATCGCTAGCGGTCCACGTCGACAACATTTTCGATAAGAAATACTATTCCGGCCTTTTCATCGGCAGTGCGCGATATGGCGCGCCGCGCGCTTTCACTGTGTCCTTACGGGGTGCGCTGTGACTTTAGCATCGGCAAGAGCTTCCGGTCTCCTCTCCGCGCGGTGACTGTCGCTTTGCGTGACCGATCAGATGGGCAGTGAGTGTCGACTATTAGGGGAAAAAACCTGCCGTCTAATGGCGCTCGGCGCAGCGGTTTCACGATCGTCCATTACCGTCAACGAATCATGAGCCGCGCTCATCGGTAGCCGACAGATGCTTTTCACTTCAGTTTCGCGAGATTTGAGGTCCCACGAAACAATAGGAAAAAGCCTCATTTCGAACCTAATCTTTGATGATGATTAATCATAGGTTATTGCGGTCCAGAACTTCCAAGTGCAATTTCTCGCTGCGACCCGAAGGACTGGCAAATGCTTTTCCTTTTCACTCCGGCCCGAGACATGGAAACGCGCCCCGGGCCGGTTTTTTCGTTCGAGCCGCAATGGCGGAGTATGATCGACCGAATAGTTCCATTGGAACAGAACCAATCCAGATATTTCGCGCTTTGTATCTGCGGCATATATTTATTAAGGCAACAATGAACGGCGCTTTTTTGCGTCGATCCTTCGGGTCGTATCGTAGGATTTCCGCCGGTGAGAACAAAGTACTACCGGCGGAGGTTTTTACTTCTCACAATTGAGTGGTGCCAGAGCCTTTTCAACGGAATGCTGCGCCCCAGCGTGCCTCATATGGGTCAACGTCCGGTATTAGGCGCGCTTCAGAATTGCAGCGGTTTGTTCAGCCTGAAGGTAGATCGGCATGTCATGGGCATTTTCGTTTTGGGCAGGCGCGCTGCCTTTCAACTGTATTTCCATCCTTGTCACAGATGCAAAAGCGAAGGCTGCATCCGGCCATCGTCCACCGCTTAGTCGCCGGTGGCTTGCCTTTAACAATCGTTTCAGCGGGTTCGTGGTCAGGCGCTCGATTGCAGCATAGCCGCGAGTGCTCTCCACGTTTAGCACTGCCGGAAAATTTGGCCCAGTTGAGGGTGGACCCTTCCCGATCGGTCTGGGCCACGCGGTGCTCAGCAAGCGCGATCTGTGCGTCCATCGGTCATTGGATCAATCAAGGGCTACCCCAGTCCGGTTCGGCGTTGTCCGGTGATGCATGCATATTGGGCCCAGCGCCGAAGCTCCTCAGCCGCTTGCATGCCGCCATCTGCTTCTACCCCCTGGGAAAGACGCTGTTCGCTTGGGACGCCGCCGCGTGCGAGTTAATGAATCGGCCTCAATCAATCTGTTGCAATAGCCAGTGACCAAACGGGATAGCGCTGTCTACGTTTTCGTTCCTTGTCGTTCGCGAGTCACTCAGCTTCAATGGTTGGAGAGGTGCCATCGCGGATCGAATTTCGTGAGGTAGTAGCACCGTCATACATGTTCTATGTTACTGCCGACGTAGGGATGGAACGAAATGCGGTTCTCGGTCCGTTGCCCGCCAGCATGCTTAGTAAGGTGAAATTTCGACGGATGAGGATGTCGGGCAAGAGTGGGCAGGCGATTCACAAACTCCAGACTAAGAACGGTTCGCCGTGACAAACGGCGAGCAGCAATATCATATCGTAAAGAAGCGTTCGCCTTGAGGCTGGATAGTCATTTGTAGTCAAAATATGGATATTCACACGTCACCATTGTCGATATCTGCTATCCCGCACTGGTTTCGCCGGCAAAATCCAGGCGTTCGGCGGGTATTATCTGATTGCGAAATAGAATTTTTGAAGCGAAGGTTCAGCGGTGTGTTATGGCACATCCCGCTCGATGAAACCGTATTAAGTTAGATTATAGATTTAAAGTTGCACTGAGACTATCTGAAAAGATCGGGGACCTTGTGGCCGACATGATGATGAAGCGGCTGACTGAGTTCAATGGCGTGGGTGAAGAGGATTTGGCGTTCTTCCGGAGTTTGTGCGAGCAGGAACGGTTCGTGCAACGTCGGCAAGTCATTCGAGCGCAAAGCGAGCCGGCCCAACAGATTTTTTTGCTCTGCTCCGGCTGGGCGGCAAGCTGCTTTGATTTGCGGAACGGTGAGCGACAGATCGTCAAAGTTCACTTACCCGGCGATGTATTAGAGCGTTTTCCACAGCGCCTGAATCGCGAAAGATTCCCTCCGCGTGAAAATTCTGATTCAGAATCCTTGCTGGGTATGGAGGCCGGCATGGATGGCCAGAGCATTGTCGCAGGATTTGCGTGATCGTGTTGTTGCCGCAGTCGAAGGAGGCCTGAGCTGCCGGGCAGCGGCGGCGCGTTTCGGGGTTGGCGTAGCGACGGCGATCCGCTGGCGGCAAATCGCGCTGGCGCATGGACGAGCCGTTGCCGGCAAGCCTGGTGGCGATCAGCGATCATCGAAGACCGACGCACATGCCGATCTCATCATGACCATGCTCGAGGAGAACGGGGACATTACCCTCGAAGAGATCCGCTCGGGTCTTGCCGCGCGCGGTGTCCACGTTGGGATCGGTACGCTGTGGCGCTTCTTCGACCGGCACAGGATCACGCGCAAAAAAAGTCGGGTCATGCGATCGAGCAAGATCGTCCGGACGTCCTGAAGCAACGACGGGCGTGGTTCGACTACCAACTGGATCTGGAGCCCGAGCGCCTGATCTTCATCGACGAGACGTGGACCGCGACCAACATGGCCCGCAGCCATGGCCGCTGCCCCAGGGGAGAGCGCCTGCGGATGGGCTTCCCGCATGGTCATCGCAAGACGACCACGTTCGTCGCGGGGCTGCGCATGACCGGGATGATCGCCCCGATGGTGCTGGACGGGCCGATCAACGGCGACTGGTTCGAAGCCTACGTCGCCCAGGTACTCGTGCCAGAGCTCAAGCCAGGCGACGTGGTCATCATGGACAATCTCTCGAGCCACAAGCGCGTGGCCGTCCGCGACAGAATTGAGGCCGCCGGGGCAGCGTTGCGCTTCCTCCCGCCCTACAGCCCCGACTTCAAACCGATCGAAAAGGCCTTCTCACGCCTCAAGGCCATGCTGCGCAAAGCATCCGAACGCACCGTCTCAGGCCTGTGGGATCTCATCGGCAAACTCGTCGATATCTTCCAGCCCGACGAGTGCGCCAATTACTTTAGCTCCTGCGGCTACGATCCAGCGTGATCGGAAAACGCTCTAGGCGCGCCTAGTCTGTCAGTAGAAACAGCAGCGGAAACACTTGTCGCTATGACCGACGTGACCGTAAGGTCGATATCGCTGAATGCAATCGGCAGGATATTTAAAGAAGCGCCCGCCTTGGCCGCAAGCCTATTTATCAGTGCTCAGCAAGAGCGAGTTTTCCTCATGGAGCGCCTGGCGACCATCGGTAGAATGCAGGCGAGCGATCGATTGGTGGCATTGCTTTTGCACGTGCATGACCGCTTGAGCCACGCAGGACTCCAAGATGGCTCAGTTGAGTGGCCCCTCACTCAATCGGACGTGGCAGATGTGCTAGGCTTGACGACAGTCCACGTGAACCGGGTTATAAAAACACTGGAGCGTCAAGGCCTCATTCAGCGAGAGGGGTCAACTACCCGTCTTATTGATGTGGATGCCCTACGTCGCCTTTCCGGATTGCCAAAACGCCGATGGGTCAATCGTCCCCAGTGGCTTGTCAGTATTTCAGGTTAAATTTTTGGAATTCAAGCTCGTGCACATAATTAAATTTATTTGAATTAAGCCAATGCTAAGCCCGCGGCGATCATGACAACTCCGATCATGACCATCAATGTCTTCGCAAATAGCGGGAGCTTAATGTCTACCAAAATAATAGAGGCCGCGAGCATGCTGCCTAGACCGGCTAATAGAAGCATGATTTGATTTGAAGGACCGAATATCAACACGATAAAGTCAAATAGGCTATGTAAGCGGACTTTTGAACACAATAGATATTAATCTACATCAATGAGGTGGGCTGGCGCCATTATCCGTTCTGCGCAATCCGTGCGTACGAGGCGATTGACGAGGGTCGTAACGCGGCCGCGCTTACATCCGCTGTTATCATCGCGGCACTTGAACAATCGTGCCTGTCTCGTCAGCAGCGGACCATGATACAGCGATCCTAGGTGCCTGATGGATAGGCTCCCCACCTCACCCTAATTTTTCATCGGAACACGCTGCTAAGTGCCTGGCCGGCAGCGTTTCCGTTCTCAGCGGTCGACATCGACAGGCGCCAGCCTAGCTAGTCCAGCACCCACCTGTCCTTCAGCCCGCCGCATCTCGAGAATGCCAACTAGGAGAACAAATTCGGAACATGCTATGCAGTCCCGATGCGATCCGCAAAGAAGGCTCATATAATGACCGTTCTCCCGAAATTCGGCTTTCCCGACGCCGGTAATTCTTCCGAAAATTCTGAGCCGCTCCCGTTCGGGCGCTGGATCCTGCAGCAGGCCGAACGCGGCGGCCTGATCGGTCAGCTCGCGGCGGCCGCGAAATCCGATCGTGCCTTTCCCAGGGACGGCGACCCCGTCGAGGTGAGGAAGCGCCTGAACCTGCAGGGCGCCGACCCCGACATGCACGAAGCGCTCGACGACGCCGAACTGGACTGGAACAGCCTTTGATGAGCGATGAGAAACTGATCGCCCACGCCCGGCGCCTCCACGGCCTCGCCGCCGCGCGCACCGGGACCCGGGCCGACCTGATCAACCTGCGAGATCTGGTCCCCCAGCTTCTGGAACGGTTCGGCACCCTCGTGCCCGATGCCGTCAGCGACCAGACCGCTGCGGAAAAGGCCGAGATACCGGCCGCCACCGCCATCCCGCTCAAGTTGGCTCGCTAAGGCCCAACCCGCCCTGCCCCGCCTGCGGCGCAGCTGCGCCGCGCGCGGCTTCGATCCCGAGGCGACATAGTCCACCATGGTCGAGCGTATCGAACCGCCACTGGCACGCCGCATCGCGCTCGCCGCCCAGGGCTTCGGCGCCCGCCGTCCGGAAAAGCCCGGGCCCACACACCTGCTGCGAACCCTGGACAAGCTGCATCTGCACCAGATCGACAGCGTCAACGTGCTCTCCCGCGCGCACTACCTGCCCGCCTTCTCGCGCCTGGGCATCTACGAGCGCGGCGACCTCGACGCCCTTGCCTGGGGACCGGCGCGCAAACGCCGCCTGTTCGAATACTGGGCCCACGAAGCCTCGCTTCTCCCCTTCGACCTCCAGCCGCTGCTGCGTTGGCGCATGGCACAGGCCGATCGCGGCGAGGCCGGCTGGACGGGCATGCGCGTCTTCGCCACTGAACGCCGGGCCGAGGCCATGGCGCTGCTTGATCGCATCCGCAGCGATGGCCCGCAGGCGACTTCGGATTTCGAGGCGCACAAGGGCCAGTCGGGCTGGTGGGAGTGGAGCGATACCAAGCGCGCGCTTGAATGGCTGTTCTGGGCCGGCCACATCACCACCGCAACCCGGCGCGGCAGTTTCGAGCGGGTCTACGACCTGACCGAACGCGTCCTGCCCGCCGGGGTCACGGCGCTGCCCACCCCGAGCAACACAGAAGCGCACAAGGCGCTGATCGAACGGGCCGCATCCGCCCACGGCATCGCGACGTCGCGCGAACTGCGCGACTATTTCCGCCAGCCGCGCGAAGCCGCGCGCCAGGCCATCCATGAACTGGCCGAAAAGGGTATCCTGGTTCCGGTCGACGTGCCGGGATGGCGCCACGCCTGGCTGCACTGCGATGCCCGGCGTCCGCGACGGATCGACGCGCAGGCCCTGCTAGCCCCTTTCGATCCGCTGATCTGGGAACGCGATCGCACCGAGCGCCTGTTCGGCTTCCACTACCGGATCGAAATCTACGTACCGGCAGAAAAACGGCGCCATGGCTATTACGTCCTACCCTTCCTGCTCGGCGACCGGCTCGTCGCGCGCGTCGATCTCAAGGCCGACCGCAAGCAGCAACGGCTGCTCGTCCAGTCGGTCCACCTCGAGGCCGATGCCCCCGGTCATGCCCCCGAGGCCCTGCGATCCGAACTCGCCACGATGGCCCAATGGCTCCAGCTCAAGCTCGACATGCGGGATGCCTAACGCCGGCCACGATGGCCGGACCTGAAAGCCGCCATCCCGGCCCGGGTGTGCCCAAACTCGCCCTGTGGGGGGCAGAACCCGCCGCGTACAGCCACTCTCGCGAACGTAAACACGAGCCGGTGGACAAGCAGTCGCCGCGCAGCGGCATCGTGACGCCGCCCTGGAGCAGTCGGTATCATAGCCGCGGTCGCCCGGTAGCCATTTCGCCTTAAGCAGATCGTCCAGCAGATTCGCAGCGCCGATCCGCCCGGCGCTCATGAAGCAGCTGAGCGGGCGGCCGTTGGCGTCGGTAACGGCGTGAAGCTTGGTGTTCTACCCACCTTTTTGTGCGACCGATCAGACGCTGCATGGGGGATGGGATCGAATAGGCCTCGGCCAGCGCCTGGATTTTGCGCGCGGCGATGATGCCGCCGACGCGGTTGGTGTCGAACTGGAAGTAGTCCAGCGCCTTGGCCTCGATCATCTGGCGCAAGCCGTAGCTGGTGAATTCATGCTCACCCGCCGCGATCGGGGTGGTGCCGAAGCGGCGCAGCTCGTGATCGCCGTTAATGTCGTCGGGAATGATTGCCTCTTCCAGCCAGCGCAGGTTGTGCGGCTCGATCAGGCGCATCATCCGCCTGGGGCTCCAGCCGAGCAGAGCTGACATGCCGAGCAGCCGTTTAAGCCGTAAACTCAAGCCATCTTCCCGGTACAGTCGGTAGAGCCGCTTGCGGTTCACCGCCCATCCTCCGCGGTGAAGCCGAGGCTCGCTGACCGCTCCACTCGGCTGAGCATACCGGACGATCTCTCGCTGCCGAGCAGGCCTTGGATGTTTGACAGCACATGCTCTCAAGTGGGCCGCATCGGCGAGTAAGCAAAAAAATATGGCGCGCGCAGAAGGAAACTTCCACCGTAGGTCTCTCATATGGCAGAGCGGGAAGGCAATCCCGGTGAAGGAGGGTGTCACGCCAGGAGAGGCAGACGCAACAGGGGCAGGTAGTGAACCTGCCCGGAGGCGCCGGATCGCGGTCTGGGTCGCGCGCGAGATCGTGCCTCACGAGGCACGCGTACGGCGCTGGCTTGCGCGTTCGCGCCTTTCGCCGGAGGATATCGACGAGGTCATGCAGGAAGCCTATTGCCGGATAGCGATGCTCCCCTCGGTGGATCACATCGACCAACCGCTCGCCTACATGTCGGCGATCGCGCGCAACCTCATGCTGCGCCGCCTCAAGCGCCAGCAGGTGGTGGTGTTCGAGGCCGTGAGCGAGATCGAGACCTGGCGCGACGAGACACCCTCGCCAGAAGAACAGGCCGCCAGCCGGATCAGCTACGAACGGGTGTTGGCGATCATCGCCGCGCTGCCTGAACGCTGCCGCCGCGTGGTGGAACTGCGCAAGATCGAGGGCTGGTCGCAAAAGGAAATCGCCAACCATCTCGGCATGACTGAAAAGGCAGTCGAAAAGCAGGTATGGACCGGCGTGCGTGCCATCCGCGACGCCTGGCTGCGCGCAGAGGCGCAAAGCGAGAACCGTATGGCGCCCCCGCACCCGAAGGAGGCGCGCCGATGGTGACCGCAGCCAGCGAACGAACACGCGACGAGGCGGCGCGCTTCGTTGCCCGAATGGATGCCGATGCCTGGAGCACGGCGGACGAGGCGGAGCTACAGGTATGGCTCGCCGAAGACACGCTGCGCCAAGGCCTGTTGTTACAGGTACAGGCCCACTGGCTGGCTCTCACCCCGAAGGCCGAAGAGCTCCTCGCAGAACCGGAGCCTCAGGATGCCGGCGCGGCACCGACCGTCGTTTGGCGGCGGCGCGGCGTGGTGGCCGGGATCGCTGCATCGGCGGTGCTGGCCTTCGGGGGGTTGCGTTGGGCACAAAGTCCCGCTGCATACGCCACGCGGCTGGGGGAGATCAGGCGGCTGCCCCTGTCCGACGGTTCAGTGATGACCATGAATTCGGGCAGCGAACTGACCGTGACGATGGCGCAGCAGACCCGCAAGGTCGAAATCACCCGGGGCGAGGCGTGGTTCGAAGTGGCCAAGGATGCCGCGCGCCCCTTCGTCGTAGCATCCGGCGACGTGCGCGTACGCGCGGTGGGGACGGCCTTTTCGGTCCGGCGGCGTGAGATGGGCGTGGAAATCCTCGTCACCGAAGGCGTAGTGGAAACCTGGGCCGAGGGCGGCCGGGGTTTGCGCATGCGCCTAGAGGCCGGCGACCGCGCGATGATGAGCGCCAACGCGGTGATCGACTACGAGACAGGCATCTCCTCTTCGGTCGACCGGGCACTGGCCTGGCGCGGCGGCATGATCGATCTGGGCGGGCGGACCCTGTACGACGCGGCGGACGAGTTCAACCGCTACAATTCCCGCCAGATCATCATAGCCGACCCGCGTATTGCACGGGAGCAGCTGGACGGCCTGTTCCGCGTCAATGACCCCGAAGGCTTCGCCGATGCAGTGAAGGCAAGCCTGGGCGTATCACTCGACACCAGCAATCCGGCACTTATTCGCATAGAATGAAATAATTCGACGAAAAAGTATCGGCCTGAAGAAGGAATTCAGGCCGGCAGGTCTCTTGAAAAATACAGACGGAAGAATCCGTCGAACAGGGGAATTGGGAGGGATCATGAATATCTTCACGTTACGGGGTGCCTTGTTCGCGTCCGCCGCGATCGTCTGCACTCTATCGTCACCTGTACAGGCGGCCGCGCAGACCCGACAGTTCGCGATAGACGCGCAGCTTGCGGAAACTGCTATCACCCAGCTCGGTCGCCAGGGTGATATCCAGATCATCGCCGCGCGGCGCCTGACCCATGCGGTGCGGGCCAATGCCGTGCGCGGCGAGATGAGCGTCGACGAGGCGCTAGTGCGGCTGCTCGCCGGGACCGGCCTCGTCGCCAGGCGCACCGGGCCGGGGTCCTACGCGGTCGTCGCGCGCAGCACGCCGCTGCCGAACGGGCCGCGCACCATGACGCTGACCAGCCTCACCGCTGCGCCTGCGAGCACGCCCGCAAGCCAGGACGCGCCAACGCCGGCCTCACGCGCCGAACCTGAAGCAACGACGCCTGGCGAGCCTGCCGGGGAATCGGAGATCCTCGTCACCGGTTTTCGCGCCACCCTTGCCAAGGCACAGGACCTCAAGCGCCGCGCGGTGAACCTGACCGAAAGCATCATGGCCGAGGACATGGCCAAGATGCCCGACCTCAATCTGTCGGAATCGATCCAGCGCCTGCCGGGCGTAGCCATTTCCCGCGAGGGCGGCGAAGGCCGCAACATCACCTTGCGCGGCTTTTCGCCCGACTTCACGCGCACGACGCTGAACGGCATGGAAGTGCCCGCCAGCAGCGACGGCCTCGATTCCGGCGGCTTCACCATCAACGCCGGCCGCGCTTTCGACTTCCACGTCTTCGCGTCCGAACTGTTCAACCGCATCGACGTGCAAAAGACCCAGCGCGCCTCCATCGAAGAAGGCGGCATCGCCGGCACGGTCGACCTCTATTCAGCCAAGCCTTTCGATTTCAAGGGCTTCCACGTCGTCGGCTCAGCGCAGGGCGGCTACAACACGATCACCCGCAAGGTCGATCCGCGCGCCACGGTGATGGTGTCCGACACCTTCGCCGACGACCGCATCGGCGTGCTGCTTTCCGCCGCCTACTCCAAGCGCACCGTCTATCAGGAGGGCTTCTCCAGCGTGCGCTGGACATCGCCCTTCGTCAACGGCGATAGCTGGGCGGACACCGACCCGAGCGTCACCGGCACGCCGGAGAATTGCGGCGCCGCGGATCGCCTCGACTGCCTGTGGGCGCCCCGCCTGCCGCGCGCGGACTTCTTCGGCAACGACCAGAAGCGCTTCGGCCTGACCGGCTCGATCCAGGCCAAGCCGATCGACGGGCTGACGATCAGTGTCGACGCGCTCTATTCGCAGCTCGACAACGACCGCTACAGCTACAATTCGATGGAGTGGCTGCTGACCCATGGCACGCCGGGCAACTTCGTGGGACAGACCCCGCTATCGTTCACCGTCGCGCCGGACGGCAAGCAGCTGGTCGCCGCCGCCTTCGACGACGTGACCTCGTGGTACGAAAGCCGCCACCAGACCTCGACCTCGAAATTCCGCCAGTTCGTGCTTTCAGGCGACTATGAGGTGACGGATGCGATCAAGGTCGACGCCATGGTCGGCAAGGCGCGCGACACCGCCGACCGCAGCGAACTGCGCTTCTACGCCCGTTCGATCCCACATTACTATTCCTACGATTATAGCGGCAGCAAGGACGTCGCCGCGGTCGATTACGGCGATTACGATCCCAACGATCCGGGCAACTTCATCAACGCGACGACACCGGCCAACCGCCGAAACAACGTGGTGAAGGACAACTTCACCACCAAGGCCAACGTCACCTTCACCAAGGATCGCTTTACCGCGCAGGCGGGCTTTGCCTACAACCGCCGCCTGGTGCGTTATTCCGAGGCTCAGGGCGACCTGCCCAGCTTCGATCCGTCCGATTACATGACCAGCTTCCCGGTCAGCCACTTCGGCAGCGGCGTCGTTTCGGGGGGCCTGCCTACTTTCGCGGTCATCGACTTCGACGCGATCGGCGCTTCGGGGCTGATCTCGCCCGGCTACACCACCAACGTCGCGGCGGGCTGGGAAGTCGTCGAAAAGACCACCGGCGGCTTTGGCGAAGTCACCGGCGAGGTCGATATCGGCGCGATGACGCTGCGGCTCGACGGCGGCGTGCGCTGGGTGCGTACCGACGTGGAATCGCGCGCGGTGATCGCGGGGTCGCCGGTCGAGGTGAAGCGGCATTACGATAACTTCCTGCCCTCGTTCAACGCGGCGCTGAACGTGACGCCCGACCTCGTCGCCCGCTTTGCCTATGCCCGTTCGATGACGCGCCCGGGCCTGGCCTCGCTCAACATCGCCGCGCCCGTGTTTGAATATACCACGCGCACCGTCAGCAACCTGGGCAATCCGGCGCTCAAGCCCTACCTGTCAAACGACTTCGACCTGGGCTTTGAGTGGTACTTCAGCAAGGGCGGCCTGTTCGCGGTCGGCGTGTTCAAGAAGAACATCATCAGCTCGCTGACGACCTCGGTGGTGCAGCAGTCGGTGCCGCAGGAATACTGGGCGGCGATCTATGCCGATCCGCGCTACGACGCGTCCTACCAAGCGGACCCGGCGACGGCGCAGTACACCTTCTACAGCACCGTCAACTCGCCTAACGGCAATAGCGTGAAGGGACTGGAGGCGACGCTCAACGTGCCGTTCACGTTCCTGCCGGGGCTATTCTCCTACTTCGGCATCGCCTCGAACTACACCCATGTCACAGCGCGCGATTCAACGGGCCTGTCGCCCAATTCGTACAATTTCACGGCCTATTATGACACCGGTAACCTCGGCCTGCGCCTTTCGGTCAACAAGCGCGACGACTATCTGCTGAGCGAGCCAGGCGGCAATGGCCATGTGCAGGAGCGCAAGTACGGTCCCACCCAGGTGGATCTTTCCGCCTATTACAACCTGACAAAGCAGCTCAGCATCAATGTGCAGGGCATCAACATCACTAATGAGAAGGAACGTATCTACGGCACTGGCGACGGTTCCCAATATCTCGTGCGCGAGTTCTCCAAGACTGGTGCGCAGTGGTTCGTGGGCGCCCGATACCAGTTCTGATACCTTGAAGGGCCGCCGCCAACCCCTCCGGCGGCGGCCCTCTTTTTTTCGTTTCGAAAGGCGTGCTGAGTGACGAAAGCCAAGCGCATGGCGGTATTGCTGCTCGCAGCCTGCCTGATCTCCGCCGCATTGCCCGGCGCATTGCCCGACTCAGCCGCAGCGCGCGAGGTGGATGACAGCTACACGATCGGCCAGCGTTTCGCGCAGTACCAGGGCAAGTATCCCGGCATCGCCTGGCCGGCGGTAACTTGGCACGAAGGCCAGTCGGTGCTGTTCGACCGCTCCTACAAGGCCGCCAGCGGGCGCGACCTGCATATCGACGTGTTCCGCCCGTCGAGACCGCGAAAACAGGCGATCATGCTAGTCCACGGCGGCGCCTGGCGCGCCGGGAACAAGTCGCATTTCTACGCGCTGGCCAGCCTGCTGACGCAGCGCGGCTACACCGTGTTCCTGCCTGAATTTCGCCTCTCGCCCGAGGCTCCTTATCCCGCCGGCATGACCGACATCGGCGATGCACTGGCCTGGGCGCGCGGCCATGCTAGCGAGTTCGGCGTCGATCCGCGCTGGATCGCCGTGGGCGGCGCCTCGTCAGGCGGGCAGATGGCCGCGCTGCTTGCCTATGCCGGGCCGTCTGGCCGGTTCGGGCCGGGCAAGGAGCGCACCGCCAATGCACTGATCGATCTCGACGGGGTGCTCGATTTCACCACGGCGCCGGCTCTGTCGTTCGAAAATGCCGCCGGCGACGCCTCCCCCGCCGGCCGTTGGCTGGGCGGCTCCTACGAACACGCGCCGACCCGCTGGCGCGAGGCGAGCGCGGCCACCCACGTCGGCCCGGCATCGCCGCCAACGCTGATCGTGTCCAGCGGCATCCCGCGCTTCACCGAGGGCAAGGATGCGGTGATCGCCGCGCTAAAGCGCCACGCAGTCCCGCATCGGTTCCACGCCTTCGGCAATGCCCCGCACGATTTCTGGTTGTTCGATCCGTGGCTGCCGCAGGTGGCCGGCGAGATCGACGGCTTCCTGTCCAGCCTGCCCGCGCCAGGGGAGGGCGCCGCGCGATGAAGTATCTGGCCTTCGCTGCCGCCCTGTTGCTGCCCGCCGCCGCGCAGGCAGCGCCGAACGCCTATGCGGTTCAGCCCTCGTGCGAGGCGAGCGCCCTGCCCTGCTATACCGCCATCCAACTCGCGCTGGACGCCGCCGCGCGCGATACGTCGTCCCAATGGATCACGATCCATGTCGCCCCCGGCGACTATGCGGAAAAGCCAGTCGTCACCCGCGATCGCCTGCGCCTGATCGGCAGCGGCGCCGCGCGCACGCGGCTGCACTTCGGCGCGGTGGCGCAGACTGCCGGCCACTATCACCGGGCTGGATGGGGCACGCCTGGCTCCGCCACGCTGACCATCAATGCCAAGGATATCGTCGTCTCTGGCATTACGGTGGAGAACACCTACGACTACCTCGCCAACGATCGGCTGAGCGAGCCGGCACGCATCCGCAACCCGCAGGCGCTGGCCTTGCTGCTCGATATCGCCAGCGACCGGGTCCGGCTCGATCACGTGGCCCTGCTCGGCTATCAGGACACGCTGTTCGCCAACGGCGGCCGCGCGCTGGTGCAACGCAGCCTGATCGCGGGCAACATCGACTTCATCTTCGGCAATGGCCAGCTTTTGATCGAGGATAGCGAAATCCGCTCCCGCCGCCGCGCCGAGCCTTACGTGGCAGGAGAATTCCAGTCCTTCATCGCCGCACCTTCTACCCCGCTGTCACAGGAGCACGGCATCGTCGTCTACCGCTCGCGCCTGACGCGCGAGGCCGGAGTGCCCGACGGCGCTGTGGCGCTGGCCCGGCCATGGCACCCCACGACACGCTTCGCCGACGGGCGTTACGCCGACCCCAACGCAGTCGGGCAAACGTCCTTCGTAGACTGCTACATGGACCGTCATATTCACCGCGATCACTGGACCACGATGAACGGGACCGCTCGGGGCGGAACCCCGACCCTGGTTTTCCGCCCGCAGGATTCTCGCTTCTTCGAGGCCGGCTCTTATGGACCAGGCGCTAAGGCGCGCAAAATTGGCGTATCTTGGAAACCCGCGAGCATCCTGCAGGTCCGGCGGGACATTGCAGGCTGGGCAGATGTGAAAGTACGCCACTGATGCTGGCTCGATGACAGTTTGTGATAAGATAAAATGCGCTCGTTGGGAGGAAGTTGATGAGCGCGGACGCTTTCAGGCCGGGCGATAGGGAAATATATGAGAACACATATTGTTCTAGAACGTCGATCTGTAATTGCGATACATAGGCGGTGTGATCCGTCGAGGGTTTTTTCCGCCCTTATTTAGGATGGTCCGGACCAAAAATAGGCTGCCCAATTCGGGCCCTTTGTTCATCGCCTGCAAGTGGGACGAAGCCGTCGTTCCCAAGTAGCCTTCCTAATGGCGCCTTTTTGTCGACGGCGGACGTACCGGCCTTGCACGCGTGCCATCGCCGGCGTTTGGCGTCGGCAGGAAAAAGACTGGCAAGGAGCTGGCGCCAGACTCGAGAAAGTCGCCAGTCCGGAGGGCTGGACATGAATCTCAGTGCTTAATCGGAAACACCAGCAACGTTGAGGTAGCAGAGGCGCATAACCTGCCCTGCGCATCGACCAGTCGCGCCTCGGAGAAGCCCACACGGCGTCCCAGCGTTACCAGCTTTCCTTCTGCGCGAACTGGACCGCTCGTTTCGCTGAGCGCCCGGTGATAGGCGACCTTGAGTTCTAGCGTCGTGTAGCCCTGTCCGGCCGGGAGGCTAGAATGCACGGCACAGCCACAGGCGCTGTCGAGCAAGGTAGCGGCATAGCCGCCGTGGACCGAGCCGATCGGATTGAACACCTTGCGTGATGGCGATCCTTCAAAGACTACGCGCCCGCGCTCCAGTTCGACCAACCGGAATTCCAGTGTCTCGCCGATCGGCGGTTGGCGGTTGGCCGCCATCAGCGCGGCCAGCTGATCATGGCCGTCGAGGTCGGCGAGATCCTGCGTCACGTTCATGCCGATGTTCCTGATGCCGTGGCCTTCTCGGCAAGCCAGGCGCGCGTCTCGGCAAGCAGTTCGTCCGAAAGTGCCTGATCGTCCACCGCACGCGCCAACACCACTGCACCCACCATCGCCGACCATCGACCAATCGCGTCGCGGCGGCGTTCGGCATCATCGCCGCAAGGGAGCACCGCCGCAAAACGTTCAATTTGCGCCTCCAGCCCCACTGCCATCGCGCCGCGCGCTGCACGCGCTTGTTGACGCATTAGCCCTGCAAGGCTTGCTGTCGGGCACCCCTGGTCGGGATGATCGCGGTGGAGGGTCGAGAGATAGGCATCCGTCCATGTCTCCAGATCCGCCATGCCGTTGCCTTCGCCCGTCATCGCCGCGGCGACCGTCGCCGCGATCAGATCATCCTTCGAGGCGAAGTGGCTGTAGAAGCCGCCATGCGTCTGCCCGGCAGCCTTCATTACATCCGCTACGGTAACGGCTGCGAAGCCGTGCTCGCGGAACAAGCGGCTGGCCTCACGCAGAATGCGCGCGCGATTTTCCACCATCTGCTCACGACTGACCCTCATCGAAAAATCTCCACAGTCCCCATTGCCACTTTCATGATGGACATCACATTTATGGAAACGCGATGATCATCATAAATATAGTGAGCTTCTGGAAAAGGGCAATGCGATGACCAAACCTGCCATTCTCATCACTGGCGCCTCGACTGGGATCGGTGCCACATATGCCGATCGGTTCGCCCGGCGCGGTCACGATCTGGTGCTGGTTGCGCGCGATGCCGCCCGCATGGAGTCGCTGGCGACCGGCCTCCGTGCACAGACCCGTGTCGATCGACATCCTGCCTGCCGACCTGACGCGGGCCGACGAGATCGCGGCGGTGGAGGCGCGGCTGCGCGATGACGATCGGATAGGCATCCTCCTCAACAACGCAGGTGCTGGTCTGAACGGCAGCTTCGTCGATCAGCCAACGGACGCGATCACGCAGCTGATCGCGCACCCCGTTGGCTGCTACTGATGCTATCTCATTCATCGTCGTCGTCCGCTGCGTACTCATGCACCGCATATGGGGCGGCACAGATAATTTCCAGTCGATTGACACATTTCATCGCCGAAATACCGCAGCGTCGGCAATCAGGCCCTGAGTCATCGACGCTTAGCTCTCGCAAAGGTTATCTGAGATCGAGTGGCAGGCTTCACCAAAACCTGCCGGTTATGCCCTCGATACTGAACGACGCACATTGGTCGCGACCTGCCACTGCTGCCCCCCTGCCCTGTTCGGCAATGTCCGGTAGAGTCAGGAAGTGGCGCGGTGTTGTGCGGCGCGCCTGTGGGGCTTGCCAGACGATCCGTTTCCACTCCCTGCTCATCGAACCGGACGTGCAGATCTCCCGCATCCGGCTCTCGGACAAGATATCACGCCTTCACCCACGGCGGGCTGCGGCCAAGTTCGCCAGACGTACGAGGCCGAAGCGCTCGTACAGCTCAGGGTCGTGATAGGCTCCCTCGCGCTTTCGTCTGGTCTTGTGCTTGGCCCGCAGCCACCGGCGCAACCGCACCACTGTGTAACTGTCGATAGCCCGATATGCCCTGCTCGTGGTTCCAACCGAGAAGTAGTTGGCCCATCCGCGCAGCACCCGGTTCATCTTGGCCACAAGGTATGTGGTATCCTGCCATGTACGCGCTCGGTCTGTCAGCTCGTGGATCGTAGCGATCACGCGCTGGATGCTTTTCTTTGATGGCCGGTGGCCCATGTAGGCTTTGCCGGTTTTCGCGGAGTACATCCGACCAAACGTGTATCCCAGAAAGTCGAACGTCTCGTCCGGCACCTTACAGATACGTGTCTTTTCCTCATTCACTGTCAGCTTCAGCTTTTCCATGATCCTGCGCATGTGATCTAGCGCAGCTTCCGCATTGCCCTTCGCACACAGGATCACGAGATCATCAGCATAGGTGACGAGCCGCGCGCCTAGACGTTGCCCAAGACCGAGCTTCCGCCACCCCAAAACGAACCGGCGCATGTAGAGATTTGCCAGCAGTGGTGAGATGGGTGATCCTTGCGGGATGCCGCGCCGCTGATCGCGGGCCTGCGTCGTTCGTGTCTTCCTGCCCTTGTCATCCGTTTCTTCGACAGCGCATTCCAGCCAGGATTTGATCAGATGCAGAACGCGCGGATCAACGATCCGGCGCGATACCGATTTCATCAGCTCAAGGTGGGGGATGCTGCCGAAGTAGTCGGCAAGGTCGGCGTCCACGACATCCGGTCGGCCATAGAACAGTTGCTCCTCCACCTCGACCACGGCCTGCTGGGCGTTGCGCCCGGCTCGGTAGGCGTAGATCTCGGGTGGGAGGTCGGCTTCAAAGATCGGTTCAAGCACCAGCATCGCTGCCGTCATGCAGACCCGATCCCGCACGGTGGAAATGCCCAGCGGCCTGAGTTTGCCGTTGGCTTTTGGTATGTAGACCCGTCTGATCGGTTCCGGTCGGTACGTCTCCTCTTTGAGCGCAAGCGCCAGTTCCGCCAGCCATTGCTCGACGCCGTAGTCCTCGATACCCGCAAAGTCCTGACCATCCACACCCGGCGCGCCCCTGTTGGAACGACACTGGGCATAGGCATGAGCCAGAATGTCATTGTGGCTAATCTTGTCGTACAGCGCGTAGAACCGATAGCCGACTTCTGCCTTCGCTTTCGCGTGCAACGCCTTCTGCAGTTTCTGGACGCTTATCGGAGTTGATAGGTTACCCAATCTCCTGCCCCTCACCACTTGCTGCGTTCATCTTGAACTGAGGCTCCTTCCCTCCACCGACATTACCCGGCTTCCTCGGTACTACGGGCCTCTCCGCCACCCCATTGCGCCCTTCCCTCCCTCGCGGGCGTCCAGTTGCCGATCACCCGGCACGCGATGGGGCTTCCCGTGTTGCGAGCACTTTCCTTGCGTACATGCTGTCGCCACTACCCCGGTGCAGCAGACGGGTTCAACGTCGCTCAAACTCGCCCGTCCATATCAACCTTCCCCGTAAGGGTTAACGGGTCGGCCTGCACATCGTCCTTTTCGAGGATTGCTCAGCGTTCACTCACGTTACGGCCTGTACGCTCGCACGGTCACCTACGTGACCGTTATCCGGGGGCTTCAGACATTTCGTCACCTCCACGCCTGCCCCGGTTGCTTCCGGCTGGAGCATCGCCGGGTGGGCCTCTCACCCACTAGAAAGTGCCGCCTTTGCACGGCGCACACCCTTTGCAGACTCTCAGCATCCAACTTATGATCCCCAACTGCTGACCGTCTGCTATCCCGGCATTTGTCGACCGATAGTGTTGAAGAAGTCGATCTTCGCCGGGTGCTGGGATCGAAGCGGGAATGGCACCGGAACATTGGGGGCCGATAATGCAAGCCCTGGCCTGGGAGATGTTGAAGGTTGGCGATGATGCGCCGCGGCTCGTGCGGGCGGCTTTGCGGCGCCTGGAAGCGGATCCCGCTCCGCCTGTTCACGCGGCGAACGGAGCTGCTATTCTATCGGCCGGCCGATGGATTGCCGGCGCGATTTTTGCCGGACTTGCGCTCGTAGCGGTGGCTTTGGCCTTGGCATGATCTCGAAGGGTGAGGAATATCCACCACAGATGGAGATATCCAGAGCTTGGGCCGGTGAACATCAGGCTTCAGAGCTACCCCGCCCGTCCGATTCCGCATTCTCCCACACGGCAACCGTTATCGCATCAGCCCGGCAGACCGCAGCGCGTCCTCGATGATCTTGCTCACACCACCAGCGCGATGGCTATCGCCGGATAGGGGTTGCCTGAACGTCGGCGGCACAGCAGCGCCGATCGTGTCGGCAACCACTGCCTTCTCCCGGCGAGCAGGCTCAGGCTCCGAGGGTATCCTGGCGCCGATGGCGTCAGCTCCCTGCAACAGTCCCCAGAAGTTGCAGATGCGCTGGGTCGAGGAAATGTTGACTTCGAGCATATAGGCTCCGCTCACCCCGCAGCCATCGCCGCTCAAGGTGTCTAGCGGGGTGCCGTGGCCCATGCCGGTGATGGTGTATTCCTCGATCACTTCGCGGCCGGTGGCGTCGGTCCAGGCGCGACGGGCGTGGCCGCCGACGGTCTCGAAATGATCCGGCGCTGCTCGTGCGCCGTGCAGGGGACGCCATTGATCGACGATGGCCTGCGCATTGCTGTGACTCACGGTCGCATCGGCGGTGCCATGCCAGATCGAAATGGTAGGCCAAGGCCCAGCATGACCCGATGCACCGCGAACCAGTTCCGTCAGTTCCGAGGCGCGTGGCATGTCATGCCCGCGCATTCTGTCGAACGCCTGCGGGACCGTGTTGGCGCATCCATAGGGCAGCCCTGCAATGATCGCGCCGCCCGCGAAGACATCAGGGTAGGCCGCAAGCATGGTCGAAGCCATCGCGCCGCCCGCAGACAGGCCGGTCACAAACACGCGCGCCGGGTCCAGTCCATGCTGCGCGATGGTAGCGGCCACCATCTGCCGGATCGAGAGTGCCTCGCCCGCATCGCGTCGATTATCGTCACGGGAGAACCAGTTGAAGCACAGGTTGGGGTTGTTCTGGCGCTGCTGCTCCGGGAACAGCAGGGCAAATCCGTGCCGGTCCGCCATCTCCGACCATCCCGCACCGATGTCGTAACCCCCGGCGTTCTGCGTGCAGCCATGCAGGATAACGACCAGCGCTGCGTTCTTTCCCAGCGTCTGCGGGACGTACAGGTACCCGTTCAGCCCGCCCGGGTTTGAACCGAAATCCGACAGTCTTGCCAGCCGACTTGTGCTTGCGGGGAAACCGGAGGAAGCTCCGGCAGTGCGCAACGCTGCCAGGCGGGTTATCGTGTCGGAAATCGTCCGCATGCCAATTCCTTTTGGTGAGGGCCGCTGTTCCGGCCCCGCAGAACTCATTTATGCTGCACTGCACAATAAGTGGGGCGCACGTAGAAAGGTGCAAGGCCGGATCCCAAAAAAGCAGGATGCCAAAAGATCTTCGTGTTCGATTCTAGGCCTCGGCACTCTGATCCGGCTGATATCAGTCGATCGCTGACCCGTCCCTATCCGCGATCTGGCGGTCGGCAACGAGCGCTGCGTCGATGAGGTTTCGGCCGGTCTGCGCGGCGGCTTTGGCAGTCATCGTGACTGCCACGCCGTTGGGACCATCCAATACGACCAGGCCGTCCTCGGCGCTGGCTACCCCAGCATCGGAGCGGGGTTGAGGCGGGTTAGGTGCTGACGGTGCGGTCATGAAACGGTTCCTTCGCTTGGGCGGGAAGCGACTGCGTATCGTCGATGTAGAGATAGGCAGGGTCGAACTGCCCCCGCGCGGCCAGGCGCTGCGGATCGGGTATCTCGACGAGCGAGGAGCGGAACACGCACAAACCCTCCTCGCGCAGCTGCCTCAGGACCCGGTTGACGTGGATATTGGTGAGGCCGCAGATTTCCGCGAGGTCGGTCTGGGTTAGCCCCAGCGCGAACCGGTGGCCGTCGCTGAGCCCTGCGGACATGAGCCTAGCGTTCGTCTCGCACAGGAAGTGGGCGACACGTCCCATTGCGTCCAGCCTGCCGAGGCGGAACAGCCATGCCCGGTGGATAGCCGCATCGATGAGCGTGGAAAACCACAGCTTGCGGCCAAGTTGCGGGCGTTCGGCGATAATCGTATCCAGCGCGCAGTGCGGGACGATCGCGACGGTTGCCGCAGTCATGGTCGCCACGTCGTGGTCGAGGACCTTCAGGGGATAGGCGTGAAGGTCGACGAAATCGCCCGGAACGTGAATGGCCACTAGCTGCCTCAGGCCTTTTCGATCGTCGATATAGCGGGACAGGATGCCCTCGATCAGCAACGTGCTGTGATCCAGTTCCTTACCGGCGCGAACGACGATCTTGCGTGCATCGAGCGTCTGTACTTCCGCGATCGAGGCTTCCAGCGTTGCACGCTCATCCAGCGATAGGCTGACACCACGTTTGTAGCGGAGGAAGCGGTCAGTAAACACGCGATGGTCCCTTGCTGGCGTCGGAGAACGGGCTTCGATGCCAGCCTAACCCCTCGCGCAAGCGCGTGTTTCACCGGCTGCGGACAGAAACGTGCTGATCCAGGTTAATATCCGAGGATCGCGGGCAACTGAACGATCACGGCCTTTGTTACCGTCACACCAGTTCCCCGATGCCGCCTTTCGTGTGCCGCCCACAAATCGGCCCGCCGCTATCCATGACTTTTGACCGAAAGGAAAGCCACATGGCCAAGACGCCAGCCAAGCCGCGCGCGAAATCATCAGACAAGCTGATGCCGCCAGCCATGGGCCATGCGGACGTGGGCGGCGAATCTCCACAGAAGGCCGCGCCGGTCCCGGCCGACGCCGACATTGCGTTCACTTATGCCGCCCCCCAGGCAGCGGGCGGCGAAACGCATCAGGTGGCAGGCGGCGATGTCGCGACATTGACCACCCAACAGGGTATTCCCGTTGTGGACGATCAGAACAGCCTGAAGCAAGGCGCACGCGGCCCGACCCTGCTCGAAGATTTCCATTTTCGCGAGAAGATGTTCCACTTCGACCATGAACGCATTCCCGAGCGGGTCGTCCATGCGCGCGGCTATGGTGCGCACGGCTTCTTCGAGCTGACCGACAGCCTGGCTGACGTCAGCCGCGCCGACGTGTTTCAGCGGGTCGGCGAACGGACGCCGGCATTCGTACGGTTCTCGACAGTGGCCGGCTCCAAGGGTTCGGTCGATCTGGCTCGCGATGTGCGCGGATTTGCAGTCAAGCTCTACACCCAGGAAGGCAACTGGGATCTGGTCGGCAACAACATCCCGGTGTTCTTCATCCAGGATGCGATGAAGTTCCCCGACCTGATCCACGCCGCCAAGCCGGAACCCGACCGCGCCTTCCCCCAGGCGCAGACCGCGCATGACAATTTTTGGGACTTCATCAGCCTTACGCCCGAGAGCTTCCACATGGTGATGTGGACGATGTCCGACCGCGCCATCCCGCGCTCCTTCCGCACGATGGAAGGCTTTGGCGTTCATACGTTCCGGCTGGTCGATGCGAAGGGCAAGTCCACTTTCGTCAAGTTCCACTGGAAGCCCAAACAGGGGTTGCAGTCGGTCGTCTGGAACGAGGCGGTCAAGATCAACGGCGCAGATCCCGATTTCCATCGCCGCGACTTGTGGGACGCGATCAACTCCGGCGACTTCCCTGAGTGGGAACTGGGCGTCCAGCTGTTCGACGATGCCTTTGCCGACAGCTTCGATTTCGACGTGCTCGATGCGACCAAGCTGATCCCCGAGGAACTGGTCCCGATCCGCGTGGTGGGCCGCTTGGTGCTCGACCGGGTGGTCGACAACTTCTTCGCCGAGACCGAGCAGGTCGCTTTCTGCACCCAGAACGTGCCACCCGGCATCGACTTTTCCAACGACCCGCTGCTGCAGGGGCGCAATTTCTCGTACCTCGACACGCAGATCAAGCGCTTGGGCGGTCCCAACTTCACGCATATCCCGATCAATGCGCCCAAGTGCCCGATGGCCCATTTCCAACAGGATGGGCACATGGCGATGCACAATCCCAAGGGCCGCGTGAACTACGAGCCCAACAGCTGGGGCGCGACGCAGGGCGGCCCACGCGAAGATCCGGTGCGCGGCTTCACCAGCTTTGCCGAGGAGGCCGATGGCCCCAAGCAGCGAGTCCGGTCGGAGAGCTTCGCCGACCATTACAGCCAGGCGCGCCAGTTTTTTGTCAGCCAGACGCCGATTGAGCAGAAACACATCGGCGACGCTCTGGTGTTCGAGCTATCCAAGGTCGAGCGGCCCGACATCCGTTCGCGGACCGTGTCGCACCTGGTTAACATCGACGCGGGGCTTGCCGCGACGGTGGCGGACGGCCTGGGTCTCGCGGTCCCGGACGCCGCAGTCGCCGCGTCTGCCCCGATCACCGATCTCCCGGCTTCGGACAAACTGAGCATCGTCAAGAACGGCCCGGCTGACTTCAAGGGCCGCAAGCTGGGCATCCTGCTGACCGACGGCGCCGATGCCGCCATCTTCAAGGCGCTGCTCAAGGCGGTCGATGCCGAAGGCGCCGTCTACGAAGTGATCGCACCCAAGATCGCCGGCGTCACCTTGTCGGACGGAACCACTGTCGCCGCCAAGCAGAAGATCGACGGAGGCCCGTCTGTCCTGTTCGATGCCGTTGCCATCCTGGCATCGCAGGAAGGCGCCGCGCTGCTGGCGGTCGACGCCGCCGCCAAGGATTTCGTCACCGATGCCTTTGCGCACTGCAAGTTCATCGGCTTCACTGCCGAGGCACAGGCGATGTTCGTAAAGGCGGGCATCGCCGACGATCTCGACGAAGCCTGCTTGCTGCTGGCGAATGCCAAGGACGCGGGCGCATTCCTCAAAGGCTGCCGCACCTTGCGCCACTGGCCGCGCGAACTGGAGGTCGATCTGGATGCACGGCCCGCCGCCTGATCGGCCGATGTTCGCCGTGCGTCATCCCGGGGGCGGCCTTGTGCCGTCTCCGGTCCTGCGCGCCGCCGATCCGCCGAAGGATCGGCGCCTGCGCATCGGCATCATCGCCCATCTCAAGCACCCCATCGCCGAGCCTTTCGCCGGCGGGCTGGAAATGCACACCCACCTGCTGGCCCGGGCCCTGCGCGATCGCGGCCATGCGGTGACGGTGTTCGCCTCGTCCGGCTCCGAACGGGGCCTGGGGCTTGAACCGATCTGCACGGAAACCGCGCTCGACAATGTCGGCACGGCTGAGGCCACCGATGTCGCCTTCTTTCGGGAACATCACGCCTACCTCAGCCTGATGAACGACTTGCGGCACCGCGACTTCGACGTGATCCACAACAACTCGCTGCACTACCTGCCGGTGACGCTGGCGGATGCGCTGCCGATGCCGATGGTCACCACCTTGCATACGCCGCCGTTCTGCTGGCTGGAAAGCGGCGTCCGCCTGTGCTCTGCCGACAATCACGCATTCGTCGCCGTCTCGCAATCCGTGGCCGCGCTTTGGGCCCATGTCGCGAGGGCTGAAGAGGTGATCCTCAACGGGATCGACCTCGACAAGTTCGCATTTCATCCCCGGCCCGATCCGGCGGGCTATCTCGTGTGGTACGGGCGCATCGTCCCGGAAAAGGGCCTGCATTTCGCGATCGACGCGGCGCGCCGCATCGGCCTGCCCTTGCGTATCGCCGGGCCGATCCTCGATCAGGACTACTACCGATCGCGGATCGAGCCGGAGCTGGGCGCCGGGGTCGTTCATGTCGGACATCTGGCCCATAGCGAATTGGCGCGGCTGGTTGGCGGGGCTCGGGCGTTCCTGTGTACGCCGTTGTGGGACGAGCCCTATGGCCTCGTTGTCGCCGAGGCGCTTGCCTGCGGTGTGCCCGTAGCGGCGTTCGCCCGCGGGGCAATCCCCGAGATCATCGACGCCTCCTGCGGCGTGCTGGCGACGCCCGACGATATCGCCTCGCTGGCAGCCGCCGGGCTTGCCGCGCTGGACCTGGATCGACGCGCCTGCCGGGCGCGGGCCGAGCGTGCTTGCGATGCCGCCCGCATGGTCGATGGGTATGAGGCGCTTTACCACCGCCGGATCGCAATGCGCCGCGACTGTGCGCAGGGCCTTGTTCCGATCGATCCGGCCTATGCCATCTCACCGCAAAGCGCAGAGCAGCATGTCTGAAAGCATCACGATGAACCTGTGCGTCTGCGTTCCGGCTCGTGACGAAGCGGAGCGGTTGCCGGTCCTGCTCGATGCACTGGCAAGCCAGAACTGGCCTGCGCCGGTGGTTGTCGCCCTTGTGGTCAACAACACCAATGATGACAGTCTCGCCGCCATCGAGGCCGCAGCCAGGCGTCATGCCGGGCGGCTGGTACTGCATGTCCGCGAGGTGACGTTTGCACCAGAACAGGCTCATGCAGGCTCTGCTCGGCGTCTCGCTATGGATAGCGGGCTGGATTTGCTGTCCGCTGTGGATCACGGCGCGCTCGTGAGTACCGATGCCGACACCCGGCCGCCGCCCGAATGGCTCGCCAACATTGCCCGGGCTTTGGCAAAGGGCGCGGACATCGTCGGCGGCCGGATCGAGATCGAGAAATCCGAACCGCTACCCGATGACGTCCGACACCTTACGGCGGCATGGGACCGCTATTGGCATGACGTGCGCGCTATCGAGGATGCGCTTGATCCGCTGCCATGGGACCCGGCACCGCGCCATGGCGACCACACCGGCGCTTCGCTCGCGATCACGACGGCTCTGTACCGCGCCTGCGGCGGTGTTCCGCTGCTGCGCACCGGCGAAGACCGTGCGTTGGTGAACGCCGCGCTGGCGCTTGGCGGACGACTTTCCCATCCAGCCGATGTCTTTACACGGGTGTCGCCCCGTCGCGACGGGCGAGCAGAAGGCGGCATGGCACTGGCCATGCAGGACCTTTACGAGATGGCGGCCCGCGGCGAGAATCCGCGAGCGCCTGCCTTCGATCACTGGCGCGAACGCGCGACGTGGCGGCGCAGCCTGCGCGCCCGGCCCGATGGACAGGCGCTGATCGCTCGCGAGGAGCCGCTGCTCGATCCCATGCCGCATGACATGGAACTGGACGTGGCTTTACCGGACCGCGTTTCGTGAGCCGGCGTCCGATCGGATACTACGTCCATCATCATGGCGCCGGCCACCGTGCAAGAGCCGATGCCATAGCCCGGGCCTGCGACTGGCCAGTGGTATTGCTGGGCACCGGTATCGGCGAGGCGGGCGTGGACCTGCCGGACGATCGCCCGCCATCCGGGCGCTTTGATGGCGAAGATGCCGCGCATTGTCGGCCCGACGCCTTGCACTACGCACCTGTCGATCATGAAGGTGTACGACGCCGCGTGGCCTTCATCGCTGACTGGATCGCGGCGGAGAAGCCCGCCCTGATGGTCGTTGATGTTTCGGTCGAAGTAGCGATGCTAGCGCGCCTGGCCTCGGTGCCGACCATCTGCGTCCGCCTGAATGGCACGCGCAGCGATCCTGCCCATCTAGACGCTTTCAGGGGAGCATCAGCCTTGCTCGCTCCCTTTTCCTCTGCGCTGGAGGGGCCGACAACACCTGAGTGGGTACGCGACAAGACCACTTATCTGCCGGGGATAACCGCCGCCTCCGATTTCCGGCCATCGATCTACCGCCGGGTCCTGGTCATGTTTGGGCGCGGGGGCGATCCGGGCGACGGAAAGCTGCTTGCCCGCATCGCGGCGGCCTGTCCGCACTGGCACTGGCGCGTCATTGGCCCTGCGACCCGGCCCGCGCTGGTTCCTGCAAATCTTGTGTTTGCCGGATGGGTCGATAGCGCGGATCGCGAAATTGCCGAGGCGTCTCTGGTCATCGGCGCTGCAGGTAACGGCGTGGTAGGCGCGGTTCTGGCTGCGGATCGCCCCTTCGTCTGCATTCCCGAACCACGTCCATTTAGCGAGCAGCAGGCTACGGCCGACCGCCTGGGCGAACTGGGCGCCGCGTTGGTGCTGCCCTCCTGGCCCAGTGCCGACCGCTGGCCGCAGGTGCTGGAAGCGGCAATGGCATTGCCCAGTAAGGCCAGAAGGGCGCTGCACGATGCGCATGGCGTTCACAAAGCGGCGACATGGCTCACCGCGCATGCCGCAGCCGCCTCATCCTGCGAGGAGCTACCCGCTTGATACCTTCCACCTGGTCCCAGACCGACCGCGATAGCCCCGCTGCAAGGGCGGCCTCGATCGCCCCGCGCCTGGCGGAGTTCGGCGCGCGGTATGATGCCGCACCGGTGTTTCCGGTCGAAAGCATGCGTTGCCTTGCCGCCGCCGGGCTGCACCGCGACTTCGCGCCGCGCGCCAGTGGCGGCGGTAGTTTTACAGATGTCGAGGCGCGCCACTTCGCGCTGTTCGATGTGCTGCGTATCGTTGGCCGCGCGGACCTCAGCCTTGGCCGGCTGTACGAAGGCCACGTCAATGCGATGGCATTGTTTGACTGGTATGCCTCGCCCGAACAACAGGCTCGCCTTGGCCGTGAACTGGAGGACGGCTCGTTCTACGGCGTATGGGCCACCGAACCGCAGCCTGGCTTGCGCATCGACCCCGGAGACGATGGCGACAGGGTACTTGCCGGCGGCAAGTCCTTCGCCAGCGGAGCCGGCGGCGTGGCCCACGCCGTCGTGACCGCGCAGATGGCCGGCTGTGACCGACAACTGGTGATCGTCGCCGCCGACGACGCCTCCCGCGCCGATGTATCGCAATGGCGTATGCGCGGAATGCGGGCGACCACCAGCGGGTTCTACGACCTCACCGGCATTCGCGTCGATGCGGCGAACCTGCTCGGCCTGCCGGGCGACTACGACCGCGACCCCCGCTTTACCACCGGCGCTTGGCGTTTCACCGCCGTGCAGTTGGGCGGCGTTGAGGCACTGCTAAGCGAAACACGCCTCGCCATGTCCGAGGCTGCGCGCGGTGATCCGCTGCAACGCGCCAAATTCGCCGATTGCGTTGCGGCGATGCGCACGGCGTATTTGTGGGCGCGCGAATGCGCCTTGCGCGCCGCACACGACGACATCGACGGTCCCGCTTTCGCGCGGCTTACGCGCGGCATCGTCGAGCGTGCCGGGCTGGATGTGATGGAATTAGCGGCAAGAATTGTCGGCACGCGCAGCGCCATGGATGGCCAACGGATCGACAAGATCATCCGTGATCTTTCGCTCTACCTTCGACAGGCCGGGCCTGACTATGCCCGCGACGAAGCAGCGAAGGTGTGGCTCGATCACGATGCATGGGGCGGCGAGGACGCCTTGTGGTGATGGCCTCGTTATCCGACAGGCCCTGGCGCAGCTTGCGCTGGCTGGTGCTTGCTCCTCACGCCGACGACGAGACATTGGGAGCAGGTGCACTGATCGCTCAGATGTCAGCGGCGGGGCAATTCGCCGGACTGGTCTATCTGACCGACGGATCAGGCTCGCATGAGACGCTGATAAATGGCGCGGGGCGGCTAATCGCAACGAGGCGCCGCGAGGCGGCGACAGCCTTGTTCCGATTGACTGGAAGCCGCCGCAATCCACCGATGCATCTGAATTGGAAGGATGCCGCTCCGGCGGCCAGCGAAAGCTTTGATTTTGCCCGCACGGTTGTAAAAGTCGCAGCGCTGTGCCGACGCCTGCAAGTCGATGCCATCGCCGTGACCGCCCTGGATGAACCCCATTGCGATCATGCTGCGGCTGCCCAAATCGCCTATGCAGTGAAAGGACAGGCGAAGCGCCGGCTGACGATCGCAGAGTACCGCGTATGGGGAGAGGTTTCGGCCACGCGCCGGTACCATTCCGTTCGCACCCGCTCGATGCTGATCGGCAGACGCCGCCATGCCCTGCGCTCCCATCGCAGCCAGTTAACCGCCTGCTACGGCCCTGGCTTCCGGCTCCCCAAGGACAAGCAGCGGATGCCTGCATCCGATGTCCTGTTCATCGAAAGATCGTCATGACCCGTCATGAAACCAGTCTTGGCCCTGCCTATTTCGAAAGGATGTTCCAGGGTACCGACGACCCGTGGGACCTGAAAAGTAGCGCTTACGAGCAAGCGAAATATGTCTACACGATAAAGTCGCTGGGTGGCCGAACGTACTCCAGCGCATTCGAAATAGGTTGTG
Organism: Novosphingobium sp. P6W; assembly: GCF_000876675.2. Classification (GTDB taxonomy): domain Bacteria; phylum Pseudomonadota; class Alphaproteobacteria; order Sphingomonadales; family Sphingomonadaceae; genus Novosphingobium. The sequence goes on from NZ_CP030353.1 coordinate 1,166,879, forward strand.
CGAAAGGCGTGCTGACACATCGATTGGCGCCGCTGTGCGACCGGCTTCTGGCGATCGATGTCAGCGCGACCGCGCTTAGGGCGGCGCGGGTGCGATGCGCTGAATTCCAGCAGGTCGCTTTCGCCAACATGGTTTTCCCCCGGCAAGCGCCCGAGGATGCGTTTGACCTCATCGTCCTGTCGGAAGTGGTCTACTACTGGGATGATGACGACATCCGGCGCGCAGGCGCCTGGCTGCGCAGCCACCTAGCGGCCGGCGGCGATATGATCCTCGTTCATTGGACCGGCGAAACCGACTATCCGCAAAGCGGCGATGGCGCGGTAGAGATGTTACAGGCCGCCCTGCGCGGCGGGATGGAAATCGTGACGGCGGAAACCCGCCCCGGGTATCGTCTTGACCTGTGGCGGCGCTCGCTGTGGGCATGAGCGTCCTTACCATCGTCAAGGATAGGCCTGGGCATCTGGAGCAGTTGCTCGAAGGCTTGCGGCGCAGCGACGTAATGCCGAGCGAATTTATCGCCGTGGACATGGGCAGCGACCCGCCCGTCAGACTGGGCGACGTGCCATTTCCTGCGCGTGTCGTGCGGCTAGATGGCGACGGGTTGCCGCTGGCAGCCGCCCGCAATCTCGCAGCGCGTAGTGCGACCGGCGAGCTGCTGCTATTCCTCGATGTCGACTGCATACCCATGCGCGGCCTTATCGGTGCCATGGTAAAAGTACTGGAAGCGCACGCTGCGCTGATATGCGCGCAAGTGCGCTATCTGGGGCCCGACGATGCTCGAGGTAGCTGGCAGGAAGCCGACCTGCTCGGGCGCTCTGCTGGTCATCCCGTACGTAGATTCCCGGCCAGTGGCATCCGCCGGGTCGAGGAAGCGGGACTGTTCTGGTCGCTGACGTTTGGCATCCTGCGCGAGAGTTTCCTCGATCTCGGCGGATTCGACGAGGGGTTCACCGGCTATGGTGCGGAGGATACCGATTTTGGTTTCCGTGCTCGTGAGGCGCAACTGCCCCTACTCTTTATGGGTGGGCCCGGAGCATTCCACCAGCATCACGACACGTTCGATCCGCCGCTCCAGCACTTTGCAGACATCCTGCGCAATGCAGCACGGTTTCGGAGCAAATGGGGGATATGGCCTATGGAAGGCTGGCTTACAGCATTCCGAAAAGCTGGGCTCATCCGGTTGACTGACGAGCAGATCGATGTGGTGCGGCATCCGACGTCACGGGAAATTTCGCTGGCCTGTTCCTCACGGGCATTTTAAGGCTTTTACACAAATCAAATAATTACCCCCGCCGAAGCGGGGGTAACTCGTTCACTTGGCGCCGGTGCCAGGCTCGGTGGTCTTGGGCGACTTGCCGTCCTCGACCCGGCCTTCGTTACGAAGAGCGCGGCCCTCTTCAGCCTTCTTCTGACTTTCGGGCGACTTGCCGTGCTCGTTAAGCTCTTCCTTGACGAAACCGGCGGCTTCCTTGGCTTTGCCTTCGATGCTCATGATCGTCTCCTTCTGGACGTCTGCCACTGCAGATCGTGACATTCCTAAAGCGACCCAAGTGCCTGTGCGGTTCCGCTCACAAATGTTCAGACACGAAATATAGCCTTTGCCAATTCGCCAGTTGGATCCGCCTCGATTCTCAGAAATCTCCAAGTGGGCCTGCGGCAAACGACGCTAACTAGCGATCAGGTGGTGGCGCCTGCTGCTATTGGAAGGGGACGGAATCGGCGTGATGACATGAATTCAGCGCAGCTGACTGTCCTTGCTGCCACGTCGGTTGAACGCCGAATGCCCAGGCTGGGTGTCCCGGACAGATTGGCACGCGACGCATGTCCGCGCTCCAGGCAATGCTCGTCGCCTCGCTTCTGGAATGGGCTCGCCGCACTCCTCGCAGTCGGCACGCCCATCGCCTTTGGGCATGCGAGCCCGGGCGGCCGAAACGGCATCCTTAAGACTGTCCTCGATCTGGTCTTGAACGGCGCTGTCAGGCGCCCAGCCATTCGCCATGGAAGTATCCTTTCAGTGCTTTGCAGATAGGAACTATGTGTAAAATTTCACTATGTGATGAACTCAACGCAGCATCGGGCAGATTCGCATAAGGACGACCTTACGAACCTCCGGACCGAAATCGCCATATGCAAAGACCTACAGCTTGCGCTGTTTGGTGCGCCAGCGGAATGGCATGATACAGCCCGCGAAAACCAATCTGGATTAATACGATTTTCCGCCGTCTGCCAGCATCCTGCCACCTACTTTCATGCGATAAGAAACAGGATAGGCCGCACCGACGCGTGCCGACAAGACAGGCGAGGACTGCACACTGACCGAGATTGCAGAATGGCTCGCGCCCATCGCAACGATGATTGCGGCTATGATGACCGCCGTCAATTTGGGCGCCCGTGTGACGGGGTGGGGCTTTGTGATCTTTACCATCGGTTCGATTGCCTGGACGGTCGTCGGGCTCGGCTCCGGACAGGTCAGCCTAATCGCAGCCAACGGGTTTCTGACGTTCGTCAATCTCGTCGGCATATGGCGTTGGCTGGGAAGGCAGCGCGCGTATGAAGACGGCGGACGATCGGCAAAAGCGGCCAGCCGCAGGGCATCTTCCCCCACGCTGTTCACCGCCACCGGTATCGCAGGCATGGCAGTTTTGGACGGCGAAGGCACCCCGCTCGGCAAAGCTGTCGATGCACTCATTGAATGCAGATCCGGTGCGGTGAGCTATGTCGTCGTGGCGACAACCGCCACTGCGGGAATTGCCGAACAGCTACGGGCCGTTTCGCGTGAGGCCATCGTGTTCGAGTGCGACCAGTTGGTGTTGCGGATGCCTCGCCACGCTTTCGAGGCCATCCCGCCAATAAATCCGGTTAGCTGGCCGACATCTATTTAGCTCAAGGACGCGAGGAGGGAAACTCACAGTCGCTTGTCAGCGTTACGTACTTAAATTCAAACAGGACGTTCCCCATGACCCACCCCGTCCGCTTTCACCCTTCGATCGAGCAAATAAAACCGGATGAGGCCGAAACCATTCGCGGCCTTGAAGAACAATTTGATTCAATCCAGGAGACGACGGCCAAAGACTATAAATCGGGCGTACGCGCGGTCCACGCCAAAGCACATGGCATCGCCATCGGCCGCTTGACGGTAGCCGCCGGGCTTCCTCCGGAATTGGCCCAGGGCATCTTTTCGCATCCTGCCAGCTTCGATGCAGTTATCCGTATCTCCACCAATGCCGGCGACGTACTCGACGATGCGATTGCCCTGCCGCGCGGGCTAGCGCTTAAAGTGATGGATGTTGCCGGAGAACGGCTGCCCGGTTCGGAAAACGAAACCTCGCAAGATTTCATCATGGTCAATGGGCCGGTATTCGCGGCCCCCAATGCGGCTGCATTCCTTAAGAACCTGAAGCTGCTGTCGAAGACCACGGATGTTGCCGAAGGAGGCAAGAAGCTACTTTCGTCGGTGCTGCAGGGCGTCAATGCCGCGTTGTCAGCGGTGGGATACGAATCCCCGACGATCCAGCAGATGGGAGGCGCCCCGCAGGTCCACCCACTGGGTGAAACCTACTATACCCAGACCCCGTTTCGATACGGTGACTACATTGCGAAGCTCAGCCTGGCGCCGGTGGCGCCTGCGCTCACCTCGCTCACCGACGTCAAGATCGACGTGAAAGACCGCCCAGATGCCCTGCGCGAAGACGTCAGCCGCGACATGATCGAGCACGGCGGCCGGTGGGAGCTACGCGTCCAGCTTAACACCGACCTCGACAAGATGCCGGTCGAGGATCCGACCATCGAATGGAGCGAAGAAGAAAGTCCCTTCGTGACCGTGGCCACGCTCGATATCGAACCGCAGATCAGTTGGCAGCATGGAACGAGTGACCGGCAGGATGATGCGCTCAGCTTCAACATCTGCCGAGGCACCACGTCGCACCAGCCGTTGGGCAACGTCAATCGCGCTCGCAACGATACCTACCGCCGCTCGACCGCTTTTCGGGCTCAGGTCAATGGCTGCCCGATGCACGACCCTCGCAAACCACAGGATATCGCCGCCGAGTAATCGATGGCTCAGCCGGCGTCTTTCACAGTCGCCGGCTGAGCCGGAACACGGCTGTCGCGTCCGGTCGCTCTCGACCAGATGAGGCCACTGCACCTCGCTCGCCCGTTCAACTGCTGGACTGTTCCATGACTGACGAAAAAGACGGCACAGTCCATTAAGACGGTGCTGAAGGTGGGTGGGGCTCGCTACGCGGGATAGTCCAGACCGCCTGGCGCGAACGTCCGACCCCGGGTGCCTTGGATACGCTGAGGCGGCAGAACAAGGTAAAGGGCTTCATGTGCGTTTCTTGCGCATGGGGAAAGCCAGCCAAGCCGCATGCATTGGAATTTTGTGAAAACGGCGCAAAGGCCACGCTTTGGGAACTGACGAGCCGCCGCTGTACCCCCGAGTTCTTCGCCAATCACAAGGTCAGTGATCTTAGAACGTGGAAGGACTACGACCTCGAACAGCAGGGCCGCCTGACGCATCCGATGCGCTATGAGCGGCAAACCGATACTTACGTTCCATGTTCTTGGGAGGAAGCCTTCGCAGCGATCGGTAGCGAACTTAAGGCGATCGACCCGGGCTCGGCGGTGTTTTACGCCTCCGGACGCGCGAGCTTGGAAACCAGCTACCTATATGCTCTGTTTGCCAGGCTGTATGGTCACAACAACCTGCCCGACAGCTCCAACATGTGCCACGAGACGACTTCGGTGTCGTTGAAGAAGGTGATCGGATCTCCTGTCGGAACCTGTGTCCTGGCCGATTTCGATGTGTGCGATGCCATCTTTTTCTTTGGGCAGAATACCGGTTCCAACAGCCCACGCCTCCTTCACCCCTTGCAGGAGGCGGTCAAGCGCGGCGCGAAGATCGTCACGTTCAATCCTATCCGCGAAAAAGGTCTCGAGGAGTTCAAGAACCCCCAAAGCCCGGTGGAGATGCTCACGCCCAAGAAGACGGAGATTTCTACGCTCTACCTGCAAGTCAAGGCAGGAGGGGATATCGCGGCGATAATCGGACTGATCAAGCATGTCCTCGCTGCTGAGAAGGAACGGTGGCGCGACGACAAACAACACGTTCTCGATGTCGACTTCATTGCTCAGCACACTTCTGGCTTCGATGATCTGGTGGCCCACGTCGAAGCGACGAGCTGGGACGAGATCGAGCGCGAGAGCGGGCTCTCGCGTGAAGACCTTCGCGAAGCGGCCCAAATTTACATCGATGCGCCTCGCGCCATCGCCATGTTCGGCATGGGGCTGACCCAGCATGTCCACGGCTCGCAGAACATTGCCGCGCTCACCAATCTATGGTTGCTTAAAGGCAATGTCGGTCGCGAAGGCACTGGCATCTCACCCGTGCGCGGCCACTCAAATGTGCAGGGTCAGCGGACTGTGGGTATCTCGGAAAAACCGGACCTCGTGCCCCTCGACAGACTGGCCGAGCAGTTCGGGTTCGCGCCTCCGCGCGAGGAGGGCCTGAACACGGTCACGGCGTGCCATAAGGTCCTCTCCGGAGAAGTACGGGCGTTCATCGGCCTGGGCGGCAACTTCATCCGTGCCATCCCTGAGCGCGAAAAGATGGAGGAGGCCTGGACCAGGCTGCGCCTGACTGTGCAGATCGCTACTAAGCTGAACCGCAGCCATCTGGTGCACGGTGAGGTCGCCTATCTCCTGCCGTGCCTCGGGCGGTCCGAACAGGACGTGCAGCGCACCGGCCCGCAGGCTGTGACGATGGAAGATTCGCTTTCCTGCATCCACGGCTCGCTCGGCAAGAACGGGCCGGCGTCCGAACACTTGCGTTCGGAAGTCGCGATCGTCGCCGGCATGGCCAAGGCCACGCTGCCACCCAACCCCCAAGTGTATTGGGACGATTGGACGGACGACTACGCGAAGATCCGCGAGTGCATCGAGCACACCTATCCTGAGCAGTTCCGTGACTTCAACCAGCGCGTCTTTACCCCCGGCGGTTTCTACCGCGGCAATCCCGCACGTGAACGTATCTGGAAGACCCAAAGCAGCAAGGCGCAATTCACCGTTCCTACCGCGATGCGGTCAATCGGTTTCGCGGATTCACCAGGACGCTTTCGCCTCATGACGCTGCGCTCCAACGACCAGTTCAACACCACAATCTATGGCTATTCCGATCGTCTCCGCGGGATCGAGGGCACGCGCGATGTCGTGCTCATGAACCCCGAGGACATCGTTGCAGCGGGGCTTTGCGAAGGCCAGGTGATCGGGCTCATCGGGGATGCAGGCGACGGGGTCCATCGGCAGGTCGACGGGCTTACCGTTACTCCATTTCTTGTGCCGCGCGGCTGTATTGGGGCATACTATCCCGAGATGAACCCGCTCATCCCTTTGTGGTATCACGGCGAAGAATCGAAGACGCCCGCCTCCAAGGGCGTGCCGGTGCGCATCGTCGCAGCTTTCCCACCCAGACGGGAATGAAGCGCACGCTTCAGGGCATAGCGATTGCGCCCGCGCCACGTTCCCCCGATACGAGCGATCCTTGGCCTGCCTCCAGGCAGCATCGCCAGGATCTTCCTCTCAAGCAGCTAGCGCGTAAAGGCGACAATGCTCGAGATAGCCGCTTTCATGACGGCCGGCCAAAGACACCACACTTTCCCATAGCCATGACGGCGCATCAATCGAGGAACGGCGATCCGCGTCCAGATGCCGTGACCATTCCCGACGGGTCGTCTCGTCCATCTGCCGCGCATGTGCCTTGCCCACAACAAACGCGAGATATCGAGCAGCCTTCGCAGCTTGTTTTTCGCTGAATTGGCCGATTTCCAGCTTAAGGTCCTGAGGCGCCAGTTCCCGAATGAACAGCGATTTTCCCATCATCTCGACTGGTATCATTCGCTCTCCAAGATGTGGTGACAAGGCGCGCGCTGCCTGGAGCACCCGGTGTGCGTTGTCCGCAGGCATAGAGGCGTGAGGATAGGCCGGCGCAATCGGATCGACCGCCTCCTTTATGTCAACAAGTGCATAAACCGGACGGTTCCTGTCCCTTCTGATCTCTATCAACACTGCATAGCGCAAAAGCCCAAGCGAACTGCATCCCTTGAGCCAATAGGCGCCGTCAACCATCTGCACCGAACGGTCTTCGTCGTGTTTCTCGAAGGCTAGAATGCGCTCGGTTACTTCCGGGCGCTCAAAGAGTCGGCGCAGCGCTTGGTCTTCGTCTTTCGCTAGCGGCCAGAACTTGCGCCCCAGCGGAATCTTGGGAGTGTCGTCATCGAGCCTTTCGCGGGCAAGATGGCGCCACCGGCGTGCCCACGCCTTGCGGCGGATACTGCGGACGGCATTCGGCTCGTCGCCGGGGTCACCATCCCTTAAATCGTTCATGGCAGCAGCGTAGCCCTCGATCATTTCTTCCATCATTCGCGCGGTCGTGACACCGGGAAGATCCGAACCGCGCGCCGCTGTCGCAAGCGAGAGGCCTAACCGGATCAGGTCATGTGCCGGGTTGCCCACGACGGCCTGATCAAGATCACGTATCTGCACCGCGATACGCCCGTCGCCGCTCGCAATTGGCCCGAGGTTGCCAAGATGGCAGTCTCCGCAGATCCAGATTGCCGGTCCCTCGGGCACGCGATGCGACACCGCCAGCCATTCATAGAACTTCGCTGTATTCCCGCGAACATATGCGTGTGCCGATTTCGCCATTTTCAGCGTGCGAGTGGCATCCAGCGTCTGAGCGCGATCTGCGGGAATGGGTATCGGCATAAGGTAGCAGGCGTCCTCGAAAGTGATCATCGGCGTAACGATCGCCATCGAGTTTTGTAACGAAGCGTTTCCAGATAAATCCATCACCAAGGCGGACACCCTCCAGGAAATTGTTCGGTGGAACCCTCGGATCGCTCGGTAGCGTTGCTTGCTGCCACAGTCGGATGCTGCGCGCTGTCAAATCGGTTGGCACTGGTGGTTGCCCCTGACGTCGGGAGTGGCAGTTTTTGTCACAGATTCCGCAGATCCGACCCATGCCGAACGCTCAGCGGAGAATTTTGCGCCTTCAGCAGCAGACCTTCCGCTTTGCCGATCAGCTCTAGACCGGGGAATCCACTTGGACGGAAATGGGATCAATCCATTCGCCAGCGCGGGATTACATTTCATTTCGGGCCGGAACGGACGGAGCATCGGCGCTATTACGGATGATGGGAAAGACCATGGACATTCGAAAGAAACCGCGTGCGTTGATCGTGCATAATGAGAACGCAGGAACTGACCCTGTACCGCGTGCGCACATAGAACGGGTGTTGCGGGAAGCAGGTTTTGATACAATCTACTGCGCTCATGGTGAGGAGGACCTGGAGCAGGCGCTATCTGCAGAATTTGATTTCGTGATCGCGGCAGGCGGTGATGGCACGGTGTCGCACGTGGTATCACTGCTCGATAATGGCAAACGGCCGATCGGGGTTCTGCCTCTGGGCGGGTCCAATAACATTGCGCATGCTCTTGGTATTGAAGGCGACTGGCGCAATATTCCGCGCCGCTGGTCCCTGTCCAACTGGACCCTGCTTGACCGGTGTGAGGCCCACGGACCTTGGGGGCACAAGCAGTTCGTCGAAGCAGTGGGGGCCGGCGTGCTGACCCAGTCTTTCGATGATGTCGACGGCGAACCTGACACCGCCGAGGAAAAACGTGGCAATGGACGCGCAGCTTTTCGAACGGCCTTGCAGGAAGCGACGACGTTCCGTTGCTGTGTCAAAGCCGACGGTTGGGAGTGGGCTGGAGATTGCCTGATGGTCGAGGTAATGAGCATACCGCTCGCGGGGCCTCGCCTACGTCTGGGTTGCCACGCGGATCCGGGTGACGGACTGCTAGACGTCGTGATCGTCACCTCCGCTGACCGAAATGAAATGCTCGCCTGGGCCGAAGATCCGGACGATCAGCCATGCCCTATCAAACCTCTCCAAGCCCCGTGCCTTAAGCTAACGGTAGAGCAACGCCCTTTCCGCGTCGACGACCGATGCCCTGATCAAGGCGTGTTTGGCAGCGTCGACATTCGCGTTCGTTCCGGCCCGGTGCGGATCCTTGTTCCCCAGGAGAACTACAGATGACCTTACCTGACCAGCCCGATAGCCAACTCTTGAGCGACGTCGAGACCCTCGCCATCGAACTCGCCCAGCTTGGCGGCAACGAAATCCGCGCAGCACTCGGCAGCATGCTGCAGGTCCGGTATAAGGGACTCGAAGAAGACCCTGAGCGTTTCACCGATCCGGTTTCAGAAATCGATGGCCGCGTCGAGCGGATGATTCGCGAGCGCCTGGCCGATCGTTTCCCGGACCACGACATCATTGGCGAAGAAATGGATCATCGGCCAGGGCGCGGGCACGACTTCGTCTGGGCTGTCGACCCGATCGACGGGACGACCAATTTCATCAACGGTTTCCCGCTTTTTGCGTCCTCTGTAGGCGTCACGTTTCGCGGCAGACCCGTAGTAGGAGCATTATGGTGCAGTACCAGCCACGCCCTTGAAGCTGGCGTATATCATGCAGTTTCCTCTCGCGACTTGCGCTTCAACGGCGCTCCGCTGGCCACCCACGCTAATCCAGCCGTTCGACGCAAGCTCGGCGGTGAACCGCATGCCTCGCGCCAGAAGTTCAGCTGGGATGGACGCAAGACTGGCTCCGCAGCAATCGAATGCGCCTTCGTGGGAGCAGGGCTTCTCGACATGGCGTGGTTTGAGCGACCTAACATGTGGGACGTGGCGGGCGGCATGGCCCTTGTAAGTGCGAGCGGACGGGGAATTCTAGAGCGGCGGGACGATGTCTGGCACCCCTTCGAAAGCTTCGAGGGATCAAACGCCGATCTGGCTGAGTGGACGATGCCGATTGCAATCGGCAAACCGGAAACGCTCGACGAATTCCTGAACGCGGCGCATTCCTGAGCGGCCATCCCAATCAACGCATGCGCTCGATTACCGCGAATGGATTAGCTAGCGAGCCATTGCAGCGGTTGAAGGCTTTAGGTAGCCGGCATTACATGTCTCGAATATGGCTCGCCAAAGCGATCTCGCAGCATTCTCCCAGATATTGTTGGGGAAACTCATGCTATTGAACTGGCGATCTCTCCCGGCGCAAGCCGGCGCATCGCTCGTGTGGACCTTTTCCGGTTCCTGCAATCAACTCCGGAACGTAGCCTCGATAATGGCCACTCGTGCCTTGCACCACGGGCGGTTCTTGCTTCGGTAAATCAGCACGCGGCAGCCCTTGCATTTGATGTACGTCGTCGGTCATCACGGTGCTGCTGTCGGGGATATGCCATCCCATTAGGCAAAGGACCGCCGGAGCAGCGAGCGAAACACCTTCGCATCTCCACCTCCCACGTTTGTGGGCCGGCCCACGAGCCATTGCCATCGAGCTAGTCTAGGCCCAGCCCCCTGAGACAGAGGGTAAGTCGGGTCGGGCCTTGTCTCGGCTCCCCACTTCGCCAGGCAGAAGGGTCTTGCACCTCGGGCCTTTCGGATTGTTGAGCATCGTTGATGAAAAGGCGCTTTACCATCAGATGACTCAAGGGGCGACTTCGGGCCAGCGAGCCAAAGGAACCGGAGCTCATCGCCTCAGTTCTCCTGTGCATGGAGACCCAGACAAGTACCCCCTCGCAACCGATCACCACCGTGTCCCACCTCGACCTGGACCGCTACCTTGGAACCTGGTTCGAGATTTGCCGGCTGCCGCTCAAGTGGGAAGACACGCAGGCGAGCGACATCACCGCGACCTATTCGCTCAATCCGGATGGCTCGATCAAGGTCGACAACCGCTGCATCGACGAAGACGGTAAACCTGATCAGGCGATCGGACAGGCTTTTCCGATCGACGAAGGCAATGCCAGGCTGAAGGTCAGCTTCCTGCCGCAATACTTGCGCTGGCTCCCTTTTACCAAAGGTGACTACTGGGTGATGCGGATATCGCCGGACTATACCATAACTTTGGTGGGAACGCCTGATCGCGCCAATTTGTGGCTGCTTTCGCGCACGCCTCAACTGCCTGGCGCTGTACGCGAGGATTACCTGTCAAGCGCGACGGCCGAAGGGTTCGATCTGACACCGCTCCTCACACCCCTTCAGAGCGGAAATATTGTGTCCGACACCGCGATCGCGCCGGAATAAGCGGATTATTGAGCACTTTCCGCTCCCGGAGTGCGAGCCCGACGCGGATGCTCCACTCTAGGCTATTCATCAAACAGACGCCGCCAATGACGTTCCTTCGCACTGCGACGAGGCTGATGGAACAATCTGCTTCAGTTGACCGCATCATGCGGCGCTATGTGCTGTTGTGCGTTGTCGAGTGAACCCCGATTATTCTACCGGGCGTCCGGGCGCGGCGACTTGCAGGGGACCGCCGCGCCCCACTGGCACGGGAAGATGGCGTCATGGGATATGGAAAACATAGGCTTGGGCCATGGGCCAAGGTGATCTACGGCTTGATCATCGCTGTTTCGGCCGTGATGATCTGGGCTGCAGTTCGTTCTTTCGATACGGCGCAGTCGGTTGATCACGGACAGGTTCTCCCCGCCAGCGGAACCCAAGGTAGACAATAGCGGACGAGCCGGCATTTTCCTGTCTTGCCCACTTCGCAAAAGGCAACGGCGCCAGCGAATCTGTTGCTGATGTTAAGGCATTATTATTTCTCGTCTTTTAACCTCGGCACGGGGGGCAGGAGACGGCAACATGCAAACAGGATGTCAGGGCTGCAGATCCGAAGGCGCTACCTTCGATCTTGCGATGGCGTTTCAACCGATAGTAGATTGCGAAACGGGCCGCCCATTCGCCTTCGAAGCACTGGTTCGCGGCGGCAACGGCGAAGGCGCGGCCGAAGTGCTGTCGAAAGTGACAGCTGAGAACATGTATGCCTTCGATCAGCAATGCCGGGTCGCCGCGATCAAAGGTGCGGTCGATGCCGGGATCCTCGCCTCAGATGCCAAGCTTTCGATCAATTTCCTTCCCAACGCCGTGTATTCCCCGGCAGCGTGTATCCAGCTTACGCTCAAGACGGCCCGCGAGGTCGGCTTTCCGACCGATCGGCTGATCTTCGAATTCACCGAGAACGAGCAGATGATCGATACGGACCATGTCCGCAATATCGTCGCGAGCTACCGCAAAATGGGCTTCACGACGGCGATCGACGACTTCGGGGCAGGCCATGCGGGGCTGGGCCTGCTGGCGAAGTTCCAGACCGATCTCATCAAGCTCGACATGGACCTGATCCGCGGCGTCGATCAAAGCGAGCCGCGACAGATCATAGTCTCGGGTGTGGTGGCGATAGCGAGGGCGCTTGGCATTGCCGTCGTCGCAGAGGGCGTCGAGACGGTGGGCGAGTACAACGCTCTGCGCGAGATCGGCATCCGCTACATGCAAGGCTATCTGCTGGCACGACCTGGCTTCAAGAGGTTGCCGGTTCCGCAGCCCTTGTCAGAGGCTTTTTTGGTCGATGCTCTACAAAAAGAGTGTTAACTCGAAATGGAGATGCGCCCCGCGGCCTAATCGGCGCGCGGCCCGCGTCATTCGCGTATGCCTGCTCTTCCTGGCGCCACGCCAGCTAATGCTCCGGCTGCGATCAGGCGGCCGCACAGTAGCGACTGGCTCTTTCGCGCTGCTTACCCATCCTGGTCATTGCTCGGTCGCAGTTTCTCGGGGTCGATCGCGAGCATAGGGCCGACTACCCAGTAGTACGTTTCCAGCAGCGCATCGCAGAGGCGCGGCGTCTCCCAATGCAGGTCGCCTGCAATTAAAATCAGCCAACGGTGAAGATTGGCGGTTCGGATCAACGAGCGGCTCACGCTCCCTATGTGGGATGCCGCCGGGTTCGCGCAACTCTGCGGCACAAATCTCGAAAAATGGTCTTGAGTAGCCTTGAACAGCCGACGGAATTTCCATGAGGACAGCAAGAATAATCTCGTCGACCGGGGAATCTCGATTCAGCTGATCGAGCCACGCCTAGTCAGGTTAGCGCAACGGCGCGTTTGTCAGACCTTCTGGTCCTTCTCGCTCAACGAAAGCACTTGGAGCCTTGCCGGAAGTCGCCCGGCGCAGCGTTTCTGACAGTTCTCCTTGCGGACAAGGTTTCAGGCAGAAATATGCGCCGGGATATCGCGCCCTTACCGCAGAGGTATCCGAAATTCCCGAGTGAAATATGATTGGCACGCCTGCGGCAATCAGGCGATCCGCTACGGGGAATACATCGCCGTCGGCCAAGTTTATGTCCAAAATTGCACAATCGGGTAATCGCCGATCGAGAAGGGCAAGCGCGCCGCTGACCGAGCCGCACGGCTGCAGAGCCATAAATCCAGCGTCGAATACGGTATCCTCCAGGTCGAGGGCAACGAAGGGGGCATCATCGACGATCAGGACTTCAATGGTCATCAAAAACTCTGCTTGCAGTAATGTGGCAAGAATCTCGCCACGGCTCTCCGGTTCCCGGCCGTGGCAGGCATCTCCTGAACAGCGGCTGCCTATAAGCCTTAATCTGACGGACTGCAGCCCCTCCTTCCCGTCAACTTTTGCGATCCCAGGTGATCGCATCACCTCTGCGGAGATAAGCAGCTGCGGTTGTAAGCTACGACTTGTGCCGTCTAAGGTCTCCATAATGACAGGGGAGCTTTGGATGAAGCCTGGAATTCTTGCCTGTGGCTTAGCCATGCTTTTGCCTTCGGCGGCGCAGGCGCGGGCATCGCAGTGGTGGTACGTGACGCAAGGTGCCGACAAGGTGCTGTTCGTGGATGCCGAATCGATTGTGCGGGACGGCGACACAGTCCGGTACGAAGCCAGCCAGATCCTTCGCGAACCCGGCAACCCCGCCGCCTCGCTGCGCGCCTCCATGATTGGCAACTGCCGCGACAACACCGAAACGTGGGACCTGTTCCTGCGCTACGGCGAAGATGAGGAAAGGCTCGATGAAACGGCGCTGAGCTACGCCGGCCCCAACGCTTTAGAAGCCGGGTCGGTAGGAGCCGCGCAGTTGCAGTTCGTCTGCGCTGCCGATCGAACCGAGACCGACGGCTTCCCTTTGGCGATCGACCAGGTCGCCTTCGCCGAAGCGCTGATCGCCGATACCGAGGCGTCGGTGAGCCCGGCCGACCTGCATGAACGGATGCGCGCGGACCCCAAGGTACCGGTCATCCGCTCGACGGCGCCCTCGCCTGACACTTTCGGAACAGCGCAAGCCACCACTGCGGGTCACGCCGTCGTCCCGCCGCGCGACTATGCCAAGGGGGTGGAAATTCCCGACGCCCGAAATTACGATACGATCGAAAGCGGCACGATCTACGATATTGCCTATCGCGGGATCGAAAAGGGAGAGCTGGCCTTCGACTTGCGCGGCTACAGTATCGATGATCTCGCGCACGCCAGCAGCGCCCAGACGATGCACTTCCCGGCTTCCCTGAAGACAATCCATATCCGCGACATCGAAATCACGGTTCTGGCAGCCACCCCGCAAGACCTGCACTTCCGCGCAAGCATCGCTCCCAAGGACGGCGATGACGCGCCCTTCGTATGCGCCGATCAAGCGTGTACCACGCAATGATCCGCGCCATCGTGCTGTCGGTCGCCCTGGTTGCTGGACTTGCCGGGCTGACCGCCCCGGCGCCGGCTCAGGAAGTCGCCCGGATCGACATCGTTCCCGAGTTGAAGGCTTTGTGCGAGGACGATGATGCCAGTGCCTGCACCCGCCTCGGCGACCGGCTTCTCGAAGGGAACGGGATTGGACGCGACGATGCTCTGGGCGTTGCGACCCTCGGCAAGGCCTGTCAGCTGGGCGACATGCCAGGTTGCACGATGACGGGATTTGCCTACGGCAAGGGGCAAGGCGTCGCGCAATCGGCCGATATCGCCCGCGCCTACTACGCCTATGCCTGCCATGGCGGCGAGGCGACCGGATGTTCCAACCTCGGCCTTGCCTACATCAACGGCGTCGGCGTTCCCAAGAACGATGCGCGCGCCGCCGCGCTGTTCGAGCGGGCCTGCACGAACGACTCGACGGCAGGCTGCGCCAACCTCGGTGCGTCCTATTCGCTGGGACGAGGCGTGCCGCGCGATCATCGCCGAGCAGCACGGTTGTTCAGACAAGCCTGTAACGCCGACGATCAGCACGCCTGCTACAACCTAGGCGTGCTCTACCGCGATGGCCTGGGCCTGCGACGTGATTACAAACGCGCCATCGCGCTGTTCGAACCCTCGTGCGAGGCCAAGGACCCCAGCGCCTGCGGTAATCTCGCAAATATGATCGACGACGGCCGAGGCGCCGCGAGGGACCGTCAGCGCGCCCTCGATCTGCATGACGAAGCGTGCGGGCTGGGTGAGGCAGAAAGCTGCTTTACGCTCGGCCGGGCCTACCAGACCGGAAACGGGCGAGAGCGTGACGACGCCCAGGCCATCGCCTTGCTGGAGCGCAGCCTCGCGCTCGACCCTAACAGCCCGCTGCCGAAGTCGATTTTTCGGGACGGCGCTCAGCCCGGCCCCGCAGACATGATGATAAGCAGGACACCGGTTTCGGCTGCGACTTGGCCGACGAGGGCGAAGATCAGCGCGTTTTCGGTCTGAGCAACGAGCAAAAACGCCTGTGAAGCGCTGGCGGCCTCCCTCGGTGTGCCACATCCGAACAGTGCGCGCATGAGGATGCCCAGATTGAAGCCGGCGACGTGGATTAGATACCTCTTGTGGAGGTTTTCGCGCCCACGCAGCCATGCGCGGCGCATGCCGCCCCGGTCCAGGACATGGGCAAAGCTGCGTTCCACCATCTCGCCGCGCTTGCGCATGGTCTTGCGTCCGATGCGGGATTTCAGGCGGGCGCGATTGGCGTAGACCGCCTTTTGTGCTTCCTCGTCACCGTGCCAGCGCAGGATGCCTTTGGCGGGCATGGGCTCCGATATGCGGGTCTTCCACAGCCCGTTTGCGAGTGCCTTGAGGCCCTCGCGGGAGTGATACCCCTTGTCGGTTACAAGCTCGCACGGGATGCCCGGGGCCGGTGCCATATCGACTGTCGCCAGGTTACGCGCAGCCGCCTCGAGCGTCGCCTCGAGGGTGTTCGTATCGCCCTTGTCCGCAGGATGGATCGGCGCTGCGACGATCACGCCGGTATCCAGATCGACCGCATGTTCAGGCTTGTAACCAAGCCGCGTCGAGCCGTTCTTCATCCGCGCCACCTTGGCGTCCGGATCGACCGGGCTCTCCCAATCCGTGTTCGACAGCTTCTTGCCCGTGCGTCTGCGATCAAGGCGCACCAGGTCGTCGGCTGTTGGTGTCTCGATACCGCTCTCGTGCGCCATGCGCGTCAGCATCTCACGATACGTCTCGCCAGTGTCGCGCCGCACGATCGTGCGCAGCGCCGCATTGGCTTCCATCGTCGATCCGTCCACGCCGATCCGTTCGGCCTTCACCAGCTCATGATCTGCTACGAGCCCCAGAACCCAGGCAAATATCTGGTCATGAACCTCGTGCGGCAGCCGGCTGCGGGTCTTCGACATCCAACTATGGTCGGGGACTTTCTCCCGCGTCGTCAACCGCAGAAACTCGCGCAGCGAAAGCGAGTCCGAACACCGCCACACAATCCCGCGCTCGGAGTGAATGCCTTCGAAATAGCCGATCAGCAGCATCCGAAAGTATCGGCCGGGGGGTACCGATGGCGCCCCCATCCGCGCAGCGTAATAGGCCTGGCACGCCTCTTCCACAAAGCGGTCGAACCCGGCATCCACCAGCAGCTTCTGAAGCTTGTCGTAAAAGGCGTGCCCGGGAGAGCGCGGTATATCTGACCACGACACGATCAGATCCGCCTGCACATCACCATCACGTCGCATCGCCATCGTCGCTGACCACCTTCTTTCCGTATCCAGGCTGAATCAGATCACACCGACTTCGTCAACGCGCTGCTAAGACCCCTTCTGCTGGCCATGCCGCGAAAGCCCTTGCCCTTTCACGCAGTGCGATCGCTGATCGTTCCACGCCGCCCCCAAAGAACGATGAGCCGGCCGATCGCAACGCGGATGAGGAATAGATCGATGCGATATATCGCCCAGGCCCTTCTCACGATTGTCGCCGCGTTTTCGACGAGCGGGGCAGTCGCATCGGATGCACGGCAGGAGGAGGCCGTGCTGACCTGCCGAATTGAGGGGCAGGATCGCGAGGTTTCGGTTTCCATCACGGGCACACGCGCCACCTATCGTTACGGCTCGGCCCTGCAAAAGCCGGAACTAACGCTAAGCAGCCCTTTGGCCGATCTCGACTATCGCCGAAAGAACGGCCCGGGCGACACGATCGACGAGATCGTGACCTTCAGCAACGGCGACACCGCTTATCGCATGACGGCAGGTTTCAGGAACGGAGCCGCGCCAGACCCGACCGCTCTCCGGCCCTTCGCAACGCTGACGGTCAGCCGTGCCGGCAATACGCTGGCCGCGCTGAACTGCCGCCCGGACAGCATCAGGCGGGTCCACGACCGTTTCCTGGCGCGCATGCGCGAAATCGGAAGGGAACGGTCTTCCGACGGCGAAGCGTTTCCGAACTACGAGATCCAGTATCCGGCGCCAGCCAACCAGTCACCGCCGTGCAAGGCGGACTTCAACGTCGATACATGCTGGAGCCGCGGCGTTGGCTCAGCTCGCGGCGGAGATCTGCGCGGTGCGCTGGGTCACTACGATATGTCCTGCGACGCTGGCCTCAACGACCTCGGCTGCTACGAGGCGGGCAAGCTCTATCTGCAGAACCGCCAGCTGCGCGATTATGCCAAGGCCCAGGCTCGGTTCACGCGCGTGTGCGACGGCGACGACCCAGGGCGTGGGCCCTACGCCTGCAAGTACCTGGGCTGGATGCACCTGACTGCGACCGGGGTCAGCCGCGATCTCGACAAGGCATGGTCCAGGCTGGCGCTCGCCTGTTTCCTGCACAACGACGCCGACATGATCGACCCTGAGGGATGCCACTTTTTCGCCAAGACCGTCTTCGCCGTGCGCGACGCTGCGCCGAGCCGCTACGCAAGGGCGGACTTCCTTGCCTATGTGGCGCTTTCGCAAGCCTGTACCGACAAAGCCAAGACGGTCTGCGACGAGGCGCGGGCGCTGTACCGGACCGGTGCCGGACAGCACGCGCCCTGGATCAAGTCCTGTGATGCGGTGGCCCGCGCCAGCCGGACATTCTCTTCCTGCGAGGAGATGGCGCGCTTCCAGGAAGACTACGAAACCGCCATGACCACCCGCCGAAATCTCAAGGCCTTGTTCCTGGCTGCGCTGAACAATTTAAGCTGAGTGAATACGTCTGCGTCGCGGCGTCACTTTATGCCCGAGCGAGCGGCGTTCATCCAGCAAGGCATTTTCAAACGTCATGGTCCACGACTATCTGCTAGATACTTTTCTCGACGGCAAAAAACCCAGACAACTCCTCCGAGCCGTTTGATCCCGAACTGGGCTTTGGCCACACCCAGCCCGCCGGCCCGCTTACCGATGATGTCGGTGCCGATTATCGCTTATGGCGCCTAATCCGCTCGGCACGCCGTTTAACTCAGATCAGCCTGATAAATACAAAACTACGGGAGCTTCTGCGCAGGGCTGCGCATTTGCATTGCATGGAGAGAAATTCGCAAACCAGATTGGTCGCGATGGTAGTTGCCCAGGCATATGCGCCTCGCCGCTTACAAGTCGCGCGTTTGGAACGTGGCGGATACGACGTTCGCTCATTCAGGACCGCATGGGAGGCGTTGACCATGTTTGGCGAGGAGATGCCCGACGCGGCGTTTATCGAGCCAACCGAGGCCAGTTCCTGC
This sequence comes from Novosphingobium sp. P6W, assembly GCF_000876675.2. Lineage (GTDB taxonomy): Bacteria > Pseudomonadota > Alphaproteobacteria > Sphingomonadales > Sphingomonadaceae > Novosphingobium. The sequence goes on from NZ_CP030353.1 coordinate 1,185,667, forward strand.
CTCGACCTGCTGATCGAAGATCTCAAGCGGTATGGGGTCACTATGAGCTGGATTGCGCAAAGGCGGGAAGTCCGCTCGCCCAACCAACAACTCTCGGAATGGGTCAGCCCCGATCGGCGTGGCGAACGTCGCCAAGCATTGCGGTGAATGCTCTCTCCCGCCTTCTCACTTATTGCTAAGCCAAGCAGGCTCGAGGATCGATATCAATGCGAAATTTTCATCCCCAACGAGATTGCGACCTGAGCAAATTCTATTTCTCCGACGCCTTCCAACAGTCGCTGGCCATGTGGAATTACAGACGGCTGGCACCGGAGTTCCCTACGGACGACTGGGCCCAGACCCTCGCCGAAGATGCCCGGATGCGGGTCGTCGAAGGTGAATATCTTGAATATCTGCGCGCTGCCATTCACGCTGGAATCGCGGAAGTACCCACCGATCCCGCTGGTTTTGTATCGTGGTTCGAGGGCTTGATCGAGGCAGGGCCAGGACAAAACGATCCTCTGTTTCCGTGGCTGGCAGAACACGCGACCCGCGAAGAATTGCGCTGGTTCTTTGAGCAAGAGGCGGCCGGCGAAGCTGGCTTCGACGACCTTGTCGCTCTCACCCAGGTCAAGCTGCCCGATCGGGCAAAGCTTGAGTTGGCGCGCAATTATTGGGACGAGATGGGCTGCGGTAATCCAAAGGGTATGCACGGACCGATGCTGACCGTTGTATCCGAAGCTCTCAATGTCGAACCAACTATCCCCACCACGGTCCCCGAAAGCTTGGCGCTAGCCAATACCATGACCGGTCTTGCGACTTCCCGACGCTATGCCTGGCACTCGGTGGGCGCACTGGGCGTCATCGAACTGACAGCGCCAGGGCGTTCAGCAATGGTGGCAAAAGGACTGCGGCGTGTTGGTCTATCCAACCGTGAACGGCGATACTTCGACCTGCATGCAGTGCTGGACGTCAAGCACAGCGAAACCTGGAACCGCGAGGCGCTCCGTCCTCTGATCGAAGAAGATCCTAGGCGGGCAGTGGCGATAGCAGAAGGAGCACTTATGCGCCTGCTGTGCGGGAAGCTGTGTTTCGAACGATACCGCGGCCATCTGTGGGCGGGTCATGCTGCGCGCGCTGAAGCGGCCTGAGCGGCGACATGGGTCATAATCGCAAGAACCCGCCCCGGCATAACGGCGGGTCAGGTCGCAAGCCGATCTATCTGGGAATAGCACCTCTAACCGTGTTTGTGGCCGCGATTGCCGTGATGTGGTCCGGCGGCAAGCTGATGGAGCGTCCAGGCATGGACTCCGGCATTTTCACTCAAAACCAGGCGGCAGCAGATTGATGAATTCGATGAGCGATACCCCTCCCGGTCAAAACTCGGTGGCGCCTACGGCGCTTCCGCCGCTCCCATCTCCTGAGCGCATCCAGGAAATGCTGTTCGAAGCTTCCCGGATTGGCCGCGACGACATGATCCCAATCTTGTTGGAAGCGGGTGCGGATATCGAAGCAACCGACACGAAGGGACATACGCCGCTAGTCCTTGCGAGCTATCATGGATTCGAGACCACTTCCGCGCTGCTACTTTCTCACGGCGCAAGTCCCAACGGTATCACTGCCACCGGTAGCCCTCTCATGGGGGTAGCGTTCAAAGGCCATTTTCCTATCGCCCAGCTTCTGCTGTCCGCCGGTGCCAATCCTGACCTGCGCAACGCTGCAGGGCAAACGGCTGTCATGATGGCCGCTCTGTTTGATCGCCGAGAGATTATCGAACTGCTGTTGAATGCGGGAGCCGATATTAATGCCGTTGATGCCGCCGGCAACACCGCGGCGGCGCTGGCTCTTGTGCAAGGGAACGAGGACCTCGCTCAATGGCTCAGTAGACACCAGACCCGGCAGCCTTTGCCATAAAGACCATTCGCACGCCGCTGGTCTTTGAGGAGCGTGATGACAGATGAAAGACAGCCCAGGGGCCGCATAGTCCCGACCGGGCGTTTATCTCGCCTGAGCCGCTTTGGGAAGCTGGCAGGCGGAATCGCTGGTGGTGCCATGGCTGAAGGGGTGCGACGCTTGGCTTCCGGCGAGCGCCCGCGCATGAACGACTTACTCCTCACTCCAGGTAACGCTTTCCGCCTTGCCGATCAGCTATCCCATTTGCGGGGTGCGGCCATGAAGCTGGGGCAGATGATCTCGATGGATGCTGGCGACATCCTGCCGCCGGAATTCACCCAAGTGCTCGCGCGACTGCGTGACCAAGCTCATCATATGACAGACCGCCAGCTTAATGCAGTCCTGACAGCTGAATGGGGCGTCGAGTGGCGCCAGCGTCTGTCCGGCTTTCAGGGAACACCGCTCGCTGCCGCCTCGATCGGTCAGGTTCATCGTGGCCGACTGCTCGATGGGCGTGAAATCGCTATCAAGATTCAATATCCTGGAATAGCCCGCAGCATCGACGCCGATGTCGATAATGTGGCCACCTTGCTGTGGGTCACGGGGCTTCTACCGCGTGAGTTGGAAATCGCTCCGCTGCTGGCGGAAGCGAAGCGCCAGCTTCACGAGGAAGCGAACTACCTGCGTGAAGCGTGGATGATGGAACGGTATAGCGAGTTGGTGGGCAACGATCCGGCTTATCTTGTGCCCAAACCGATTGCCGTACTGACGACCCAGCGTATTCTTGCGATGGATTACATCGAAGGGGGTCCCATTGAAGACGTAGTCGCCGCGCCGCAGGACACGCGCGATGCGATGGCAAAGGCCATGGTTCAGTTGGTACTGCGCGAACTCTTCGAATGGGGCATCATGCAGACCGACCCTAATTTCGCGAACTATCGCTGGCAGCAAGCAACGGGTAAGCTCGTCCTACTGGATTTTGGTGCAGCGCGTGAAGTACCCTCTGGCACGGTGGAGGGGTACCGCGCCCTCCTCATGGCCGCCATCGACGGCGACCGTGACGCAGTTCGGACAGCAGCCGTCGAAGCGGGGTTTCTCGGGGGCGCCGCAGCGGCAAAGCACCGCGACGTAGTCGACCAGATGATTGATGTGATCCTGGCCGAACTCGCTAAGCCGGGGCCGTTTGATTTCAGCGAGCGGTCATTCCTGAGGATTCTGCGCGAGCAAGCCATGATCTTGGCGGGTGACAGAGCCACTTGGCATTTGCCACCGACCGATACCCTGTTTGTCCAGCGTAAGATCAGTGGGACTGCTCTTCTTGCGGCGAAATTTCAGGCAAAGGCCGATATTCACTCAATGATTGCCGCCTATCGCGATGACAAAATGCCCGATCTCACCGGCGCAATGCCGACGACGTGAGCTAATTCAAACTGCGAGCGGACCGGCGTAGCCGGAGGCAGTTGGAAAGCGACATAATCGGATCCCACGCAGCGATCGATCGCAATACCGTCCTCGGCAGCTTTCTCACCATTCATTAGATGGGGGAATTCGGCATCGTACCTATAAGATACTCTCGAATGCCGCAGATGGTAGTGTTCGAGGACATCGCGATGTTCGACAACACGGTGCGCAGAGTTGGTCAAGAAAGCGATTGCGGCGCCCACCGACTTAGAAATTCCGAAGTTTCTGAAACGAGAACATTTCTAAAAACCAAGGGATACCCAAATCAAAAGCACGTGGTCGGTTTGCGTAATTTTATCAAACGTTCTGGCTTTCGATCTCACCTCAGTCGGAACGTTTGATCCGGTATGGTCCAGCTCGTGCCAAAAGGGGCAGCCCTTTCCAACTTAACTGTACAGTACCGTCAGATAGCAGCTGATCGACTGCTGCGTGAACAATTGGCATTCTGGCCCGCCAATCCGCCGACCTCATGTCAGCAGCGAGGGCTCTCGCCACTTCGCTCGGGCAGATTGTCATGCCTGGTGCGCGACTGGAAAGGAGTTGCAGCATGACCCTTCTCGCAGAACCGAGCGACTCTGCCATGCTATCTATCTTGTCTCGAAACCGTCGATTGCCACTGTATCGGCCGCGTACGCGCCCCGCTTTCCGAGCGGGCGCTCAGTGCCTGTCGTCGTATCGCGAACAGTCTGGCGTTCAATTTCGCAATTCAATTCAGCGCCTAGCAACAAAGCATACGCCGAAAGATATAGCCACGTTAGCAACACCATGGCTGCTCCAAGCGAGCCGTAGGTGGCATCGTAGTTCCCAAAATTGTTGACATAGACGCCGAATCCGAAGGTGATGATCATCCAAGTCGACGATGCGAAGATTGAGCCCGGAGTCAGCCATATCCATTTCGCATTTGCCCTGTTGGGTCCAAATCGATATGCGACTGCGGCGAGTCCCGCCCCTACCGCCCCAACGCACAAATATGACCCCATCGTCACGAGAAACGTCAGATAAGACGGCGCTGAGGGAAAAAGTGCGTTCAGGCTCGCCATCGCAGCTATTGCAATCATGGCCAGAATCGCGACCATCACACCACCTGCGGCAATTCCGAGAGACAAAAGGTTCACGCGAATAAAGCTTCGGGTTTCGTCCTCGTCGTAGGCAATATTAAGCGCAGTGATGAGCGCCGAAGCACCTTTCATGACACCATACAACGCGATCGCGAGAGCGATGATGAGACCTATGCCCTTCTTGCCGCCGGAGGTATCCACGACGTTTGCCAGCTGCTCGCCGATCAGGCGTGCTGCATCGTCAGGCATCATCGCGGTGAGTGAGCTGATATGGGAGGCCACAGTCTCGGGCGTTGCAGCAAGACCGTAGGTGAGAACAATGGCACCCAAGGCCGGCACCATCGCCAAGATTGCGCAAAATGCTACACCCGAAGCTATCAAGCCAAGATTATCGACGCCGGCTTCTTGCCAGCTTCGCGAAACAATCTGCTTCCAACCAGCAGCTGGAATAGCAATCGGATTCGCTGCGTTCGCTCCGAGCGCATCACGCGATGCCAAATTCTGCACTTCATAAACTCCCGTTTCGAGAAGCGAACAATCTGGAAAGGGAAGCGTTCCAAACCGCGTCATGCGCAGGATCAGGTTCGTGCTCCATCCCTCGGCGCCGAGCAAATGCCCTAGAGAGGACCCAAAGCAGCTGCATGTACCTGCCCTGACCCTCGCCGATAAAATCACGCGCCTCGCGCATGTCGCGGTCCCGACTACTGATCGCAAAGCCGGCACACCCGGACAGACGAGGCGAGCGTGCGCGACCGTAGCCCTGAGGCGCGTGGCCAGCCTGCGCGGTTGTGTCAATTAAGTCTCGCCCCGCCAACCTCGCCATCGGTTCGCCGAAAAGAGGCGGCATCACCCCTGCTACACGGGGCACGAAAAGGCATGAAAGGACATCGGGCCGCTTACGAAATGCCATGCATCTATGTTCATGCGGAACTCGATGCAGTGTTACCGGCATCTCCGCCTGGGGATGCCCTTGCGTCAGACGCTACTGGAGCGCTGGTACTCAGGATAATCTTCTGGCGTGACGGTGCCTTCGGACGGTCGGTCTGCCAGTTTTTGGGGCTTCTGGCCGCTTTCGTTCTGCTCGTGGGGATCGACCGAGACAGGGCGCGTGTCCTGACGTGACCCCCGGATTTCCTCCAAGCTTGATTAAAGTCCGGCAGCTTTTGAGGGCCCCCGGTTTCGTGTCCGGGTATTATGTGAGCCTCCGGCTTTCATCTTTCGGGGTCATCAGCTGCTCCCACTGATGCGGCCAGGCAAAGAGAAACTGAACCTTGTGCGCCTCCATCAGCGTATGGCCGGGTGGCGCTGAGCGGTTCGATCGGCGGGCTCTAATCGATCGCGCATGGCGTGAACTACGCGATGTCGAAGAGCTCGATAATCGGCCTCAACAACATGATCGCGCTCGAGGGTGCAGATTTCGACGTGAAGTCGAACCGGATCCTGCCCGGCGCCGTCACGCGCATGGCGGACGGGCTCGACGTCACGCAGTACCCGCCTATGGCGGCCGGAACTCGTCACCCCCGTTGTTGGCCTGCTCGCGCACAAGAGCTGCCCGGTTTCGGGCGAGCTCTACGTCTCGATGGCGGGCCGCATCGCCCGCACCTTCATCACCGATACGCGCGGCGCCTACCTCTCGGAATGGACCATTGACCCAGTCGCCGCCGACATGGACCCCATCTGCGACGAAAGCGAGCGTTGGACCTTCCACCCGGTAGAGAACGATTTTGTTGAGAATATAACGAGGAGTTTTGACCTGGTGCGATAAGTAAGCTCCAACCAGAGCTTATGAGCAAGCAATCTCCCCTCCGGAGATTCTTGGGCGAGCTAGATGAGCTTTAGACCTCCACCTCTTGTGGCATTGTTTTTATATATTATACTTAATCCAATAAATTCTCTTTACATCTATCGTTGCGTCGGATCTGTAAATTCTCGAGATCAATAAATGTGTTGTCGCTTGTAATTATTTACGTAGGACGAATGTGACCACGAGCGACTGAATACATGGGGAGGGCATGCACTTTTCACTGAATATCCGAACTATCACTCGGCTTATCGTTCGCGGTTGGTCTCCGAGGGGAGCTTGGATCGCATTTTTTAAATGCCAAATCCAAGCAGATTGGTTCGTAGAGCCACATGAACGAGCGTCCAATTTCGGGTTGACCTTTTCGACTTGGGAACGTCCACAATCAGGGCGTCAGCAGACATCGGCATCTTCAGCCGGGAATGTCCGCTATCCTATGGACGCGGCTCCGAACCGGACCGAGCGAAAAGTCCCAACGTCGGACCGTCCCGACGGTTCTTGCCGACATGAACGAAGGGCGGCTCAGGCACGGTCGGCGCCTGAAAGGAGCCTGTCCGGATCGTTGTCTAATTGAGACTTTCATAGCGCCTCCGTTTTCTCATTTTCCCGGTAGCCAATGGTTGTCTTCGAGGTCATCGGACCGCGGTATGCCGCGATAGTATCCGAGCCTTCATGATCGCGGCCGGGCGTTTATGTCGGACGTCTCTGGGTCCCCAACGCAGTCGAAGCTGCGACAATCCGGTCGAGATCGCCCGAGGCATGGCTGACCGGGAACGTTGACGCCAGGCTCAAGCCCAGCGAAACTCGGTCTCGTTCAGCCAAAGGGAATGAAGTAACACGGCAAGCTTGCGCGCCACGGCGGTTCGCGCCCGCCTGGTACCTTTTGTTTCGGACATACGCCGACCCCACTCCTGGAGTGCGCTGGGACGTTTCACGCGGCAAAGAATGCTGTTGGCGGCTTCGTATAGGGCACTACGCAGCATACCATCTCCGGCTCTGGATATGTGCCCTTTGGTATCTCGCTCTCCTGACTGAGTGCGTCGAGGTACCAGACCTACGTACGCTCCAACGTCTTGGCTGCGTGCGAAGCGGCGCGGATCCTCGATGCTGGCCGTATAAGTAAGCGCGGTGATGGGACCAACGCCTGGAACGCTCATCAGGCGGGCGCACACCGTATCGGAACTGGCTCGCCGCTCGAGCAAACGACCCGACGCCCGCAGTTGCTGCTCCACGGTATCGACGCATGCGACGAGGGGAGCGAATACGTCCTCCAGGTCGGGACGCTGACGGTACAACGCGGCGAGGCGTTCGGCTCGTTTCGCTGGTGTAGTCACCTGATTCAGACGCAACCCGAATAGCTTCAAAAGTCCGCGCAGCTGGTTGATCATTGCAACGCGAGTTGTGATGAGCTGCGCTCTGATCCGCAAGGCCGCCCGGTCGATGTGGGTGGCCGACGCCTTCATGTGGACGCGCTTAAACCAGCCCGTCCGCGCGAGCTGGGCCAATCCCTCTGCATCGTGCACGTCGCTTTTATTGACCCGCGCCGACAACGCTCCCTTGGCGTGACGGGCGCAGATGCACTCGATCGGTACATCGCGCTCCTTCAGTCCATGATAAAGAAACGTAGAAAGGGTTCCGGTTTCCAGCACGACCCGCGTTATTCCACGACTGTGTTTGTGGAACCATTTCGCGAGAACTTCCGGATCGCTCGCCACGACGTCGCGCCGCAGCACGCCACCGTCGCCATCGACCACACAAATATGCGTGGTCTTGTCACTCACATCCAGTCCTGCATAAATCGACATCGGTCACTCTCCTGCGTTGAAGCGTGCATGCGACTTCGTACCACACAGGAGAGTGGCTACATCAATTACGCGGTGTCCCCAGGGCCGGTCATTCCGGATGCACTGCGCATGGCCCCCAATCCGGCTCGTCTACGCAGCGGGATCGTCGCCCAGCCACCCCGCCGCTAAAGCGACAGGGTGGCCGATGTTCCGATTACTTGGCCTTCGCGGCGGGGCGCTTCCACCGCGTCTTGGCGCCAGGAACTGGGGCCGGGGTCTCGGTTACAGCGCTTGTGTCGGCGGCCTCGTTTCCAAACAGACCCAACTTGCCGCGGCGCTTCGGCTTTTCTGCGGTAGCCGGGGCATCGGTGGTTTCTGCGGACGAGTTTTCTTCCGACACCGGGGCAATCGCTTCGGACTTTGCCGCAGACTTCGGCGTCCGCGCCATGCGCTTCGTGGGTTGCTTCTTTGGCGCTGCGCCGCGAGCCGGAGCCTTCGTCGCGGTGGGCGGTGCGCCGGGAGTTTCGACGGCCTGCTCGGCGACCTGCGGCTCAACTGGGCTGTCCGCGGCCTCTGCAACCGGCGCGGTCACCGTTTCCGCTGAAGTGGCGGTGGGTTTCGTGGTCGCTTTCGCTTTGCGAGCAGGCGCCTTGGCGGCCTTTGCCGCAGAGGTCTTGGCAGCCGGCTTCTTCAGCTTGGCGGCCACGGGGGCTACAACGCTGTCCTTCGCCGCATCGTCCGAACCTACTTCCGCATCGGCCGGTATGGCCGGATCTGTCGCCTTCTTGTTACCAAGCCCGATCTTCTCCGCAATCGCACGGCGCATGGCCGCGAATGCCGGGGCCACCATCGGATAGCTGGCCGGAAGACCGTAGCGCTCGCGGTAGGTTTCGGGGGTCAGGCCGTGCCGCGTCAGGTGACGCTTGAGCGTCTTGTAGGGCTTTCCATCGATGAGGCTGATGAGGTGATCAGGCGACGCCAGGCTCTTGCGGGCCGTTACGGCCGGCGTGAAAGTAGGCTTTTCTGCTTCAGGCGCCGCCGGAGCTGCGTCCTGCGTCAGAGCAGCCCTCGTGGACTGGATAAGACCTGCGAGATCCGCCGACGGCACCGCGTTGTTGGCAAGGTACGCACTCAGCAGTTCAACAGTGAGCGAGGCGATGTCAGACTGCTTTTCGTTTTCGGCCATTCTTGTCCGCTTCCCTATCTTCCACGACGCGCGGCGAGTTTCGGCCGCCCGAAGGTTTTTTTGCAGTTCGAGACATTCCGACTGCACATTTCTGAAGCAAATAAACCAGGTAACGATGTTTTCATAGTCTTCGCTGGTTCAATGTCCATTCAAACGCACCGCGAGTGCAAAGCAGCAGGGCTCGCGGTGCATGTTCATTACCAGTCAACGGCTTTGACAAAGGTATTCGGGCCGAGGAACGGGGCCGCCTCGCCGACCGTTAACTCGTAAAGGAGAGCAATCATGGACGAAGTTTCGATAGGGCCCCAAGGGAACGACGATCAGCCCGTGCAGTCAAGCGTCGACGCCCAATCCGAAACGGAACGCGACATTGAACGCGGCCTTGCCGGGGCGGAAGCCAAGCCATTTTCTGAGCCGGCGAAAGCAAAGAGCTCGGATACGGATGCACGTGCCTCCGAAGGTGATGAAGAGAATTCGTCATCAAAAACTCAGGAGAGCCTGGTCTCCGGCAGGCGAAATTCCGGTCGGGAATAGGACGACTTGGTGGGCGCGTTGGGCGCGCAACGCGCCTAACATTTTCCAAAATGCGGCGCACCAGCGTAATCTCATTCGCGGTGATGACCCTTTGGCAAAGCCCCAGCCAAACACAGCCGTGCGACGCCTCGCCGCGGCAACGGGTTTCAAATGCGTCTTTTTTCGGTCTGACACGTTCGCCTGACATGCCTTCATTCGCATCGCCCGAGCCCTACATCGTCATCATGACCGGCGTCGGCGTGCTCATCGCCCTGGTAGCCTGGCTGCCACTAGCGTTGAAACAATTGCCCCTGTCCCTGCCGATCGTCTGCATCGGTATCGGAGCGGCCGTCTTCCTGCTCCCGGCGGTCTCGCTGCGGCCTCTCCCGATGCTTCACCCTCACATCACCGAGCGTTTTGCCGAATTTGTCGTCATCATCGCCCTGATGGGCGCCGGCCTGAAAATTGACCGGGTGTTTGGTTGGCAGCGCTGGGCAGTCACCTGGCGGCTGCTTGGGATTACGATGCCGCTCGGCATTCTGCTGATCACCATCATGGCGACCGTGGCGTTGGACGTGTCCTGGGCGGTCGCCCTGCTGCTGGCGGCAAGTCTCGCGCCGACCGACCCGGTTCTGGCCGCTGATGTCCAGGTGGGGCCGCCCAAGACCGGTGACGAAGACGAGGTTCGCTTCGGCCTCACTTCAGAGGCCGGGCTCAACGATGGCGCAGCCTTTCCGTTTGTCCATCTCGCCATCCTGCTCGCCGCCGCGCTGCCCGCCGGCCAGCCATGGCTCGGAGAATGGATCGGCTACCGCGTGCTGTGGGAGGTCGGCGGCGGCATCTTGGGAGGTTGGCTGGTGGGACGCCTGTTCGGATGGCTGACATTCCGCATTCCCGCCGAGACCAAACTCGCCAAGACGGGCGATGGCCTGATCGCACTGTCTGCGACTTTCGTATCCTATGGACTGACGGAGATGGTGCACGTCTATGGCTTCCTGTCGGTTTTCGTAACAGCGATGACGTTCCGGCATGCTCACCGCGATCACGACTTCCAAAGCGACATGCACGCCATTACCGAGCAGATCGAACGGATAGCGATGATGGTCCTGCTCATCCTTTTCGGAGGCGCTTTGGTCAGCGGTCTGCTCGCCCATGTTGGCTGGGCCGACGTGGGCGTTGCTGCGGCAATCTTGCTGGTCATTCGCCCCCTCACCGGGTGGCTTGGGCTTTTGGGGTATCCGGCTGATGCCGGCGAGAAAATGACCCTTGCCTTCTTTGGCATCCGCGGTGTGGGTTCGATCTACTATCTCGCATTCGGCATCAACCATATGCCTGTGCCGCAAGCGAAGAGGCTCTGGGGTATCGTCGGGCTCGTCGTGCTGTTCTCGATCCTGCTTCACGGTTTGACCGTGACGCCGATCATGCGGTCGCTGGATCGGCGCCGCGGTGTCGACCCCGAGGCGCAGCAGCTTCCTCCCCCGGGGCTGCGAGCCTAGAGCTGAGTACACAGCGAAGCCTAATGAAACACCCGCTCCCCGCTGAAATAGGTCCCCGACAGTATGGCACGCAACGTCAAGAAGTGCGGCGCAAGCCTGGGGTCCATACCCTGATTGCGCTTGCTGCACCGCAGCGCGCGCTACGCGCACTTGTGCTGCGCCGCAGCATCGGACATATAGGTCACGCCTTTCAGGCATCCTCTCCCAAACTTCCAAAGGCGGCCCACGTGGCCGGCTTTTTTTGTCGTCGGCTATTCCCATTTGGTAGATGGGCTTCGTGACGTATTCGGCGCACGGCAACAAAAAAGAGGGGCGATAGGAATGAAGGAAACGTTGACCACCATTGTCCTGCAGGTGATCGAGCGGACGCCGCAATGGGTACGCCATGATTTGGAATCCAAAGAACCGGCAGTCCGCATCCGCGCAGAAGAAACGCTCGCCGCGATGATCGCCGCCGCACTCGACGGGGTAAGTGCGCTCCCGGTAAACTGATCGTCGCCCCCCTTTCACCGAGCAAAGCGAAGCACGCCGCACAGGGAACTCTTCCAAGCAGTGCGAATTTGGGTGCGAAGTAGCCTCGAAAGGAGACCGCTATGCCCAGAACCCTGAGCGAACGGGTGGCAGATCTTGAAACCGCCGCTCTCAAGTCAGAAGGCGCACAGTTCGCGGTGCATGATCTGGTTGCCCGAATGCTCGCCCGGTTGCCCGATGCCGATGTCCGCGAAATGATCGAAGATCTGATCGAGCATGCGGATGAGCTGGATGGGCAGCTCGGCGCGGACCGTCTGGTCGGTTACAACGACGAGATGCGTTCCATCAGCGAAGAAATCGAGCACGCCCGGCAACTGCCAAAGGGCGTCTTCGCTCGCCTCCTGCGGGCATAAGCCAAGATCAGACCAGGCCGCCTACCCACGTCCGCCTTCTTTAACGCCTCCGCTGGGACCCCGCTCCAGGGCCGGATTGCGATTGTCCGTGAGCGGCGTACGCGCAACCGCGCTTCCCTGTGCGATCCGCGTTCCCGCAATACGGAAAGCTCTCAACGACGACTTCAGCTGAGCATCTCGATCAACGCAATCTATCGGTTTCCTTCTGGTGCGAAGCGAGGGACAAGCCTCTATGCGCCTCACCATCGAACATCGCACACGCTACCGGTATAGCCGCGAGGTCATGCTGCAACCCCACGAGCTGATTGTCACTCCCCGCGACAGCGGCGGACTGACGACAGTGGAACGATCGCTGGAATGTTCCCCGCCCGCTGAGATCTCGTGGACGATAGACGTTTTTGGAAATCTGGTCGCGGCGGCCAGCTTTTCCGAGCCGACTCAAGAGTTGATGATCGTGAGCAAGGCCATTGTCGATCACGTCGCCCCTGAATGGCCAATCTACTCGGTATCGCCCGAAGCTCACAGCTACCCCTTCACCTATTCCCTGGACGACGTCATCGATCTTGGCGCCCTGGCGCAGCCAGACTGGCTCACTCCCGGCGGGGAGCGTGTCGGCGCATGGGCGCGTGCGTTTGTCATGGGGCTCCAGACGGACAGCCTGTCTCTGCTCAAAGATCTGAATGCGGGCGTTCTCCGGGATATTCATTACCGGGTGCGCGACGAGGAAGGCACGCAGTCGCCTGCCGGCACATTGGAGCTGCGCAGCGGATCGTGCCGCGATATCGCCGCTCTTTTCATTGAGGCTGCGCGCCATCTCGGGTTCGGGGCGCGGGCCGTATCCGGATACCTGTTCGACCCTGATCAAAGAGACGAAGATGCCGGCGCCACCCATGCCTGGGCCGAGGTGTACTTGCCCGGCGCGGGTTGGATCGCCTTCGACCCGTCTCATCGCCGTATGGGCAACAGCCAGCTCATCCCCGTGGCGTTTGCCCGGTCGAACCGGCAGATTATGCCGGTGACCGGCGAGTATATCGGTGCCGCCCAAGATTTCGAGAGTATGGATGTCACCGTCCGTGTCAGGCTCAATCCCTGACAGCCAGTATCGGTTTGGCGCCGCCGATTTTGACAACGCTCACTGGGGTTGGCCCCGCATTTTCGGCAGGTCGGCAAACATTCCAGAAGCGGTAAGGGCTCAAGACGCCGGGCGCGAAATACTGCGCTTGAGGCTAGCGCAGAGAGCTTCAGGAGCGGTATGTCGGCGCAGCGCCGTCCGCCCTAACGGCAGAAATTGTCATCGGAGTATGTAACGGTGGATCAGATTCGATGCCATACCTGCCGCAACCCCGTCGCCAGCTATGATGTGATCAGCTTCGGTTCGATGGAGAAGGGTTACAGAGATCTGTGTAGCCGGTGCTTTAATGCGGAGGTGGCAGAAAACGGCGGGTTTGCCTTTGAACAAGTCGATTTCCTGCCTATGGAAATTATGGACTTCGCGGGCGTAAAGCACAATTTCAAATTCCGCTTGCTGCATCTGGGTGACCGGGTGACGCTTGAGGCGTTCGAAGTCGACGATGGCGAGCGCGGCGGTTACGAGTTTCAGATCCTCAGCGACGCTCAGGCCGATCCTTTCAAGCTGATGGCGCGGCTTGTCGAACGGATACGGCGCGCGCTGTCCCAACGCCATTTGGTGGATGAAGGCGAAGGGTGCTCGATCGCGACGGACGTGGTTCGAGGGAAAATCAGTTGTGATCTCCAATCTCAAGACCGCGTCCCCATGCTGGTTATCGATGGCCGCGAGATCAGCTGGGATCAATTTGGGCAGATGCTGATGACGTTCGAGGGATGGCAGTTCAAGCTGGAGATCAAGGATGCCAGCGAGGAAGTTTAGGCATACGCGCGGTGCAGACAATTCTCGGTTGGTAGCGAGCGCAATTCACTTCATCGGAAGCGCTCGCTCACGGCCCGGAAATCGCAGCGGGTTGTTGGGTGTTGCGCGGCAGCAAGTTCGCGACCGTGCCGGGGCGTGGTGGCCTCGAATATCCGGCACCCTCGCAACTCGCCTCAAGCTTATGCTTTATCGCGGTATCGTCTCTTCCCCGCACGGCCGTGGGGACGCGGGCGTCTTTGGGACATCCCCGTCCCACCCGGGTAAACGAATTTGGAGAAGACGGTGCCGAACTATGTCCTGGACGGGGGTGGGCACGTCGGCGCGCTGCTACGCGAACATGACTGGAGTGGGTCGCCCCTTGGCGAGCCGGAGCGCTGGCCTCAGCCTCTCAAAACACTTGTCAGCATGATGCTCGGTTCGAACCAGCCGATGTTCGTCACATGGGGTCCCGAACGTATCATCCTCTACAACGAGGGATATTCGCAGCTTCTTGAAGATCGTCATCCGGCGGCGATGGGCCGGCCTTTCGCCCAGGTATGGTGGGACATCATCGACGACGTGGGTCCAATTCTCGATCGCGCTTACGCCGGTGAGGGAACCCACATGGACGACATCACATTCATGATGATCCGGGATGGCCGTCCTCAGGAGACCCACTTTTCGTTCAGCTACACACCCGTGCGGGATGAGGCCGGCCAGGTATCGGGCATGTTCTGCGCATGCGCGGAGACGACCAAGGAGGTGTTCGCGACCCGGCGGTCCATGGCAGCGGGTAACCGGTTGTTCGAGATGAGCCGTGACCTGTTCGCGCTGGCGACCTTCGAGGGCTATCTCGATCTGATCAACCCGGCTTGGGAAACCGCTCTCGAGCGATCGCATGAGGAGCTGACCACCAGACCTTTCGCGGAAATAATCCACCCAGACGATCTGCCGGAAACCGCGGCGGTCGTCGCCCGCCTGATGAATGGCGAGCCGGTGCACCAGTTCCACGTTCGCCTCCTTAAAGCCGACGGCACGCCTCTCTCCTTCGCCTGGTCGGCGATCCCGGACGACACGGCCGGAAGTAACATCTTCTATACCGTCGGCAGGGACATCACCGAGGATCTGCGCCGCGAAGAAATGCTTCGCCAAAGCCAGAAAATGGAAGCCGTCGGTCAGTTGACAGGCGGCTTGGCCCACGACTTCAACAACCTGCTGGCCGGTATTTCCGGCGCACTCGAACTCACCCGCACCAGGCTGGCGCAGGGCCGTGTGGCGGACGTATCAAAGTACGTGATTGCCGCAGAAGGCGCAGCCCACCGCGCGGCCGCCCTTACCCACCGTCTGCTCGCTTTCTCGCGGCGCCAGACGCTGGATCCAAAGCCCACGGACATCAAGCGGCTAGTCGCGGGAATGGCGGACCTGATCGGTCGGACGGTTGGTCCAACGATCGCTTTGGAAGTCTTCAACGGTGCCGGACTGTGGCCAAGCCTGATTGATCCCAGCCAGCTGGAAAGTGCTATCCTCAACCTCTGCATCAATGCCCGCGATGCAATGCCGGATGGCGGGAATATCACGATCGAAACAGCAAACCGCTGGATGGATCATCGCACCGCTCACGAGAGAGGGCTGGTACCGGGCCAGTACATCTCGTTATGCGTATCCGATACCGGCACTGGCATGAGCCCTGATGTCATCGCCAAGGCCTTCGACCCCTTTTTCACCACCAAACCGATCGGCGTCGGCACCGGGCTGGGTCTGTCGATGATCTACGGCTTCGCCCAGCAATCGGGAGGGGCAGTCAACATCTATTCTGAACTCCAGAGCGGCACAATGGTATGCATCTACTTGCCCCGTCATAACGGCGAGGCTGAGGCAGAGCACATGGCCGGCCCAGCACACAGCGCCCGTGCCAACGACGGCGAGACCGTGCTGGTGATCGACGACGAGCCCACCGTGCGCATGCTCGTCAGCGAAATCCTGGAGGACCTGGGCTACATCGCACTTGAGGCGGAAGATGGTCCTGCAGGCCTCAAGGTACTGAATTCGAACGCCCGCATCGATCTGCTGGTGACTGATGTTGGACTGCCCGGCGGACTTAACGGGCGCCAGGTCGCGGACGCGGCCCGTGCCAGGCGCCCAGACCTTAAGGTACTTTTCATCACCGGCTATGCGGAAAATGCCGTGCTTAGCCACGGTCACCTCTCGCCGGGGATGCACGTCATAACCAAACCATTCGCTATGGAAGTACTCACCGCTCGGATTCGGGAACTCATCGAAAGCTAGCCCCGGCGAAAGAATGGCGCGGCTCCCTCAACCCAGTTTCTTCATGAGCCGCCCTGCTGCCCCATGCTCCGCCGCCAGGTTACGGTTGTACGAGAGCGGCATCCGCGGCGACTTCCACCGAAGCGCATCCATGATACCGGCCAGGTCTTCACCGCTAGCGAACAGGTCCTGGTTCAGCCCCACCCGGGTCGAATGTCCGCTGATCCGCTGCAGCAGGCTCTCCAGATCATCCTTCGTCAGGTCCGGAAGCGCGCCTTTTTCAAAGGCACGGCGGATGATCGCGCGCCAGATCGGCCCGATCGAGCCAGGATGGAGAGCGCCTTGGCCCACGGTGTATTCGGTGCGGGCCGGCACCGCGGGTTTGGGCAGCGTCTTGCGCAGGTCCCAGATTTCCCGGCCAGAGATCGTCGATAAGTCGCGTCCTGGCACCCGGGCCCGCGCTTTATACCGCCGGACGATCACCCGGCGGAACACGGGCCCCTCCTTGATCCCCGAAACTCCGACCCAGAGATCGACCGCACGCACGGTCCGTGGACTAAGGAATGCGGTGGTCCCCTCCCCTTCGCTGTCGCCCTTGCTACGCGCGATGGCCAGCAGCCGCGCGTCGGGATCCGTTGCCGGCATGATGTGCTCCAACGTAACCGCGACGAGTTCGCTCGCCCGCAAACCCGTGTCGTACGCAAGACTGAGCAGCGCACGGTCGCGCAGCCCCATGGGATCCGCGCCGCAGCTCTCGAGCAGCGCGCGCAGGTTCAGTCCGCGCGCTGGCTCGCGCTCGACATCGGAAACCGGCCCCTTGAAGCGCAGCGGCGCCGCCTGGCGCTGCGCCACGCCCTTGTCGCGCCGGATCGCCGCCAGGGTCAGCTTGACCAGCGGCGCGGTGGTCGGATCGACGAGCCCGAGCAGCTGGTGCAGCCGGGCGATCGAGGCCTTGTAGCGCGCGAGTGAGGCCGGCTTGGCCCCCTGCCCTGCGCGGCACTTGAGATAATCGGCCACATCCCCCGCGCTGGCTGGCAGCGTAATCCGGCGATGCTGGCGGCACCACAGATCGAACGCAGTCAGATCCGAGCGCAGTGCCAGCAGGGTATGGCGCGAGGCGGCGGCCTGGAAGGCTTCGAGGAGGGGCGCGTCGATCACCACCCGTTCGGCCGTGCGCAACGTGGTCACCAGCGGGAGCAGTGCCTGGCGGTCACGGCTTGTCTTCTGTAGGTTTCAGAATAAGCCCGGACTGGAAAATGGCGCATTTCTTTCATTCATATTTCTAAATAACAGCGGACTCTCGCGGTCTGAAGCATTTTTTGATAGAATAACCGTGGACTGCGCTGAGCGAGTCTCCAGCGCTTTCGTGGGTAAGGTGATGGCCGATACAGGCACTACCCTGACGCGCGCCGATACCGGCGCATGGCGCATCGCTTGCGATCGCGAGCCGGTAATTCGTGCGCTCGTCGCGATGCCAACCCTCACCCGTTCTGCCCTCCTGTGCGCCTGCGCCGAACTCAGCCTGAGCAGGACGAGGGTCTTCGAACTTGTCGCACGATACCGAAAGGATCCCGTCACGACCTCGCTTCTGGATCAAGGACGCGGCTTTCCGAAAGGCGGATCCCGCCTGGATCCACAATTGGATCAGATCATCGATACGACGATCGAAAGCTTCTACCTGACCCGCCCGAAGCCGACGATGGCCCAACTGGTCCGGAGGGTCAAAGAAGTATGCCACGAAGGCAGCCTCAAACCGCCCGCCCGTGGGACGATCGCAGCACGCGTCGCTCTCGTAGAACAAAACCGACTGGTGAAGGCACGCGACGGTCGCAAAGCCGCCAGCGATCGTCACCGGCCTGTGGTGGGATCATACTTCGCCGACCACGCCTTGCAGGTGGTCCAGATGGATCACACTCCCGCCGATATCATCATAGTCGACGAGCATTTTCGGAGGCCGCTCTGCAGGCCAACTCTCACCCTGCAGATCGATCTTGCAACCCGCGTCATCCCTGGTTTCTACATCTCGCTCGAGAGCCCCTCGGCTACGTCGGTGGGCATGGCCATTCGCCATGCAGTCCTCGGAAAGACAGCCTGGCTTGAAGAGCGGGAGATCAGGCTCGAATACCCCGTCTATGGTATTCCCGATGCCCTCCATCTCGACAACGCTCGGGAGTTTCATTCCCATGCACTCGCGCGTGGATGCCAGCAGCATGGGATCGAACTGAAATATCGTCCCATCGCCACACCGCACTATGGGGGACACATTGAGCGCCTGATCGGCACGATGATTGGCGAAGTGCATCTGCTCCCGGGCACGACCTTCTCCAACGTGAAGGCAAAAGGCGATTATGACGCGGAGGGTCAGTCGTGCATGACCCTTAAGGAATTTGAGCTCTGGTTCACGCTTCAAGTCGGAATCTATCATGGTTCGGTTCATCGCGAACTGGGCGTTCCACCGCTGACGGCGTGGAACGACGCCAATACTACACGCGCGGTGCCGCTGCGGCTGCCGGCTGACGCGGACCGTTTCCTTCTCGATTTTCTGCCCTTCGAGATGCGCCGCATTCGGCGGGAAGGTGTCGAGCTGTTCCACGCTTTCTACTGGCACGGCGCCTTGGCGCCCCTCGCCGCGAACTGCGACAGAAAGCTCCCGATCAAATACAGCCCGCTCAATCTTTCGAGCGTCTACGTCGAGCTGCCAGATGGCGAGCATCTCACGGTACCCCTACGCGATCGGCGCCGTCCTCCAATCACCAAATTTGAGCATGACCTTGCCGTGAAGGCATTGCGCGAACGCGGACGCCTTGCAGTCGATGAAAACTCCTTGTTCGAAATGGTGCGCGAACAGCGGCGGATAATCGTCGAGGCCATCGACAGGACGAAATCCGCGCGCAGATCGGCACAGCGAATATCCTACGCCTTGGGGCAAGACCCGCCAGACTCAGAGATGCTCTCATTGCCAACGCCAATGGACGCGGCACCGCCCTGTGATACCGAACCTGTCGTGCCCTTCACGATCGAGGAGCGAACATGACCGACCTCTACGATCACCTGTTTCCCGCTTACCGGGTTACGGCATCGATGCCGGACGATGAACGGATCGACTGGCTGCGGCGAGACCGCTGGATGGCGCTGCCGCAAGCCGGAGAAGCGCTCAGACGGCTAGAGGATGTTTTGACCTATCCCCAACGCGGCCGGATGCCGTGCCTCCTGCTGTTCGGTACCACCGGCATGGGCAAGAGCGAGATCGTGAATAGGTTCGCCGAGCTGCACGCCTCGTCGTACGACCAGCGCGCCGGGCTCACGACAATGCCGGTGGTAGTCGTTCAGATGCCTCCGCAGCCAACCGAGGAGGAGTTCTACACCGAGCTGCTGTTGGCGATGAACCTCACAGAGTTCGAGCATATGTCCCTGCGATCGCTCCGCTCGCTTTCGCGTCGAATGCTCGCTGAACTTGGGGTGAGGGTTCTCGTGCTCGACGAGATCGACAAGATGCTGGCCGGGTCGCCGCGGCAGCAGCGCATCTTCCTTAATACGATCCGCTTCCTGACAAACGATTTGAAGATACCAATCGTATGCGCCGGCACCGAGGACGCGCGGATTGCGGTCTTGACCGATCCTAACCTTGCTGATCGTTTTGCGGCATTCGAACTGGTCCCGTGGCGCAACGATCAGGCATTCCGACAGCTCATGGCCAGCTTTTCCGGACTGCTTCCGCTGCGCCTGCCCTCGCAGCTCGATGCAAATGACGTGCGTCAACGCGTTCTCAACCTGAGCCAGGGCGTAACGGGTCGGATTTTCCGCCTAATGGAAGCCCTCGCCATCGCCGCGATCCGTAACCAGCGGGAGATGATCGACGCAAGCAGCTTCGACGACGAGGCGCTGTTGCTTCCCCTCGTATCGATGCAGGTGATCGCCAATACCAACCGGACTTTGCGTCGGCGCGTCGCGTGATCCCGCCCCCGACGCCATTTCCCGATGAACTGCTGACTTCCTGGCTTGCCCGACAGAACTGCCGTGTCCGCGGTCGAGCTTTTAAGGACCCGCGGGTCGTTCTCGATCGCAAAGGCCGCTGGCGTCTCCCGGACATTCATCCGCCAGCTGCCTGGTTGAAAGCGGTGTCACTAGAGTTCGGCGTACCTCGCTCCAGCCTCGCAGAGATCACCATAGCGCGCCGCCATCCGGGCATGCCGCTTGATTTCCTCGCGTGGGACCCGCCGCCATTCCAGACTGAGCATGAGACGCTTCGCCCCATTCCAAGACTGCACGTGAGCTGGTGTACGCGGTGTCTGGCCGAAGATTATGCCGCTGGCCAGCCAGCCTATCTGCGCCGGCACTGGGTACTGGCGGCATCCGGCTTTTGCCACAAACACAAATGGCCGCTCCAGAACCGATGTACTGGGTGCGGCTGCTTTCGCTGGAGGCTCTCAGCTGCCGCGAGCGGCCCGTTGCGCATGATCTGCCGGGGCTGCTGGCGACCGCTTGAGAGGGCGGCTTCCGAGACACTTTCCGCTGATCAAAACGCCATGAACTGCTGGGATCACGTCATCGAGTTGGAGGTTGCAGTGGCGACCGCCCTGCGTGGCAGAACACCAGACCAACTCCGTTTCAACTTCACCTCGGCAGAGCAACTGCTCAACGAAGTGCGCGACGTCTGCCAGTTGCTCGTCGGCCATCATCGTTCCTGGGCACGGACCGCCATCCCCCTGAACAGCTACGTCTGTCCGGCCATGACCCCCGGATCGGATCCGCCCGAATTTCACTCGAGTGACAAGTTGCACCCGATGGCGATCGCCAGCATGGCCATGCGTCGCTCTATGCTCTCCGCGGTCAAAGGCATTCTCGACCCTCGCATCGAGACTGGGAGAGTTCTGTTTGGCGAGCATAAGCCGCCGGCAATTGAGACGTTTGTCGCCTCGGTGGACGAAGACGCGCTCCAACAAAATATCGAAGCGATGAAACGCTGGTCACCTGCTTTTGTCGACCGCGTTGTCGTCGCTCGACGCGGAAGGCGACGTAACGCCCGGATCGCTGATCTTGAGAGCCGAATAGCAAGGATCGGATCGTCGCTCGCGCGTGTTTAACCAGAGCCTGTGACGACCCTTCTTGTTGCGGGTTTTGAGCGCGCGCGGCGGAGTCCGGATTATTCTGAAAAGAGTCCGGGGTTATTCTGACACTCCGACGGGCTGCGACGTGGAAGGCCCACGAGTCCGGCCATATTCCGAAACCGACAGTATTCCCCCTGTTGCAGCGAATCAGTCGCGTGCCCGTCTGCGATAAGCGGAATTGTTTACCGGGAAATAACCGGTCAACCGATGCTTGCCATTTTTTAATCGGGGCGGGAGGAAGCGCCACATCATATTGTAAGATACGCGAACAACGAGGGTGGAATACGCCCAATATGAGCACTGGACTTAGGTAAACTCCTTACCCCACAGTCGTCACGTTGCCCGGCTTGAAGCACCTCGTAATTGTCTCATGTTGTGGCACCGTACATTTGCGGTATCGTACCATCAAAGGGGATTCGGAGTGCGGAGGCGAAGGGTAATCGGGGTTCAAAGGCAAAGCGGTGCTTTAAGCCGGGTAGAATTAGGGGCGGCCATCTATCGGGAAACTGAGATGACGCGTGTTCAGGCTGCGAGTATAGTCGATGCCATTCTTAATCGAATAGCCATTGCTCTCGCGAGAGGCGAAGTCGTTAAGTTTCCTCACTTCGGAACGTTTGTGCTCATGGACAAAGTTGCTCGCCCTGGCCGCAATCCTAAAACTGGCGATCCGTACGAGATTGCGCCACGACGGGTGGTGACTTTTCGCGCGAGCGACAGTCTTAAGAGCCGCGTACAGCCGGTGCTGCCTGGGCTTCGGGCTGAGAAACATCATGCTAATTAGGAAGGTGCTTGTTGACCGCCGGTAGTCCGCCGTCCCCTACTGTGCTTATCTCACCGACCCGTGCCGCGATGTAACCGAGCGATGATGTCGTTTCGCACAGTCGCCGTACTGGGCAACGAGGCGCGTCTTCCAGACCATCCGCGCGGCGGGAAGGCCCCACCGATTTCACCGCATAGGTCTCTTGGCAGCATCGGCCCATCGTCTCATGGCACCGCTCGTCATTGGGATGGTGTATCTTTGGGGCGGAGGACAGCCGTTCCCCAGAGGTGAGCGGGCGCGCCGAGGGAGGGTGCGCCCGCTTACCGAGCCGGCAAGTGGCGAACTTCCGCATCATGCGCCCGTATCGCGTCGACCTTGGCGGCACTGGCGGTGAGACACCGCCACTTGTCTGGGCTATTGAGGCCATCCATCCCCTGCGCGGCAAGGGCGCGGCACACGATCGCGGCGGCGCTACCTCAAGACTAAACCAACCCCGTAATAAGGGGTGAAACCCCTTCGAGATACCACTTCATGGCGATGATGGAAGAGGCGCCCGCAGTGGCATTCAAAGCAAAGCGTCGGCCACTGGGCCGCGCCTGCCGATCGTACGCGCTTAACTCGAACAGAGCTGCGATTGTCAGGAAAACCGCGATCTGCCATCGCGTCTCAACGTACTGGAACATCCACCGGCCAGATGCGCCCGCAATGACGAATGCAAGCGCCGTCCCTAGATTTCGTGCCAACTACTTCTCCGCTAGTCCCCGCGCGGCCACTGACCGATGATGGCGGTTTGCGCAGCCTCTATGCTGCGAAACCAGACCCATCTGCCACAGCAGACGCGCGTGTTGCCTCACATAAATATGTTACCGCTCGCCTCATCAGGGACGCTACCTGTTCTCGCTGAATAGTGCCGCTTGCGGACTTCGTGCTGCGCGGAGCCTTTGGCGTAGCGCAGCACGAAGCCCGCAAGCCGATATCTGCTGCCTCGCTGACTCCTCCGGTTAGTTCGGATGCGCATAAGGCGGTACGTGTACGCGGATACCCGCGGCAGTGACAGGGCCGGATAGGTCACTGATGAGCCGATTAACTGCGTCTTGGCGCCAGGCCCTCACACGTCGCTGTAACGTGTTGAGCTGTCGCAGGGAGTAACGCTCTCTGATCGCATTGGCCAACTCTACCCGCCCGGCATGCGTCATTGGCGATTTCATAGCGCACCCCTTCCTTACCGGGGCACTTGGCATTCGGCTTCGTGCGCCCGCGGTAGCATTCTACGCGAGGCAACGACTTTCGGTTAGTCACTTCGATAGTAAGGCAATGCGACACTCGGCAGTCTTGCGCTTGTCACCGCGCCAGCTGGGCTCAGCCACGGGAGGCGGTCTCAACCAACTCCTTGGTGGCGTCCTCGGGCGCGAACACCAACGCCCACAGGATTTCCTTAGCGTCGGAGGACATGCGGTGCCCGTGAGAGTCGAGCCGGCCTCGCAGCGACTTCCCCTTGGCCAGTTCGATATAAGCGGCGGTTGCCTGGGCGATCACCATAGCCTTAACCACAGTCAGGTTACGGTTTCAGCGTCACGGTGGCCGTGCCGTGCATGTCGACCTTCACGATCTCTTCGCGCTCGCGATCTACGACAACCTCACCGTGCACGTCCACCCCGTGCTTCGCCACGACACCGGCCTCGATGTCGTAGGCGACAACTTGATCCAGCACCGCGCCATCAAGCGATATGATAGGGCGACGGCCAAGCTCGGGATCGAAGTCGCCGTCGCCGACAGCGTACCGCGGCGGGATAAGATCGACCATGCCAGTTCCTTTCGCATGGATCGAGCGGCCACCTGGGTTTGAGACCGCATCTTCAGATTGGAAGACCACTGCTCCTAGGGCGTAATTGCTTCTGTGGTTGCCGCCCGTGATGCAAGAGGGTTTTGACGCTCTTGTGCTAGTGATCGAGTGCGGTCTTCTGTAAGGCCTTTGATTGCGGCATTTCAGAAGCCGCTGGCCGGTATGGTGATCCGCGGACCAAGTCCAAAACTCACGGGAGAGCTCGAGGCTCGGAGCAATTAGCTGGTTTTCCTGATCCAGATCTGTTCGATCATTTTGCCCATTCGGGTCGTCGCCTTCTTACACTCCCATTTATCCGCGCGGCGTGAGCTGCCGTAGTATCATGCAGCTACCGCCAGCGTCGGATTCCGAAAATCTTCGTTGCTGGTCAGCATGGCCCAGATTTGCCTGGCCATCTTGTTGGCCAAAGCGATCGCCACGAGCATCCTGGGCTTGCGCATCAGCATGCCTGCGAGCCATGAACCGTCCGGGATTGATTTACGCCCCATCCAGTTCAGGCGCGACATCGCACCAATAATCAGCATTTGACGAATGTCGGCCTGGCCTGCCTTCGTAATACGCCCAAGCCGCTCCTTGCCCCCCGAGGAGAACTGACGTGGAACCAGGCCGAGCCAGGCTGCGAAATCACGTCCGTTGCGGAAGCTTTCCATCGGTGGCGCGAAGGCTTGGACAGCCATGGCAGTCAACGGCCCAACTCCGGGCACTGTCTGCAGACGACGAGATGTCTCCTGCGTGGCGGCCAGTTCCTTAATCTTTGTTGTCCGGGCTGCAATGCGCGTTGTCTGTTCAGCGATCTGATCAAGCATCTCAAGACATTCCTCACGCATCGAAAGAGGCAAGTCACTGCTTTTCTCTTCCAAGATCTCGCGGATGCGCCCAATATTCTGAATGCCCAGTGGCACGATGTGGCCATATTCATATAGACAAGCTCGAAGAGCGTTGACTATTTCTGTGCGCTGCCGAACCAGTCTTTGCCGTGACCGATACAAAATGGCGGTGCTCTGCTGAGATGCCGACTTAGGTTCAACAAAGCGCATCTCAGGTCGCTGGGCCGCGATCACGATACCTTCCGCATCGGCTTCATCGTTCTTCTGACGTTTGATGAACGGTTTCACATAGTGCGGCGCGATCAGTCTGACCTCGTGACCAAGTCGGATCATTTCTCGGGCCCAATGATGCGCGCTGCCACAGGCCTCCATCACGACCACCGCCGGGGGCTGATCGGCCATGAACTTGGGGAAGTTCTGTCGCGACAGCTTTTTGCGAAACTTCGGCTGCCCCGTCATCGACGCGCCATGCACCTGGAAAACAGTCTTTGCCAGGTCTACACCAATCATTGTATCTATCGTCACGGTTGCCGTCCTTTCCGCTCAGTGGCCTCAACACCACTATTTTGGCACATCGCGATGCCGTCTGGGAGGGCGGCAACCACCCCATCTCACGTGGTCGGCAATTGGTGCGCTGATCAGGCGACCACGAACCTGCCATCGACGAGTTCGCGGATGGCGACGAGGGCCGATTTGCCGCTGAGACGAGCGGTTCCGGTGACGGATCGATATCCGGCGTGGATCTGGGCGCCCCAGTCGGACCGGAAGCCGTTGGTGACCTTGCGGAACACGACCGAGGGGCGGATCTCGCGCTCTGATATGTTGTTCGTCGCAGGGACGTCGCGGTTGGTGAGGAAGACGAAGAACTTGCCCCGCCAGGCCTTGATTTGTTTGAGCAGAACACGTCCCGCCGGGTGCGCGACAGGCATCTGTACCAGGCGGGTCAGCAGATTGTCGGCCTTCGCGGCGTAGGCGGCCAGCGTCGTGTCCTTCAGGCTGCTTCGTCGCTTGCCGATCCGGATCGCCCAGCGCAGGTGGTCGGGGATTTTGGGGGCGAAGGCGGTATCCCCGCAGTCGATGGCATACTGAACATCGCGCAGGACATGCGCGAGGCAGACCTGATGCTCTTTGCCCAGGTCCTGCTGTCCGGCATCTTGTGCAGGACCGCGTCTTTTGAGAGGAACACCCATTGCCAATGGGCAATGCCGTTGGTGCGCGTGGACGTCTCATCGGACGCGATGATCCTTGCCGTCAGCAACTTGTCGGTGATCGCCTTCGTGGCTGCTGTCATTCCGGCCTGCATGCGCCTGAAGGCGTTGGCGATTGCCCCTTGGGAGATCGTGAGGCCAAACAGCTCCACAGCAATGCGCGACAGTCGCTCGAAGCTGACATGGTGGCTGTGATGCAGATAGGCCAGCAGCGAGCGGATGCCGGGGCCAAACGGCGTGCCCGGCTCCATGCCCACCGGCGCCTCGGCACGGTAGCGACGGCCACATCCCCCGCAACGCGCACCGAACAATTCGATGCGGGTCACAATCGGGCGGATCGGCGGCAAGTCAATATAATCGTAGCGGTGACGGCAATGCTGGGTTTGCGAGGAAACATCGGTCCCGCAATGGCAGCAGCTTGCCGCCATGACGCGTTCGGTTTTGTCCGGCGTCTCGGCCAGTGGGCGGTGCTTGCCTTCGCGCGGCGGGCGCTTGCCAGTCCTGGGCTTACCGCCTTTGCCGCCGCGCTTGCCGAAGTCGTCCTTCGAAGGCGGAATATGCGAATTCTTCGAGGTCTTGCGCGGCTTGCCGACCAGGGATTCCAACTCGGAAATCCGCGCTGCCATCCGCTCGATCATCTCGTGCTGGGCAAGCAGCAGCTCGTTCTTCTCGGCCTCGGTCAGAACATGAAGCGGCGGTGGTGGCATCCGTAGGGTGAAACAGCCAATCGACCCCCGCGCAAGACTTTTCTGCCAACCTCGTGAGCAATTACCCTAGGGCTCCCGATCACGGGAATAAAGCGCCGTAACCTTAGAAACGTGGTAGTATGCTCAATTACAAAGAAGTGTTCTTTCAGCCGAAATTAGCTTTTTTCTCCGCCTTGAGGAGATAACCCATGGACCTCAATAAGTTGCTATACGAGCAGCAGCTTGCCTTGATCAAAGCGAGTCGCTCATCGTCTGGGGCACTTCGCGATGCACATTCGAAGGTTGCATTGCATTATGCTACCCGAGTGAGAGAATTTCGCAGGCGTACCGAAGTGCAGCAGTACGACGATCACCATAATGACCTTCGCGAAACGCCCGCCCTCCCGGAGCTGCCATCCGACATCGTTTAAAGGATATGGAAATGCTTGCCCTTATAGACCCGCGGAAGAATGCAACCTCCGAAGAGCGTTCTGTGCTGGCACTTGAAATGATCGCAGACCAACTTCTGCTGATCCGCGACCATTTCGCCATGACGACCGGTCAGCTAGAGCGCCGGGTAGTCGATGGGCCACCGGCGTTCACGTCCAACTTATACGGAGTAGAAAGCTGGGAGAATGAAGGCGGCCATGTCGCAGCCGGACCAGGAAAATTTGATGTTCCAGGAATGACCAAGCAGTCAGTCGATGTGTATTCCGTTGGCCCTTATAGCTACACTGATTTCGCGTCAGCGCTCTCGGAGCTGAGACGGCAGCGCACTCACTAGCTGTTTGGGCGTAGATCTGTAATTGCGGTACATAGGCAATGTAATCCCTTGAGGGTTTTTTCCGCCCTGATTTAGGACGTCGCGGAACCAAAATCCGCTGCCCGATACCCCGCCTTTGTTCATCGCCTGCAGGTAGGGGTGGGTTCAACGGGTGGCGGCAACACATGCCTGAAAGCGCTCGGCGGGGGTTTGGTAATCGAGCGTTTTGCGGGGGCGTTCGTTGAGCTGCCGTGCCACGGCGCTCAGCTTGGCCTGGCTATATAGCGACAGATCGGTTCCCTTGGGGAAATATTGGCGCAGCAGGCGGTTGGTGTTTTCATTGGTACCGCGTTGCCAGGGCGATTGCGGATCGCAGAAATAGACCTCGACGTCGCTGGCCAGCGTCAGGCGCCGGTGATCGGCAAGCTCCTTGCCCCGATCCCAGGTGAGCGACCTGTAGAGCTCGCGCGGCAGCTTTTGCGTCTGCTTGATCAGCCCCGATACGACGCTTCGCGTGTCCTTGTTGGCGACCTTGACCAACATGACGTAGCGCGACTGCCGCTCGACCAGCGTGGCGATATAGCTGTTCTTCGTGCCGCCGATCAGGTCGCCTTCCCAATGCCCGGGAATGGCGCGATCCTCGATGCAGGCAGGCCTTTCGCTGATCGAGACCATATCCCTGATCTGTCCGAGACCATGGCGCTTGAGGCTGGCATGGCGGGAACGGCGGACCGTGCGCCGCGCGCGCAGATGCTCCAGCAGCTCCTTCTTCAGAACGCCACGTGCCTGTATATAAAGGCTTCTGTAGATCGTCTCATGTGACACCTGCCTGTGCAGCTCCCCTGGAAACGCACGCCTGAGCCACCCCGAAATCTGTTCCGGAGACCATTTGCGGCGCAGCTTGGCAGATACTGCGCGGCACAAGGCGGGTTCACAAGCCAGCTTGCATATCTTGGGCCGCAGCCCTCGATCCCAGGCCGCCTGATCCGACGCCGTAGCGCGGTATCGTCCCGGCCCGCCATTGCGTTTGATCTCGCGGCTGATGGTCGAGGGCGCCCGCCCCAGACCCCGCGCTATCGCACGCAGCGGATCACCCGCGCTCAGTCCCCGGGATATCTCTTCGCGTTCCGCAAAGCTCAAGGCCTGCCTGCCACGCTTGCGTTCAGGAGGCCGGATACCTCCGCTCGGCGAGATCACCGAAAACACCGATGAGGACTCCCGATCGAACCTGCGACCGATCGAACTCATGGACTCGCCCCGCTGCCAACGGTCCGATATCTCCGCCCGCTGCGCAGACGAATAATAAATCCTGCGACGATATACCATGGTTCACACTCCATCTTCCTTCAAAGATTAAAGTGTTGCTGCCACCCGTTGAACCCACCGGACAAATCCGGCATTCGCGATTATACGGGGAGCGGCAGGTTTCGGCGATGCCGGACGTTCATCCTGCCAAGCCGCTCTCAACTTACCGGTCAGGTTGATTGGATGCATCGTTACCCGGTGGAACACTACTCATCATCGTGTTTGGCCCCGTCATTATCCACCAGCAACATCGGTGTGTGGGAAATCCGCATTCCAACCTGGTGTTGCCGAAGGATTTCCTATCGCTCGCCTGATCTCGCGAGCGTCGCGTGCCGGGGGCGCCCCAAATTGCCGAAGATACTCCCTGCTGAATTGGGAAGCGCTTTCGTAGCCTACGGCGAATGCAACATCGGACGCGCTGTGATCGCCAGACAGCAAAAGTTGCCGCGCCTCCTGCAGCCGGAGTTGCTTGTGATACTGGAGCGGGCTGAGACCGGTCATTGCCAGAAAATGGCGATGCAGGCTTGCGCGGCTCATACCGCTTACATCGCACAGGTCTTCTATTCGCAGCTGTGTGTTCTGATTGTCCCTGATCCAGCCTGGCGCAAGGATCGGACCCGCACTGCTAAGAGCTTCCGGCTAGGCTAATGACGCGGTGCACGGTGCACGGTGCAGGACGTGCCGGAGGAGATGATAGCTTCCGTGATCGAGAGCCGGGGCATTTTCATCAGGCGTTCAAGTTATGCGCTGCCAAGTTCGATGCGATCCAGGAGCATGATATTGAGGCCTGGGCATGGAGGTAAGGCCACTCGGGCTCAAACCTCTGGTTAAAAGGCCATATAGAGGCCCAATCCTCCGACGCAGAACGCGATAACAAGAATTAGTCCCAGGACGCCGCCGGCAATCCGACGATCCCGCTTCATTGCGCGCTGGAAATCAGCGCGGCGCTCCTCGACATCTGATGTCATCACACACTCCCCACGCGCCCGGGGGCACGACGGAGGTGTTCGGTCGAGTCCATTAGGCGCTCATGATTCGGAATACGATGTTACGCCTTTGAGGCGCGTCTAACGAACGATCTATCGCGGCCACGTGCATTTCCGGACTGCGCCGTCCCTGATGGTCGGCGCGATACGGGCGCATGAGGCATAAGCCCGCCGCTCGTCAGAGAAGTAAGCGGACGCGACCGTCTTCGCAAACTCCGCGCCCGCTACCTCCGGGAACAGTGGATGACTGGCTTCCCAAATACACCACCCCAATCAAGGCGATGCGCTGAGATGGTGGGCTCTGTATACAGCCTAGGATATGGGTAGTCTTACCGGCGTCGAATTACTTAGGTAAATAAAAATAAATGGCCCATACGTAACGGTGCGACCCGAAGGGACTATGATGAGCCCTTTTAAACTTAGCCCGGCCCGCATTCGCGGTGCCGGGCCTTTTCTTATTTGTCGATCGAGATTACTCAAGCCTGAATGTGGAAGAGATCGAACGGCGAAGATTCAGCCTTTCCTCCTAATTCTAGGTGCTTCTCGCTCGTTCCCTGAATTCGCTCATCCGCGGCGAGGAAGCCCGTGCTGCACCCGCATCAAAGCTCGCGCGAGCGGAGACCATGGGCTGACTTGGCGCCACTCAAGCCGAAGTCGATGGTAACGCGTCAGGCTATGACAGCGGCCCGCTACCCTTCATCTCGTGTGCAATCACGCGCGCCGACGGAATCTACCATTCGTTGCTAGGCCTGCCGGGCGCGGTGAGCGCGCAGTGGTGGCGCATCGACGTCGTCGGGCAGACGGGCGCCTTCGAAGCCGGTGGCATAGTTTTCGGTAAGGCTATCGAACCCAGGCGCTTCGACGACAAATATTTTGAACGCGGGCTCGAGCCCCTGGGAAACTTGGAGCTGAACCGATTCAGCGTGCCCAACGTCACGCCCGGCATCAACCTTCGCACGCTGCTGTGCACGGAGTCTTGGCTGGGCAACGCAGAATACGAAGACACGTTCGCGCCACTGGCGGAAAAGATCGGGACGACAGCGCCTATCTACTGTTGCTTCGACCTAGCCTTGACGCCGTGGCGCCAAGCGCGCACCTACATGGCCTTCCCCGGAGTGGCACCATTTGCCCGGGGCAGCGTGAAGCCGAAGACCATGGCGATGGAACTTCAGATCAGGTCGCTGATCTAGCCAATCGAGCCTTGAGATGACCGTTGGCCCGAAACGTCACGACACGGCGGGCCGAAATGGCATGCTCAGACCCGCTTCTCGGATTTCTGCCGACCCGCTTGCTTTTGTCGTGCAAAACGAAGGTTCCGAATGTCGTGATCTTGACGTTCGCACCTTGCTCGAGCCTGCTGGCCATATGATCCAAGATTGCGTCGACTATTTCGCGGGCGTCTACGCCAGAAATGCCGACCTTGCGCCGGATAGTCTCAGCAATTTCCGCCCGAGTCAGTGAACCAGTTCCTTGTACCACACCGATTCTCCTTCCGGACGCAAAAGAGCTGATTGTTCCCAATACTAGTATCATGAATTCAGTCGGTTTTCGACGATTAAGGTGGGGTGCGACGGTCCCCTGCAAGCCGCCGCACCAAGGCCGGCTTCTAGGGTGCCGGCAAGATGCCGTTCCTCCCTGCGACAATAATCGGCCGTCAAAGAAGCTGAGCGAAGGGATCGAGTTCCCGCACCCGGATTTGTCGCTCAGAGAACTCTGGACGCTCTCGTCCCGACGCCTTCTCCGGTAGGGGTCTCTGCGCGAACCGGGATAGGGATAGCGTGTGGCCAGTTCCGCCAGTTCGAGGGCTGCTCAGCAAGAGCGGCGTCGGTCATGACCCGCCGATATCACGAAGGTCATTTTTGCTCACCGAGTGCCCTCACTCATCCCCTATGAAAGGCTCGGCAGCAATTACCATTGTCTCGGATGGGGTGCGGATCGAAGTCAACGCCGCTCGGGGCTTTGGCAAGAAGCGCTCTCACATCGAGATCCGTGTACGGGCCTGTGCAAGGTTGTGGACCTTGCGCAGGCCTATGCCGCTCGGTTCCATCTACGCCCATTCTCCGCTTTGACCTTGAGCCATGCCAGCCTGCGCGTTCGCTGATACGGGACCTCGGGGTCCTTGCGCGTAACGCCCTCACCCCCCATAACCCAGACCCGCTGCACCATGTCGCGCACATCCGATTCGTTGAAGCCCCCTTCGTCTTCAGCATGACGCGCACTTCGCATTCACTGCCCGATCAAAAGGTTTTCGCCATCGCGGGCGTGTTGAGGCCGACCGAAGAATGGGGCGGTGCCGATTCGATGGTGACGGCCAACGGCTGTGATCAGATGGCGAACGTGCACGACCGGATGCCGACGATCCTCGCGCAGGAGGACTGGGCGCGTTGGACGGACGCTACGCCGGACAAGGCCCTCGCGTTACTGCGAAGATGGGATGGACTGCTAGCGGTGGATCAACCGCTGACCCGTGGTTCCAGCAGCGCCAGGCCACGGCGACGATGATCTAGTCGTCCTCGTTCTCGCCCAGCCAGACATCAAGAATGCGCTGAAGCGCTTTGAGAACTGCGGCCGGGGTATTTAGAGGCAATTTTACATAAGACCCTTCGAGGGCGCGCTCGATGTCGTCCACAGTAACCGGGCCGCCTACCATGCCCGTAAGCACTGCAGCGAGGGTCTCGTCATCCGCAATAGGCAAGTCAGCGCCAACGGCAGCAACAGCTTCGCTGGCGTCACGCTCGGTGGCATGGCGGAGATGTTCGATCGAGTCCATGCCCAGCTCCTGATTCGGAACTTGATGCTACGCCTGTCCGCTCGACGTGTCGCTCCCCCTGAGCATGCCGAAGTTGCCGCTCATCCCCCGCCTCCCGTCAGGTGG
Source organism: Novosphingobium sp. P6W (assembly GCF_000876675.2). GTDB lineage: Bacteria > Pseudomonadota > Alphaproteobacteria > Sphingomonadales > Sphingomonadaceae > Novosphingobium. The sequence continues at coordinate 1,218,215 of NZ_CP030353.1, forward strand.
TGGCCACGGCCTATTGCGTTGGCCGTCCAACCGCGAGGAGAAGGTTTGCCATCGCGCCGTCGGAATAGGCCTGAGCGATTAGTGGCCGCGTTTCCTCGCCAATCGTCCGGCCGTTGGGCACGACGATGTCCGCCAAAAACTCTTCTTCGAACACAGCAATGCCACTTTCGACGGCCTCGTGCATGGCCTTGATTGTAAGCGCTAAATCACCCCCACCAAGGAGGATTCAGGCCGCCTGATCGACCTGGGCTGCGGATGTGGCGCGGCTGTCGACCCAGTTGTAGGGTAAGAGGTCATCGACGGGATCGGCGTCGGTACGCAGCACGATCCGGGCGAGTACATCAGTGAGGTAAGCCTGCGGATTGATGTCGTTCAGTTTGCAGGTTTCAATCAGGGTTGCGAAGCCAGCCCAGTTTTCGGCGCCGAGGTCGTGCCCAGCGAACAACGAGTTTTTTCTCTGCAACGTGATCGGCCTGATTGATCGCTCGACCGTGTTGTTGTCGAGTTCGATACGCCCATCCTCGAGGAAGCGGATGAGCCCTTTCCACTGATTGAGCGTATAGCCGATCGCCTCGGCTGTGCCCGAACCACGCGGCAGCTTGGGCAGCATTTCCTTGAGCCAGGGATGCATCTTCGCAATGATCGGTGCCGCGTCGGCCTGGCGGATGGCGAACCTGTTTTCGGCACTCGTTCCGCGGATCCGCGCCTCGATCTTGTAGAGTTCCGCGATACGACGCAGGGCCTCCTCAGCGACTGGCGCATTGCCGCCCTTTGCATCGTCGAAGAAGCCGCGTCTGACGTGCGCCCAGCAAAATGCCAGTGTTCGGGCCGGCCTTTCGATCGGGGGCCTCAATGTGCTTGTACGAGGCGTAACCATCGCATTGGACGATGCCGTTAAAGTCCCCAAGCAGCTTGTCAGCCCAGACCTTCCCGCGCCCTGGCATGTAGGTGTAAGCAGCCGCTGGCGGATCGGCGCCGCCATGCGGGCGGTCGTCGCGGGCAACCGCCCACAGGTAGCCGGTCTTCGTTTTTCCGGTGCCAGGCGCCAGAACCTTCGCGGTGGTTTCGTCTGCGAACACCCTCGCGCCTGCAAGTATATCCGCCTTCAGCCGGCTCGTTATGCGCCCAAGGTAGCCAGCTGCCCTGCCTGCCCAGTTACACAGCGTTCCTCGATCGATCACGATGCCCTGGCGCCGCATGGCCTGCGCCTGACGATAGAACGGGGTGTGATCGGCGTACTTCTTGACGACGACGTCGGCGATGAGTGCCTCGGTGGGAAGGCCGCCTGGAACCACGTGCCTGGGCGCCGGGGCCTAGAACACACCCTCGCTGCACACGCGGCACGCCATTTTCGGACGAGCTGTCACGATCACCCGATACTGGATGGGAATGACGTCGAGCCGGCTCGAGACGTCGCTGTCGATGCAATGAAGCGCGCCGTTGCAGCAGGGGCATTCCTTTTCCTCGGGCAGAATCACTTCTTCCACCCGAACCAGGTGTCCTGGAAGAGATGCGCGCGCAGCACCCGGCTCCTTCCGGCTTCGTTTCTTCTTTCGATCTCCCGCCGCCGCCGATTGCTCGGCAAGTCCGTCCAACTCGGCGCGGGCGATGTCGAGATCATCGAGCCCCAGCGCCAACTGATCCGGGCTGAGCTTTTCCGAGCGTTTGCCGAAGGTCGTACGGGTGATCTGATCGAGAATATGCTGCATCCGAGCTTCGCGCTCGAGGCCTGCCAGGACCATCGCCTTGAGCGTAGCGATGTCGTCGGGAAGGTCGGCGGCAGTGGCGGACATGCCAGTATTCTGGCCGTTTTTGGAGTGCTCGCAATCGCTTTTCGATCAAGGGAATCAGGCGCGCGACCTACCGCGTCGTGACCGGACTATGGACACGCGGCGTGTGCATTTTGGACCATTGAAGCCCCTCGAACAAGGCAGATGCCTGGGCGGCAGAAAGCCGCATCACGCCATCTCCGGCCCTGGGCCAATGGAAGCGGCCGGTCTGCAGAACCTTGCTTACAAGCACGAGCCCGGTTCCATCCCACACCAGGAGTTTGATCCGGTTCGCTCTCTTCGAACGGAAGATGAAGGCCACGCCAGAGAAAGGCTTGAGCCCCAACTCATGCTCGACCAGCGCGGCAAGGCCGATCGCTCCCTTCCTGAAGTCCACCGGCTTGGTCGCCACCATCACATTAAGCGGCCCTGGCGGGATGATCATCCCACCTGCCTCACCGCGCCCAGCACCCGGGCGATATGATCTGCGCTGGCCCCCGGCGGCACGTGGATCGCAACGGCGGCGGTGCGGATCACAATCTCCTGATCCGCCTTGCCGCTGGACTCACCGTCGCCGCCGCCCGCGACCTCGACCACAGCGGGAACGAAGCCTAGCCTCTCGTTGCCCGCGCGCTTGCCAACCGTGCTCTCGTGCCGCCAGGCGTAAAGCTGCTGAGGAAGCATGTCGTGGGCACGAGCAATCTGCGCAACATTGGCACCGGCCTCGAAACTTGATGCGATGATCCGCGCCTTCGCTTCCGCGGTCCAACGGCGGCGCGCCCGGCCCGCCGGTATCACATCCATTCGCGAGGGACGTTGCCCCTCGGGCCTTTCGAAAGTTGTTTCGAAAGTCGTTACATCATCTGCCACTAAGAAACCCCTCATCTGAGGGACTAACCATAGCCAACTCGTCCGTTACGAAAATGTGGGGAGGATTTGGCGCTTACCCTTGATTACCAGCGCCAAGGCCCGCCACCGCTGCCGGCACGCTGCTCCTACTCTTTGAACGCGGCATCAGAGGTCCGGGCGCCGCGACTATGCGGCGCTTCGCAGTCGCAGCAGGTGCCGGAATGAACTGTGCTGTCCCAGTCTACCTTCTCCCGGTCAGGGCGGTGTCTGTTGAAGCTGCATGGGATCGCCCGCCGCAGCAACGAACGCCGGGTTTCTCTGGTGGGTTCAACGGGTGGCAGCAACACTTTAATCTTTGAAGGAAGATGGAGTGTGAACCATGGTATATCGTCGCAGGATTTATTATTCGTCTGCGCAGCGGGCGGAGATATCGGACCGTTGGCAGCGGGGCGAGTCCATGAGTTCGATCGGTCGCAGGTTCGATCGGGAGTCCTCATCGGTGTTTTCGGTGATCTCGCCGAGCGGAGGTATCCGGCCTCCTGAACGCAAGCGTGGCAGGCAGGCCTTGAGCCTTGCGGAACGCGAAGAGATATCCCGGGGACTGAGCGCGGGTGATCCGCTGCGTGCGATAGCGCGAGGTCTGGGGCGGGCGCCCTCGACCATCAGCCGCGAGATCAAACGCAATGGCGGGCCGGGACGATACCGCGCTACGGCGTCGGATCAGGCGGCCTGGGATCGAGGGCTGCGGCCCAAGATATGCAAGCTGGCTTGTGAACCCGCCTTGTGCCGCGCAGTATCTGCCAAGCTGCGCCGCAAATGGTCTCCGGAACAGATTTCGGGGTGGCTCAGGCGTGCGTTTCCAGGGGAGCTGCACAGGCAGGTGTCACATGAGACGATCTACAGAAGCCTTTATATACAGGCACGTGGCGTTCTGAAGAAGGAGCTGCTGGAGCATCTGCGCGCGCGGCGCACGGTCCGCCGTTCCCGCCATGCCAGCCTCAAGCGCCATGGTCTCGGACAGATCAGGGATATGGTCTCGATCAGCGAAAGGCCTGCCTGCATCGAGGATCGCGCCATTCCCGGGCATTGGGAAGGCGACCTGATCGGCGGCACGAAGAACAGCTATATCGCCACGCTGGTCGAGCGGCAGTCGCGCTACGTCATGTTGGTCAAGGTCGCCAACAAGGACACGCGAAGCGTCGTATCGGGGCTGATCAAGCAGACGCAAAAGCTGCCGCGCGAGCTCTACAGGTCGCTCACCTGGGATCGGGGCAAGGAGCTTGCCGATCACCGGCGCTTGACGCTGGCCAGCGACGTCGAGGTCTATTTCTGCGATCCGCAATCGCCCTGGCAACGCGGTACCAATGAAAACACCAACCGCCTGCTGCGCCAATATTTCCCCAAGGGAACCGATCTGTCGCTATATAGCCAGGCCAAGCTGAGCGCCGTGGCACGGCAGCTCAACGAACGCCCTCGCAAAACGCTCGATTACCAAACCCCCGCCGAGCGCTTTCAGGCATGTGTTGCCGCCACCCGTTGAACCCACCCTGTATGTAGACATTGTTCTTCCGGCGCTGAGTGTTCAGTGTCCTCGGTCGCGGGTGACCTGAGGCGGACCTACAATTTCACTCCGCGCGCATGCTGCAACGCGATAGTTACGTAGTTTCCTCCCTGGAAAAGCGGCGTATGGACGCTGGCAGGCGGCCACGATGGTGGAAGCTCGACTGAACCACGACATCCGGCAGAGGCCGGACAATATCTCTGAGATGCTGTCCGGCAAGTTCAGGAATAGCGAAGACCGGTGTCGCTAGCCACAGTTACAAAAGCATAACACCGAGATCAATCATGAAGGGGCGCCGGGAAAACTCGGCGCCCCTTTCCTTTGTCCGCAGCCTGTCTCGTACGCATTTCGTCCGATACATCTGAATTCCAACAAAATTCATCGCAACTGCGGCCCAGCGCCATGCCGGCCGGATCGAGTGGGCCAATGCGATCAGGGATCGCCAAGGGGAGTGAAAAGCGCGCAATACTGGAACAGATTGTTGCAGCGACAGACTACCACACGAAATCCGCTATTCACGTCCTAAACAATCGCTCAGCGGAGCGGACTACGCTACGCCACAGGCTGCCCGCAGCGCGAAGCCCACAAAGCCGTACAATTTGCCGACGGAAAAGTAACCTCGCTGCCGACTCACTCAGTAACAAAATTATGTCAGGCAACAAGACACTCTTGGCCTGTATGATGTTTCCGCCCGCTGTCACCGTCACGGACGAAATCGAACAAGCGCTTCATGAGCCACCACCGCTTGCAAGCCGGATCAAGGATCGTAACTGCTTTCTGAGGGCGGGCCCTTCCAGGTGGGCGTTTGAAAAGAAATGCCCCTCCCGTGCAAGTTGAGCACGCAAATCACTGACCGAAGCAAAGCCCCCGCTATTTGCGAGTTCGAACGCACGTTGAACAGCGGCGTCGGTCGCCGTCATGGCGCATCTCCTGCAGTACGCCGGCGGGCGCTCCAAAAAAGTAAGCTGAGTAGCGCCTGATGGAGCCCATATCGGCCCCCGAGCTAAGTCGTAAGGATCGTTGCTTATCCTTCTGGTCGCGCTACCCATATACCATAACCTAAACAATTTACCTCATAAAATATTTCATACTCATTTATGGCAATATAATATTATATTGCCAATACGAGGAACTTATATTTATCTGAGGTATTATTTATGAACAAATTCGATAAATCTATTGAAATCATATTGTTCGCAGACTTGTCGGCATCATCACCCGCTTGAGATCGACTGGATTGTCCCTTCGCCTAAAGGAGAAATGCAGTGCCGAAGGAAATTGATTTATCATGCGTTTGCTGCGGCAAGCCCGCAGAATTCAGGGTGGCGCTAATTACACGCAACGACAGAAACGAAAACGAACGATATTCGCTTCCCCACCGCGCCCTCGATAATACTTCTGCCGACGATGAGCGTCTCGGCACCACACCCTTCTGCCAAAATTGCATGCAATCTGTCGGGAATGCGATCCGGGCGACAATAAGAAATTTGCAATATGATCATGGTAGAAATGAGCAGCGTTTTCGCCAAAGCATCTACCGCTGACCGATCCACAGTTGAAAACGGTAGCCCCAGCAACGGCCACATGATGATGGGGCGCGTCCCTTGCTAGCGGCACGGTGACGATCACCCCGAGTGGCACGAAAAGATCCGGACGAACCGTGGCGGTCAACGGTCTTAAAGGCTCAGGTTCATTCATCTCGACTATCGTCGTAAACGTTCAACTTTGCAGATGGGCGGATTACAACCGAGCTTACCGTCCGCATTTGGGTAGCGCAAACTTATAGCTAAACCGCTCTATGGGAACGAGGGCAAGGCTTTCGACGCGGCATGGATGCAGCGCACCTTCGATCGCTAATGGGACTACGCGCGCGACGTGGTGGCATGGACGAACGGCATGCTGCAGCCTCCGCCGCAGCATATGGTGCGACTACTCGGCGGCGCCGGGGCCCAGCCGCGCGTGGCGCCTTGGTTCGCCAACAACTTCGACGATCCCCGCGGGTTCTTCCCGACCATCGTCGACCGGCGCTGACCACCGCCTTCCTCGCGGAAATGGTGTGAGCCATGGACCGTAACGAACTGCGCCGCACCTTCGGCCGTCACCATTGTCACTAGCGAGCGTGACGGCACGGTCCACGGCATGACCGCGAACAGCTTCACCTCGGTGTCGCTGGAGCCCGCGCTGGTGCTCGTCAGCATCGGCAAACACACATGCATGGCCGCGCTGCTGCGTGAGGGTGGGCAATTCGGCCTCAACATTCTCGGCGGGGAGCAGCAGGGGCTGTCCAACCACTTCACCGGACGGCCTGAAGAAGCCGAAATCTCCTTCACCCGCCACGGCGCAGTGCCGCTGATCGAGAGCGCCCTCGCCCATCTCGTCTGTACGTTGCGCGACGTCTTCCCCGCCGGGGACCACGGTTTGTTCGTCACCGAAGTGCTGCACCACGCACAGCGGGCCGGGGCGAAGGAGGAACCGCTGCTCTTCTACGGCGGTCAATACCGGAAGAACGACCGGCCCGCCTGACCAGACACTCATAACAACGACAGGGAAAACTCCATGACCATGAGAACGATGAAGACTGGACTGAAGCTGGTCTTGGCCGCGGGCGCACTGGCCGCACATCCCGCGTTCGCGACCGAAGCAGGCGGCGGCGTCTACCCCAACGGCGCCGAGGGCTATTCGGGTGCCGCCCTGCCCCCGCCAGGCACCTACCTGCTTGGCTACGTCGAGCACTACGATGCCGGCCGCTTCAACGACGGCAATGGAAATTCCGGCCAGTTGCCTGACTTCCACGCCCGCGCCGACGCGGCGATCGCGCGCATCGTCCATGTCACCGACAAACCACGACGGCTGGCAATTACGGCATTTCGGCCTGGTGCCTGCCCGACGGGACCACCGGTCTGCGCGCCGAGGCCTTCCATGTCGATGCCAACGGTGCCACGCCAACGCAGGCGAGCTTCCAAATCGTCCTTCAGCAGCCGTTCCCGGTCAACGTCACCGGCATTCCGGAGCGAGCATCGCGGGCTGCGGGATAACTTGCATCGTGGCGGTTAAACTGGACGCGGACGGCACCCACCGCGTGCCGGAGACGATCCTCGACAAGCTCAGCAGCTATAACGTGCAGATCACGCTGATCCTCAACGGCGTACCCGCCAACCATACGCGCACCGCGACGATCGACGCGCGCGAAGCCTCGCCGGGGCAGTGGAAAACGATCTGCTGATCGGCGGCGGCAACGACGTGCTGCTAGGCGGGCGGGGCCGGTGATGACACTTTGATTGGCGGCGCCGGGCGCGACGTATTGACCGGCGGGACGGGCGCCGACCTGTTCGTGCTCGATCCACCGGACGGCCGGACGTTATCGTTGGCGAACCTGATCACAGACTTCGAAGTTGGGATTGATCACTTGCGACTTCCGGGCGGGATTTCGTTCGACGACCTGACGTTCGCGCACGGGGATCCCGCCAACGGCGCGCCAGTAGGCCAGAGGCTCCTCATCTTCGCCACGACTAGCATCTCGTCGGCCAGTGGCCGCAAACCGCCTGTAAAACATGCCGTTCCGAAAAATTCCTCCCTGATTCCGGTCATTCGCGAACTCAAATGGGGCGCCCGATCCCGGCCCTTCGTTGATCGCCTTAAAGTGAAACAAACCGGCCATCCGCAAAGGCTTCGCCCAACAGCGGCGTCAGGCGCCAGCGGTGTTTCGGGACTCGCCAAGTCATACCGAAATGATACGGGAGCGGGCAATCAGGCCCGGCCTATCGATCCTGCTGTAAGCAGGCATCGATGCCCGTGAGGATGACATGCTTGGCCGGCTGTTCTTGACCGACCAAGGCTCGCGCACCGCGATCGCTTCGTGGCGAGAGAGGCGGAGAGGCGCGGCATTTCATCGGCAAGTACGCTGGGTGGGGGCTATCGCGCGGACCGGGAAGCCGTGGCGTTGCGGCACGCGCGCACGATCCTCGCCCTTTCGGCCACGATCAATGCGAGGGACGCCGCCTGATCGCGCGAGCTTACTGGGCCGCCTTCTCGGCATTGAGCCGCCCGACAAGTTTTTCGATCTCGTCAGGATTGAGAACCCAAGTGCGGGTTTTGCGGCCTTCGCGGAACACGGGCTGCGTCAGCAGGATGCGCGCCTGCTCCTTCGCGAAAGGCTTGAAGAGCGAAAAGTGCATCACGCATTCGAGCATCAATCCGATTACCGGCGTCTTGCCATCCAGATCGATGAGCGTTGCTGGCTGGTCCCAAGGAATGTTCATCATAAAGCGCGCCTATCCCGGGTTATGATGAATGGAAAGGCTGAACGCCTTCGCCTGCGCTACCTCCAAATGCCGCGATCGCCTGACGTCCGTCCGTTCACCGTAGCCTTGTATCGCTCGCAGACTGATAGGGGTAGAGAATGACACAAGATGGTTGCATTACCAAAGCCGGGATGTACCGCGCTTCGTGAGCCGGCGAATCGCGGCCATTTCCTGACCTACGCGGTGTGGCCGATATTTTGCTCAGCCAATCCAAAGCCGCTTCCCGCGTGTCCTGGGATCGAACTCAATGCTGGAAATGTCGGGGCGCCAACCAGAAGTGCGACGTCTTTACTATGAGGTCGATCATCCGCGATCATTCCGCGTAAAAGCGCTGAAGCAGGAGCACAGCGCCAATCCAACGATTCACGTGACGCATCACAAATCCTTAGGTCGCGGAAACGGGATTGAGAACGAAGGCAGTCCGCTCCGCAAGGTCGTTGATCGCGGCGAGGTAGGCCTGGAAATGCGGCGTCGCGCGGTGGGCCGCGACGGCGGCGCCGTCGACGTAAAGCTCGTCAAGGAAGAACCGACCTGGCTCGCTCTGGTCTTGCCACAGATCGTAGCGCAGATTTCCAGGTTCTGCCCGGCTGGAGTCGAGCATACCCTCGAGCAGCGTACGCAGCCCATCGGCGACGCCGGAACGAGCTGTGAGAACGGCGACAATTTTTACGGGAGCAGTCATGGTGTTGATCCTTAATGGAGAGTTATAGAGTGTGTATCCGATCCGAAGGGCGCCGCCCGTCATGCGTGTGCTCATCCCACTGCAGCGGAGCCGCCGAGCTTCTTGATAAGCGCCTTGGCGAGCGCATGATCGGAGGCAGGGTTCTGCCCCGTGATGAGCTCACGATCGACAACAACGTTGGACACGAAGTCATTCGGCGTGACCGAGACACTACCGCCGGAAATCCGCAAAGCCTTTGGCATATCGAAGTAGAGTTCGCCCTTTAGCAAATGCTGCTCGGCGATCTTCTCCTCGCTCGCCGAGAAGACGGTCATCCGATAGCCTGCGTATATCCAGCCTTCGGCCAAGCTGGCTGCCTTGGCGTCGTCCCCTTCGATTAGCGCCGCCCTGAAGGCGGGCGCATCGGCGAGAGCAGCTGCGATGACGACCGGACCGTGGCAGAGCAGCGCGGTCGGCTTACCCGTCGTATGGAAGTGGCGCAGGATGGCACCGGCATCGGGATCTTCCATCAAATCGACCACCGGCGCGTGGCCGCCTGGGACGAAGACGCCAGCATAGCCGTCGAGACCGCCTTCGATGACAGACCGTAGTGTGCGTACGTCGTTCATGGCGGCGTGGTCGTCGAAGAAACGTGACGCCCGATCATATGCGGCCTGATCGCCGTCGAAATGCTCGACCGTGTCGGACACTTCATCGACGTGTGGTTTGGTTCCCTTGGGCGTGGCGAGCACGACCTCGTAGCCGGCGTCGATCAATGCCAGTGCGGGAACCGTCATCTCGTTGAGGTACTGGCCGATCGTGGCGGTGCCACCGCCGCGCAGTTCGATCTGCGTCGCGTTGGATCCAAGGATGAGTATTTGCGCCTTAGTCATCTGAGCCTCCATTGTTTTGCAACATTCGCTGCTGACGAGAGGGAGATGGGGTATCCTGATATATTCCAGAAGTTTATTGTCTTGATGTCAGATATACTCCCAGCAATATGACTCAATGCGCTACGATCTAAATCTGCTGCCGATCTTTGTTGCCTTGATGGAAGAGCGCAGCGTCACGCGCGCGGCTGAGCGTGTAGGTATGACGCAACCAGCGCTCTCCAATGCGCTTTCGCGCTTGCGGCTGATGTTGCAGGACCAACTTTTCATCCGCGAACGCTATGGTATCCAGCCGACTCCGGTCGCGCTCGAGCTCGCGCCGGCGATCGCCGACGCGCTGGCGCAGCTCGACGACGCAGTGCTCGGCCAACAAGGATTCGATCCTGCCCAAGCTGAACGGCTTTTCACCATCGCGCCGAACGGCTACGTAGAGTTCGTGCTGGTGCCGGCGATCGTAGCCCGGCTGCAGCGGATCGCGCCCGGCATCAAGCTGCGGTTGACGCCCTATGGCAACGACCTCGGCGAGACCGGTGCCGTGTCCGGTACGACTGCACTAGTGCTCGGTCGCATCGTCGATCCACCAGACAATCTCGTTGTCTAGCACCTGATGGACGAGGGGCTTGCCTGTGCCGTGCGCGCCGATCATCCCGAGATCGGCGACGCTATGACGCGCGAACAGTTCGAGACGCTGAAGCACGTCAACATAATGCCGCCTGGCCGAATGCGGGCTGGCCTCTTTCAGGCGCTGGCGCAGCAGCAGCTCAAGCGCGACGTTGCTATTTCCGTGACCAACTTCTTCGCGGTCGCCGAGATGGTTGCGGTGACCGACTACTGCGCGACACTGCCTTCGCTCATCTGCCGGCGGCTGATGCAGGATTCGCGGCTAAAGATCCTGCCCTCACCCGTCGATCTCGGCAGCTTCCCCGTCGAGATGGCTTGGCACGCCCGCTACCGACATGACCCGGCTCACCGCTGGTTGAGAGCGCTGATCCAGGACGTTGCGATGCAGCTTAAAAGTGACGATGACTGATCGCGCCCGACTATGATGCGGGGCGGTGATTGATCGCTCCGATGACCAACGACCACGGCCTCATCCGGAATCTGCGCGAGGCCGAGTTTCGAATGGCGTGAGCTAGTCTACATGCGGGAATAGCCGACGATCTCCACCCAAGCGGCAAAAATCCGTCGCCGGGTGTATGCCTAGGGCCGCGACCTGCCACTACCGCCCTCGCCTACCCGAATGTTGCCCTGATACCGGTAGTTGCCGAGCCAAAATAGGGCGCCCTTGCGGCCCTTCGTTCATTGCGTCGAAAGGGGACGAAACCGTCATCCAAGCATGTCCCGCCGTACGACACCTACCACCACATCTGGTCACATGCATTCTTCATCGCTGGTGCCGGGAATATCCACCAATCGGCCGAAAACCTGCATGCAGGAAAAATCATCCAAGCCGCGGCAATTCCACCATGCCGGGTATGTCATCACGTCGTTCCGCGCCACGCGGGGCGATCAGCCGGGCGTAGAGAGCGATGTAATCATCGACCATACGCTCAACGGTGAAGCGCCGTGCAACCGCTGCGCGGCAGGTTGCACGGTCGATCTGGCCGATACGGTCGATGGCCTCGACCGCTTCCTCCGGCGTATCGACGAGGAAGCCGGTGACGCAATCCTCGATCAATTCTGCCATCGATCCGCGCCGATAAGCGATCACCGGCGTGCCCGAGGCCATGGCCTCGACCACCGACAGGCCGAAAGGTTCGTCGAAGTCGATGAGATGCAGCAGGGCGCGGGCATTGCCCAGCGCCGCCTTGCGCGCTCTGCCGCCGATAACACCGCGATAATCGACCGCCGCGCCGAGAAACGGTTCGACCTCACGCTGGTAATAACCTGTATCCTGAATCAGGCCTGCCATCACCAGCCGCCGCCCTGCCTGTGCCGCCACACGGATGGCCTCGCCCGCGCCTTTGTGGGGGTGAATGCGGCCGAAGAACAGCAGGTCGTCGCTGCCCTCTGGGTTGAAGTCGAACTGGTCCATGACGATGCCATGATGGATGGTGGCGGCATAGCGCAGGTGGGGATGGCGGTCGGCATGGCTTATCGCGACATAGGCGACGCGATCTTCGTAGGCTTTGAACATGGGCAAAATGCGCTGAGACGAGAAGCCGTGGATGGTGGTGACCATCGGCGTCTCCACCATCCGCGAAAAGGCCAGAGGCATGAAGTCAGCCTGATTATGGATGATGTCGAACTCATCGGCGTGTTCAAACACATGAGCGATGTGCAGCGCTTCGGCGACCTTGGCTTCGATGGTGGGGTCTTCGGAATAGCCACGAGCGACCACGCCGGACAAAGTGCCGGCGGTTCGCGAATCCAGCGTGGCGAACAGGGTGACCTCGATTCCACGTGCCACCAGCCCTTCGGTCAGCAGGCTGGTAACCAGTTCCCAGGGGCCATAGGCGCGCGGCGGGGTGCGCCATGAGATCGGAGCGAGCATGGCCACGCGCATCTCAGCTGGTTCCTTCGAGCAGTAGGATCAGCCCTTCGTCACGGCGCAGACCGCCGCCGAAAGGGCGCGGGGATAGGGTGGAATGGAGGATATCTGCGATGCTGGTGCCGGGAGGCAGGGAGATGGGGCATTCGTGATCCCCCAGATTGAGCGCGATAAGCAGCCGCTCCTTGCCATGCCGGCGCTCGAAGGCGAGAACATCGTCCTGTACCGCAACTCCCAGATAATCGCCGATGGCCAGCGCCGGATACTCCCGCCGAAGCGCCAGCAGCTTGCGGTAATGCGCCAGCATCGACCCCGTATCGCCCTGCTGCGCGGCGACACTGCGCTTTACCCAGTCATCGCTCAGCGGCAACCATGGCTCGACCTTGGAAAAACCGGCGTGAGGCGAGCCATCCCATGGCATCGGCGTGCGCGACCGGTCACGGCCAAGGCCCAGCCCCGGTTCGCGCAATTCACGCGGGTCCCGCAGGCGGTCCTGTGAAATTGTGACCTCGCCGATGCCCAGTTCGTCGCCCTGATACAGCGTGGGCGTGCCGCGCAAGGTCAGTAGCAGCATGGCGGCAACCCGCGCCTGCGCTTCGCCAAGGCGGGCAGCGATGCGCGGCGCATCATGGCTGCCGATGACCCAGTTGGGCCAACCGCCCGGTGGCAGCGCGGCTTCGTAATCAGCGATGATCCGCGCTAGGCCCCGGGCATCCCACGCGTTTTCCAGCAGCGCGAAATTGAACGGAAGGTGGATCTCGGGCCGGTGTGGAGTGCCATAATAGGCGCACAACCGGTCGTTGGGCAGGAAGATTTCGCCGATAAGCACCCGCTCGCCGTACTCATCGGCGAGCGCACGGAAGGCGGCGGAGATGTCATGCGTCTCGGGCTGGTCGGTGGAGTTGGTCTGGAGCACCTTGTCCCGCTCGCCCAGATGGGGGCCGTAATCCGGGTTGGGCGGATTGTCGGGGAGGCCTTGGGCCTTGATGATGTGCCACAGCACATCGATGCGAAACCCGTCCACGCCCCGCTCCAGCCAGAAGCGCAGCACGTCCATCATCGCGGCACGCACATCCAGGTTGTGCCAGTTGAGGTCGGGCTGTTCCTTCAGGAAAGCGTGGAGGTAATATTGTTCGGTACCTGCGTCCCATTCCCAGGATGAGCCGCCAAAGTCGCTCGTCCAGTTATTGGGCGGTGATCCATCCGGCCGCGCATCGCGCCAGATGTACCAATCGCGTTTCGAATTATCGCGCGAGGAGCGGCTCTCTACGAACCATGGGTGTTGGTCGGAACTGTGGTTGGGCACGAAATCGAGGATCACCCTGAGCCCGCTCGCATGAGCGGCGGCCAGCAGGCTGTCGAAGGCGGCCAGATCGCCAAACAGCGGGTCGACATCGCAGTAATCCGCCACATCATAGCCGAAATCGGCCATGGGCGAGGGAAAGATAGGTGACAGCCAGATCGCGTCCACCCCCAGTGTCGCCACATAATCCAGCCTGCTTTCGATGCCGGCGAGATCGCCCACGCCATCCCCGTTGCTGTCCTGAAACGAGCGCGGATAGATCTGATAGACCGCGCCATTTTCCCACCAGGGGGTCGGGTGTGAAGCGTTATGGGGAATGATGGTGACCTAACGTCATGCGGAGCATTGCTATTGGTTCAGCCAGAGGCGTTCGGCATCCTCGAACGCCTCGAACATGTCGCTCTTCGGCTTGTGCCTTGCTCAGGTGCTGGCGAATATCCTCGGGCTGCCCCGGCGCGGAAAGAGCCGGTCCGCCTTGGCCAGATCGCCGATCCAGCCTCTGTGCCCCCTGTCGGGTGAGTAGCCACAAGGAAAACGGTTCGCCCTCGCGACCGCTCATGAGGCGTACCGAGTGGCAAGGGACTGGTTATGATAAGCGCCGATCATGGCAATTGCTCCGCTTGGCAGGCAGGAGCACACATGTCTCTCGGTCACGGGTGCCTGCGGGCGCTTCTGTGATGAAGGGTTCATACCACCTTCCTTGGCTGTGACCTAACACCGTGTTGCGCGTCGGGTGTCGAATTGCTGCAAGGGCACGGCCAAACTGTGTTACGAGGCGCCATCGGCAGATCTGGTTCGGGCCAAGCGTGGTCGAAGTGCCATCCGCCCGACGGGTCCGGCAGAAAGCAGGCCGCTTTACTTAAAATCCGGCAGAACTGCGTGTGAGGGCGACTGCGCCCCGCCGCCTTTTGGCGCTCGTTGCTTTCGATCCATGTCGGGCGGATCCGCCTGACGCTATATCCTGACACAAAGAGGACCATCATGGCCAAGTCACAAAAGCGCAGCAATCGCGAAGTCCGCAAGCCAAAGGCTACCATCGCAAAGCCCCTCACCGGGCTTACTCCTCATCCCGTACACCCCGTCAATGCGCTGATGCAAAAGCCGAAAGGCAAGCTCTGAGGCGACATGTTCAACCACCGCTGGCGCGTCGCGTTCATCGGTAATGCCCTACCGCGTCAATGCGGCATTGCCACGTTTACCACCGATCTGGAACAGGCCGTCAGCGCGCTGGACGATGTTGCCGGCACCGCGATCTTTCCCATGCGCGATCCGGGCCGCGACTATGACTGGTTGAAAGCAGTACGCCAGCACATCGATCAGGACGATCCCGCCAGCTATCTGGCCGCAGCCGAGGCGATCAACACCGGCGGCTTCGACGTCGCTTGTCTGCAGCATGAGTTTGGCATTTTCGGCGGCGATGCGGGCGATCTTATACTGGATCTGATTTCGGCGCTGAACATTCCGTTGGTGAGCACGCTGCACACCGTGCTGGACAGCCCTGACGCGAACCAGCGCCGGGTGATGATGGCGGTCCTGGCAGCCTCGGCCCGCGTGGTGGTGATGGCGGCCAAGGGGCGCGACATTCTGATCGACAGCTATGGCGCCGATCCTGAAAAGATCGCCATCATCCCCCATGGCATCCCCGACGCGCCCTTCGAAAGCTCGGATGCGGCGCGCTTGCGGCTCGGTTTTGCGGGACGCCAGATCATCCTGACCTTCGGCCTCATCAGCCCCAACAAGGGCATCGAGACGATGATCGAGGCCATGCCCGCGATTATCATCGCCGCGCCCGATGCGCTTTATGTGGTGATGGGCGCCACCCATCCCCACCTGCTGCGCGATGCTGGCGAGGCCTACCGCGACGGGCTGATCGCGCGCGCCGCCGCGCTGGGGGTGGAGGACCATGTGCTGTTCCTCAACCGCTTCGTCGAACGGCCCGAACTGCTCGACCATATCGCCGCCTGCGACGTCTATGTGACGCCTTATTTAGGCGCCGCGCAACTGACATCGGGCACGCTAGCCTACTCGCATGGGCTGGGGCGACCTGTGGTCTCCACGCCATACTGGCATGCCGCCGAACTGCTGGGCGACGGGTCGGGCGTGCTCATCCCCTTCGGCGATGTCACACGGCTGGGTGCAGCGGTCGCCGCTTTGCTGTGCGACGAAACCGCGCGTCTTGCCATGGGGCTCAAAGCCTATGCCGCCAGCCGTTCAACGATATGGAGCGCCATCGGCGCGCGTTATCTCACATGCTTTCGCGCGGCCTGTCGCAGCCGAGTGCTGAGCGTCATCGGCGGGTGCGACGTGGCGCAAGCAGTCCCGCCAATCGACGCAGCCCTGCCCGCCACCTCCAATCGGCATTTCATCGCAATGTGCGATGACACCGGCATTTTCCAGCATGCGGTCTACACTATCCCCGACCGCCACCACGGCTATTGCGTGGATGACAACGCCCGCGCCCTTTTGTTGTGCTGCGTTCCCCACAACGATCTCGAGCCCGAACTGGAAGAGGCGCTGACCTCACGCTTTGCCAGCTTCGTACAGGATGCGTGGAACCCGGACAATCAGCGGTTCCGCAACTTCATGGGGTTCAACCGTACCTGGCTGGAGCCTGCCGGGTCGCAGGACAGTCACGGGCGCACCTTGTGGTCGCTGGGCCAATGCGCGCTTGCGCGTGCCGGTACCTCTCTGGGGGCATGGGCAGCGCGGCTGTTCGCGGCGGCCTTGCCCACGGTTGCGGACTTCACCGCGCCGCGCAGCTGGGCCTTCACGCTGCTAGGGCTTGACGCCTATTGCCGCGCCTGCCCGCAGGATCGCCGGGCCTTTGCCATGCGCGTTACGCTAGCCAACAGGCTAGCGCATCTGCTGGTGATCACCGAAACGAGGGAATGGGTCTGGTTCGAGGACCGCCTGACCTATGACAATGCCCGCCTGTGCGAGGCGCTCATCCGCACTGGAACCGCTACCAAAGCCAGCCATCTGATTGATGGCGGCTTGCGTAGCCTGCGCTGGCTGATGGAAGTCCAGACGGCGCCACTGGGCCATTTCCGCCCGGTGGGATCTGAAGGCTTCCTGTTGACGCGCAAAACGCCACTGGCCTTCGACCAGCAGCCACTGGAAGCGACGGCGACAATTGCCGCCTGTGTAGCGGCCCACGCTGTCGAGCCTGACGCAGGGTGGCGCGGGGCAGCGGCCATGGCCTTTGGCTGGTTCATGGGGCAGAACGATCTGGCGATTTCCTTGGTCGATGTCGATACCGGCATGTGCCGCGACGGACTGCATCCCGACCGCGCCAATGAAAACAGCGGGGCGGAATCAGTGCTATCCTACCTGTTGGCACTGGCCGATATGCATGGTTTTGGCCATACGCAAATCCCGGATCTCGCGCGTGCCATGGCTGGAAATGACGATGTTTGATGGCGAGACGGCGTTTGGAGAAGGAGCTACGTAACCGCAATGATCGCGCCCTGGCATTCGAGGTTAAAAGGCGTGCACCATTATTATTTTGACTGCTAGAGAGGGCGCTATGTCAATCACGCTCGGTGTGACAATGGCGGCGCTCTCCCTGCCCTGATTATTGTCTCCTCCCAAGTGCGGAACTCGAGCTGGCCACACGGCAGGATGCGCTTTCTTGCGACGACTGCTTTCAGACTAATCGGGTCGGCACCAGGGCGACCGAAAAGTCGGCACCCAAAGACCGGCAGCTTTATTACACTCCGTCGGCGGCTTCTGTCAGGTTCGGACGTTCGCGCCGTCACGGGAAAAGGCGATAACTGGTCGAGTCCGGAAAAGCTGGTTTCGGTCTAGCGATAGCCGAAATGAACCTTCGGTCAGGGATGACCGAGAGGCGGTTGAACCGTTGCCGCGCCCCCAACGAGAAGCCACTCCGGACTCGTCCGCATCTCGGATTGTTAAGCATTTGCGATGTGGTGGGTTGGGAACTGGACCTGACATGATGTATTCAATGTTGATCCCGCTACTTCGTTTGGCAGCATAGAATCTTTCGCAGGAAACTGAATATGGCTGGTCTGTTGAGCATCGCCCTTTTCGCTGGTCAGGCAGCAACGATCCCGCAGCCATTTCAAGGCAACTGGGCAACCACGCCTGCCGCATGCGGTGGGGAGGATACCAAAGGTGTAATAATAACACCGACAACGGTAACTTCTATGAGGCAAAAGGTGTCGTGCAAAGTGCGTCACTTGGCGCAAAGGGAGCGTCGGCCCATGTCAAGTTCCAAGGTGAAGGCCAGGAATGGTTTGAAACCATTCGCTTCAGAATTCCAGCGGAGGGTCGTCTCGAACTAAGAGCACTCGGGAAGAGCCGGGTTTTCGAACGGTGCCGGTGAAACGGAAGCTTTCACCTCTGATAATGGGCGGTCCGGAAGGCAAACGTTTACCCGAAACTGTGCGATGGTTCATTCGGCTTTGAAAGCAGCGCGCGCGACATATCGTCGATTGCGCGCCATGATGCCGTTTCACCTTTCATTGGATCGAGAGTTCTGCCTGCGATCGAGCGACAAGATCGGATAAGATCGCGGTCGCATTGGCGGGATCAGCCGGAGTGAGCTCTTCAATCAAGGAAAAGCCATAAAGTGAGGATCCGCCAAAAGCGCCGCCGCTGCCTAACCGAAAAAACTTGGCATCAAACGTCGTGAGCTCGTCGCCGCTGGCATCGCCGAATTGCACGCAGACACCGCGTGGCGAGATCGTGTCCCATTGCGTGGTGTAGGATCGAGGGCGCGGCCACGTCGATCTCCGGCCAGCCGGGTTGATCAGGCTGCCATGTTGGGCAACGTGATGACGCTGTTATCGCTCAATCCCGCGACACTCTCAAGGGTCATGTAGCGGGAGCGCTGGACTGCCCATTTGATGGCATGGACCACCCCCATTGGATAGATCATATTCCGAGGGTTGTCATCAAATGGAGGAAGCCATGTGAACCGCCCCGGGACTGCCGGAGGCCATTTTAGCTAAATTAAGCTGCCACTGGGATATCGTCCAGCATATCGTAATATCGTTGCTCGGCTTCGACCGGCGGGATGTTCCCGATGGGCTCCAAGAGCCGCCGGTTGTTAAACCAATCGACCCATTCCAGCGTGGCGTATTCGACGGCCTCGAACGACCGCCAAGGCCCTCTGCGGTGGATTACCTCAGCTTTGTAGAGGCCGTTGATTGTCTCGGCTAAAGCGTTGTCGTAGCTGTCACCGACGCTGCCGACCGACGGTTCGATGCCCGCTTCAGCGAGGCGCTCGGTGTACTTAATAGATACGTATTGCGATCCGCGGTCGCTATGGTGAATGAGCCCGCCTCGGTGAACGGGGCGACGTTCATGGATAGCCTGCTCCAGCGCATCGAGAACGAAGCTGGCATGTGCGGTCCGGCTGACCCGCCATCCAACGATGTAGCGGGCGTAGACGTCGATTACGAAGGCGACGTAGACGAAGCCCGCCCAAGTTGCGACATAAGTAAAGTCGGAAACCCAGAGCATGTTCGGCGCCGGGGCGTGGAACTGGCGATTGACCTGGTCGAGAGGGCACGATGCCGCCTTGTCGCTGATCGTGGTCCGCACCGGTTTGCCTCGGATCACCCCTTGCAGGCCCAGATCGCGCATGAGCCGCTCCACTGTGCAGCGCGCCACCTCGAAACCTTCGCGCTTCATCTGCCGCCAAACCTTGCGTACGCCATACACCCCGAAGTTCTCGGCGAAGACGCGCAGGACTTCAGGTTTGAGAGCTTTGTCGCGTTTGACGCGGGCAGTTTGCCGCACCGGATCCCGGCGCTGGGCGACACGCTCATGATAGGTTGATGGGGCGATCGGCAGGACCCGGCAGATCGGCTCGACCCCATAAGCATCCCGATGTTCGTCGATAAAATCGATCATCGTTTGAACGGGCGGTCGAGCTCCGCCTGGGCAAAATATGCCGACGCCTTGCGAAGGATCTCATTCGCCTGCCGCAGTTCGCGAACCTCGCGCTCCAAAGCTTTTAGCTTCTCGGCAGTTTCCGTTGGCACGCCGCGTCGCTTACCGCTGTCCACCTCGGCCTTCTTTACCCATTCGAGCAAAGTATGGCCGGAGCAGCCGATCTTCTCGGCCACCGATGTGACTGCCGCCCAGCGGGAAGGATGATCACCCTCGTGATCCAAAACCATCCGGATCGCTCGCTCACGAACCTCAGGCGCAAACTTGTTTGTAGTCTTGCTCATCGTAGACCCTTTCTCTCAGGAGATCGGGCCTCCGGCAATCCCGGGGCGGTTCAATGTCAGTTGTTACGATCGGCCTCGATTTGGCCAAGACGGTATTCCAGGTGCACGGCGTTGACGAAGCCGGTGTGACCGTATTGCGTCGCAAGCTTGCGCGTGCCGAGATGATGTCATTTTTCACTAAGCAGCCGCCATGCATTGTCGGGATGGAAGCATGTTCCAGCGCCCACCACTGGGCTCGTATGTTGGTAGAGATCGGCCACACGGTTCGGCTTATTCCCCCCCAATACGTCAAGCCGTATGTGAAGCGGAACAAGACGGATGCGGCCGATGCTGAAGCGATCTGCGAGGCCACGACCAAGCCGAACATGCGGTTTGTCCCGATCAAGACGAAGCAACAGCAGTCTATCCTAGCTTTGCACCGCGTCCGCAGCATGCTGGTCCGACAGCGGACAGCGACAATTAACGCGTTGCGCGGACTGCTGGGGGAATACGGCCTGATCGCAGGTAAAGGCGTGCGACAGCTCGCGACGTTGAGCCAGCGCCTGTCAACGGCCGACGAATCGACGGTGCCCGTTGAAGCAAGAGAGGCGTTGCGGTGCCTTTTCCGGCACATTGACGCGCTGACCGAGAAGTTGGGTGAGATGGAAGCGGGGATCGTCGCTTGGCATAAATCCAGTCCGGAAAGTCAACGCCTGGCTTCTGCCCCCGGCGTGGGCCCGATCACAGCGACTGCAATCGTGGCCGCAGTCGGCGATGGCACACAGTTCCGGTCCTCACGACATTTTGCTGCATGGCTCGGCTTGACACCGCGGATCAAAGCCAGTGGCGGCAAAGAGAGAATAGGGAGGATCACCAAGGGTGGTGACCGATACCTACGCACTCTGCTGATCCATGGCGCGCGAGCAGTCGTGGGGACGACGTTCCGAAAGGACGTGGCGCCGAGACCGTGGCTGAAGGATCTCCTCGCTCGTAGGCCTACGAACGTCGCTGCAACGGCGGTGGCTCACAAAACGGCACGGTCCCTCTGGGCCATGATGACGAGGAAGGAAGTGTATCGCCGTCCATCCGCACAGCTGATGGCGGCGTAACCGGCTCGGCCCCTCCAGGGGCCGTTTTGCGAGGCGAAGACAAAAGTATGGCAAACCGGTCTCACCGGGGTTCGACAAAGGCCAATGAAACGATGCGAACCATGTTGAGTTCGTCCATTTGTCCGGCCGTCGATCCGCGGAAACCATAGGGGCCTGCGGCGTGAATGCCGCAACACAAGGCCGGATACACGACCGCAAGACCCGAGTTCGTCGTACTAAATCGAAAAGCCTTGCAAGGTGGGGGTGGTCCATACACATCGTTCTGTTCCAGCAGGATAGCGCCGACGAGCCGGGTTATGGCTTCTTCGTTGGGGAATATCCCGACCACCTCTGTCCGGCGCTTGATCTCGCCATTGAGGCGCTCGATGGGGTTGTTGGAATGAAGCTTGGTGCGATGCTGGGTTGGGAATGTCATGTACGCTAGGACATCCTCCTCGGCGCTATCCATCAGAGCGGACAGCTTCGGGACGGAAGACCGCAGCTGATCTGCGACCGAGCGCCACTGGCTTTTCGCCGTTTCGGGTGTGTCCTGGGCAAAGGCTGTGGCGATGAACGCCGAGACGACGCGGCGGCCACTCTTGCCGGCGTGTGCCAAGGCATTGCGCATGAAGTGGACACGGCACCGCTGCCAGGTGGCGCTCAAGACCTTGGCGACAGACGCCTTGATGCCCTCATGGGCATCCGAGATCACCAGCTTCACGCCGCGCAGGCCCCGCCGGGCCAGACTGCGCAGGAACTTGATCTGCCCCCCGCTGAGTGGCCCAGAGACTATGATAGTCTGGACCATGAAAGGGGCATTGAATGCCGAGCAAGAAGCACAAGCCGGAAGAGATCATCGGCAAGCTGCGTGAAGTTGAGATTGTGCTAGCGCAGGGAGCCTCGACTGCCGAGGCATGCCGGCGGATCGCGGTCAGCGAGCAGACCTATTATCGGTGGCGCAAGGAGTATGGCGGCCTGAAGACCGATCAGGCGCGGCGGATGAAGGATCTGGAGAAGGAGAACCAGCGGCTTCGCCGTGCGATCTCGGACCTGACGCTGGACAAGCTGATCCTGCAGGAGGCGGCAAAGGGAAACTTCTAAGCCCCGCGCGGCGGCGACGCTGCATTGATCATGTGCGACGAGAGTTTCCGGTATCCGAGCGACGGATATGCCGGGTGCTGGGTCAGCATCGATCGACGCAGCGCAAGATGCCGCGCGGGGCGGATGACGAACAGGCACTGACCGAGGACATCATTGCATTGGCGAAGCAATATGGTCGTTACGGCTACCGCCGGGTCACGGCGTTGCTGTGCCATGCAGGGTGGACGGTGAACCATAAACGTGTCGAGCGGATATGGCGGCGTGAAGGACTGAAAGTCCCGCAGCGCCAGCCAAAGCGCGGGCGTCTATGGCTCAATGACGGATCCTGCATCCGCCTGCGGCCGGAATATCCGGGACATGTATGGGCCTACGACTTCGTCGAAGGGCGCACGCATGATGGCCGCAAGTTCCGCATCCTGACCATCATCGATGAGGCCAGCCGGGAGTGCCTGGCGCTCGTCGTGGCGCGTCGGCTCAGGCATGAGGATGTTCTGGCGGCCTTAGCCGACCTGTTCATCTCGCGCGGCCCTCCGGCACATATACGGTCCGATAATGGCAGCGAATTTATCGCGACCGCCGTCCAGCAATGGCTGGGGCAGATCGGCGTGAAGACGCTCTACATCACGCCGGGATCACCATGGGAGAATGGCTATAACGAAAGCTTCAACGGGTCGCTTCGCGACGAACTGCTCAACGGCGAGATCTTCTACAGCCTCGCCGAAGCCAAGGTGCTGATCGAAGCTTGGCGGCGGCATTACAACACCGTCCGCCCGCATAGCAGTCTGGGATACCGACCACCGGCACCGGAAACGGCGACACCGCCATATCCGGCCTCCGGTTCCGCTTCGCTCCACCTCCGACCGGATATGGCGGCGATGGGCTTAATCCACTAACAAACCAAACGGTCCACTCGGTGGGGGCAGATCAAGTGCATCGCGCGCGCTCCGCAATGGGTCCGCCATGATCTGGAGTCCAAAGATCCCGTGATCCGCGTCCGTGCCGAGGAGACTCTTGCGGCGCAGATCGCCGCGGCCCTTCGTCAGAACAAAGACATCAAATTAGGCCAACCGACTGCCTGACCACTCCTCAGCCCGCAGCCGATAGCTGGGAAGCGCCACGCCTGACGCATCTTGTTACCGGAACGATTTCTTACGTCCGTGATATCGGGAAACAAGGAGATTTGGAAATGATCGGCAATATTATCGGAGCAATCGGTAGCAACCAGGCTGCCAAGCATTTCCAGGGGCTCAACGGAACAGTTGGAGCGTTACTCGGGCTCGCCGCACCGGCCCTGCTACGTCGCCTGCGCCCTCTCGGATTGCTGGCTGCCGTCGGCAGCGGCAATGCCTACAAGAAATGCAACGACCGGCGCTAGGCCAACAAGCTCGTCGCCGCAAACCGACCGCTTTCCAAGAGCCTACCCGCACGCAGGCTTGAACGGCCATGGGGCCTCCGTCCTTAGCCCCCTCCCCTTCCCCATCTTACCCAAGCTTCTTCATGAGCCGTCCGGCAGCCCCGTGCTCGGCCGCTAGGTTCCGATTATAGGCAAGCGGCATGCGTGGGCTTTTCCAGCGCAAAGCATCCATGATCCCTGCAAGATCCTCGCCGCTGGCGAACAGGTCCTGGTTGAGCCCGACCCGCGTAGAATGGCCGCTGACCCGCGTTAGCAGGTGCGCCAGGTCATCTTTCGTCAGATCCGGCAAAGCCCCCTGGTCGAAAGCCCGCCGGATGATCGCCCGCCAGATTGGCCCGATCGAGCCCGGATGCAGAGCGGTATCGCCGAAGCTGTATTCGGTGCGCGCCGGAACTGCAGGCTTAGGCAACGTCTTGCGCAGGTCCCAAATCTCCCGCCCCGATATCGTCGACAGGTCGCGTCCGGGTACCCGGGCCCGCGCCTTGTAGTGCCGCACGATGACCCGCCGGAATAAAGGGCCAGTGACGATGCCGGCCGCTGCCGCCCACGCGTCCACCGCGCGCACGGTCCTCGGGCTGAGGAACGCGGTGGCGCCCTCCCCTTCGCTGTCGCCCTTGCTACGCGCGATGGTCAGCAGCCGGGCGTCGGGATCGGTTGCGGGGATGATGTCTTCCAACGTAACCGCGACCAGTTCGCTGGCGCGCAGACCCGTGTCGTAGGCAAAACTGAGCAGCGCGCGGTCGCGCAGGCCCATGGGATCGGCGCCACAGCTCTCGAGCAGCGCGCGCAGGTTCAGTCCGCGCGCCGGATCGCGCTCAATGTCCGAAACGGGCCCCTTGAAGCGCAGCGGCGCCGCCTGGCGCTGGGCCACGCCTTTGTCGCGGCGGATCGCAGCCAGGGTCAGCTTGACCAGCGGCGCGGTGGTGGGATCGACCTGGCCGAGCAACTGGTGCAGCCGGGCGATTGAGGCTTTGTAGCGCGCGAGTGAGGCAGGTTTGGCCCCCTGCCCTGCCCGGTACTTGAGATAGTCGGCGACATCCTGCGCATTCGCCGGCAGCGTGATCCGGCGGTGCTCGCGGCACCACAGATCGAAAGCGGTCAGGTCCGAGCGCAGCGCCAGCAGGGTATGGCGCGAGGCGGCGGCCTGGAAGGCCTCGAGCAGGGGCGCATCAATCACGACCCTTTCGGCCGTACGCAATGTGGTCACCAGCGGCAGCAGCAGCAGGCCTGCCCCGCCCTGGGCGGTAATCTCGAGCGAAGGCGTCTCTTCGTAGATCAAGCGGCTGCAGTCCGGGGGTTTAGGGGAATTCGAGTCCGGTGGTATTCGATCACGGTTCGGCGTAACTGCTTCATATAAAATGATAATATCTCATTCCTGGCTTTTGCCGTGCAAGATTATTCCGTCTCATATGAATATGCAATAACTGCACTTATCAATGACATGGGCGAGTCGGCCATAGACCTAGGATTGCACTTGGCGAGTGGTGAGCCTCGTCTAACTCGAACGCATGTTCATGGTGGAATTCTCAATTCATCAATAAAGTTTTCAAAGCGCGGTCCATTACAACCCCAGCCCCCGACCGCGACCGATATCGATCCCGACGCTGAAAGCCAGATCATGGCCAAGCGAGCGGCCAGTGGTCATATTGATGCCAAGCTGCTGCTTTCGCTGGGCCAGCACCGACTCCAGCTGCGGGTCGCGGTGCAGACTTTCCGCCATGTCAGCCATCACTGCTCGCGTGGCTCGCATCCCGCTCATCTCACCCGCAACGTACTGCCTGTTGCTTTCTGCCCCTAGCGCCTTCCAACGGCTGATGAAGCGGTTCGCACGCAGCTCGGGATTGGTCCGCAATTCGGTCTCGAGCTGGAGCGCTCGGATCGTGCGATTGATGCTCCCACTCGCCGCTTCGCGCGCGAGACTCGGATCCTCGCGATAGGCAGCTTCGGCGTCGCGCGCGCCATGCGGCCGCAGCGCATCGAAATGTTTGCGTGCATCGTTTAGCTCGCCGTACTGCTCGGGGGTAGGACGGCCACCTTCGTCCTGGGCCGTGAAGATAGCATCGACCGCCCGGGCATGGCGCTTGAGCGCCTGCGTGCGCTCCCGCCGCAAGGCGGCCTCGTGAGCGTCGTCACCGTCGTCGATGACCTGGGCCGAAGGTGATGACCGCTCGGCCGATGGAGCGCTGCGATGCCGGTCACCACCAAGCCGCAGTCCATCGAAGATGCTCCGTTCCGGTTTGACATCCGCAGCCGCGTCGCGCGCGGCGCCGTAGTCCGACGCCATGTCCTTGCCACGCTCGCGCCCAAGGGTGCGCACGAGCCGGTCGCGATCGGCAAAGTCATCTGTGCCATAGTGCATGTCGACGTGGGCCTTGTGCCGTGACAGCGCCACATAGGACGCATGGCGATCGAGCCCCGGGGTCGCCAGCACATGGACGTCGTTGATGGACACACCCTGCGCCTTGTGGATCGTCGCGGCATAGCCGTGATCGACATGGGCGTAGTCCTTCAGGTCAAAGTCGATCGAGCGCCCGTCGTCGAGCGTGACCGCCATACTGACGGCATTGACGCTCTGGATCGTACCGAGAGAGCCGTTCTTCACCCTCAGGCTGCGCTCGTTCTTGAGGAACATGACCCGCTCCCCTCTGGCGAAGTCGCGGTCGCCGCGCTCGACCTGCAGGATGACGTCCTCGCCGAGGTCCCCGGCCGCATACATGCGCTCGCGCGCGGCCTCGTTGAGCAGCCGCACTTCGTCGTTGGTATGGGTGAGAATGAGCCGGCTCGCATCGGGCCGGGCCTTGCGATCCCGGTCCCACCGTTCGATCAGCGCTTCCCTTGCCCCCGCGCGCGTCTCCGCAGCGTGGATGTGCCCCGCCTCCTCGTATGCGGCCAGCGCCTCACCCGTCCGCCCGGTCGCGAGATGCCGGGTGGCATCGCGCTGCCAGTCGATTTCCTGGCGGCGGATGGTGGTGATCTCGACGCTGCCGTGCCGCTCGGCGACCGAGCGGAACGAGGCGCCGGCCTCGATCGCCTGCAGCTGCTCGGGATCGCCGACCAACACGACCTTGGCGCCGCGCTTCTCGGCTTCCGAGACGATGCGCTCCATCTGGCGCGTGCCGATCATCCCGGCTTCGTCGATGACGAGGATAGAGCGGTCGGTCAGCAGCTCGCGTCCCTGGTCCCACTGATGCTCCATGCCGGCGATCGTGCGCGAGGCGATCGCCGAGCCGTTCTCGAGGTTCTCGGCGGCGATGCCCGACAACGCCGCGCCGCGTATCTCGTAGCCGGCTGCCTCCCAGGCCTCGCGGGCTACACCGAGCATCGCGCTCTTGCCGGTGCCGGCATAGCCGATCACCGAGCTGAGCCCTCGGCTGCCGGTCACATGCTCGAAGGCGCCGCGCTGCTCGGGCGACAGGATCAGCCCGCGCTGCTCGGCGCGCGCCAGCGCCGCGTCCTGCATCCGGTCGGGCACGCCGTGGCGCCGACCCGCATCGAGGCGAATGGTGGCGTTCTCGAGCCGCCGCTCGGTCTCGATCATCGAGCGCGAAGTGAAGCGGTCCTCGCCGCGCCCGTCCTTGCCCAGCTTGACCAGCTCGGGAGAAGTGCGCACCGCCGCCATCACCTGATCGAACTGGTCCTTCCCTTCGCTATGCCGGTGCACGAACATCGCAAGGTCGCGGGTGGTGAAAGTTGCCTGCTGGTGAGTGATCGCATCGATCGCGATTGCCGGGTCGGCGAGGATCTTTGCGCCGTTGCCGCGGGCGATGGCGTGATGTTCCTCGAGCCGCTCGCTTTCCAGCCCCTGGGCCGCCATGCGCGAGGCGGCGGGACCGATCTTGTGCTGGGGTTCCAGATCGATCCCCTGCGCCTCCAGCGAGCGATGATCGACGCGGGCATCGATGTCGAGCTGTGCCAGCCTCTCGTTGACATGGTTAGCCCAGGCCTCGCGCCATTGGGTGAGCAGTTCGGTGCGGTTCCAGTCGCGGACCTTGGGACCAAAGCCTTCCTCGGTCAGCTCGCGCATACCCAGCATCACATGGGCATGGGGTTTGGGGTTTCCGTCCTCGCCGATATCCCAGTGCACATTGAGGTCGGCGACCATACCGCGCGCCACGAACTCGCGTTCGACGAAGTCGCGGGCCAGCTCGATCCCGTCGGCCTGGCTCATCTCGCGCGGGATGGCGAACTCCACTTCGCGGGCGACCTGCGCGTCCTTGCGCACCTCGATCGCCTCGACGTCGTTCCACAGCCGCTCGCGGTCGCGCCACTCTTCGGGCGCGCCCTCGGGGAGCAGGATCTCGGAATGGACGACGCCGGCCTTGTTGGAGAAGTCATGGGCACGATCGAGCCGCTCGTCGCGCAGCCGCGAGGCCGAGCGGTAGGCGGCCGCTGCCACGGCAGACGAGCCGGACGCGCGCGATATGACTTTGGCCGAGAAGTGGTAGATCGCCATGGCGACATACCATCTACCCTTAAAAGCGCACGTCGGCACGACGTATAAGCGCGCCCTCGAAAGATTTCATCAGTCTCGGGATGGCAGGATCTCAAGACATTCCAGCATGTTGAGACTGATCGGAAGCTTCGATAACTGGTTCGTCCGGCACCATCAATGGAAAGGACAAACCATGCGCAAACCACGGGACTACGACGCCGAGCTGAAAGCTCTGGGCGACAAGGCCCGGCAACTCAAAGCGCGTAGGACAAGCCAGCTCGGCGAGCTGGTCGTGGCAACCGGCGCCGACGCCCTGACATCGGAGGAACTGGCCGGCGCGCTGATCGCCATCGCCGCGACCGCCGAGCCGGCGAAGCGGGAGGCATGGCGCAAGCGGGGCGCCGCGTTCTTTTCAGGCGAGCGGGCACTCGAGCCGGAACAGCATCGCCCAGGCGCTGGCAGCGAGCCGCGCCGGCCTGCGGCGGAACCGGGCGGCCATGAACCGGCTCGCAGCGAACAGGGCACGACATGACACCCGGGAGTGGCGGGTGAAGCGGCGGGAACGCACCCGGCATCTGATCGAGCTCGGCGGGCTCGTAGTGAAGTCCGGGCTGGTCGAGCTGGTCGAGGATGACCGCGCCGTCCTGCTCGGTCTGCTGGTGGAGGCAGCCGCCAGGCTGCGCGGCGACTACCGCGAGCAAAGCCTCACGCTATGGCAGCGGCGCGGTGCACGTGCCTTCGCGCAGGATAAGGCCGAGCCGGATGCACAGGCGGAACGCTCCGTCCTGCAGCGTTCGGATCCTACCTAGCGGCATCAACGCGTCGCAGCGCCGCGCCGCCAATGCCGAGCGGAACGACCACGACTTCGCCATGCGCGCCAGCGACCATACCGCGCTGGTCGAAGGGCTCGACCTCACTTGGCTCGTAGACATAGCGGAAGCTGTTCGGGCCGCCCGCCTCGATAGCGAACGACACCAAGCGTAGTTCATCGCCGTCGCGCACGATCCAGCGCGTGCCAGGCTGCCACGCCTGTCCCTTCGGGATCGTCAGCACACCGTCATCCAGCGACGAGCGAGGATTGGCATCCTGGCCCTCCCCGACAAAGAGGCCCTGCGCCGGTTTTCCATCCGGGGTCATCACCTCGATGCGCAGCTCTACCGCAGGGTCGCGGCGGGCTTCGGCGAGGGCGAGCTTCGGCGCCCGCAGCGGCCGGGCGAAGAAGTGGAGCCGGGTGCCTTCGAGCCGCCACTGGCCCGCCAAGGTCGTCTCGTTTTCCATGCCGCCGCCCTCGCGTTCGAACATCGGTTCGTCGGCGGTCATCCGCTCCTCGAACCGGCCATTGGCATCAAGGCGCAGGGTGATTGTGACTCCCTCCTCACTGCAGCGATAGAGGCCCGGCGATACGGTGACGGAAGCTGGATAGGGCTCCTCATCCCGGAGCTCGGGCCCGGAGCATGCGACGGGCGCGGAATCTGGGTTCGCGAATGCCGGCGTGGCCGCCATCGCAGCCACAAAACCCAGGGTGAAGATCGAATGCTTCATGCCCGGTTCCTGCCGGGCAATGCCGGCCGCCGCAAGCGCATTGCCCGGCGCCGCGCGAAGCGTCATAGGCCCGTCGATGGACGACAATCTCAATACCATTATCCTGCGGGTGCTCGGACGGACACCGCAATGGATTCGGCACGACCTCGACGCCAAGGACGATGCCCTGCGCCAGCGCGCGGAGGAGACGCTCGCCGCGATGATCGCCAGCGCCGTTCGGGAGGGAACCGCAGACTCGGCTGCGGCTTAAGGGAGTTCAGTCAACGAAAGCTCCCGCCTCATGCGCCGCGCGGCGTCTTACTCGCTTCTCATGCTCATTGGTCTGGGGGCTGCGACCTCAATGCCAATCTCCACGTCCGCCCAGCCGACCAAAGCCCCCGTCCAGGTGCAATGTGCGGGTGGCCGCCAGTTCCTGCTCCAGGCGGAGCAGCGACGCGCCAGGGTCCGGGTGGGCGAGCGGCAACTCAACCTCGTCCGCAAATCTTCGTTGATGGGTCAGCAATACCATAGCCCGCAGGCCACGCTGATCCTGGACGGGGACTTCATTGCTTTCGTTCCGAAGGACGACGCAGGCTGGCAGGATTGCCGCGTCGCCAGGACAATCCCGGCCTCGGCGCCGAACGGGTAGGCAAAGCCGTTACGGCCGCGCGATTGGCTGAATTACCGTGCGGTTCAGATCCGATTCAGGCGCCCAACCGTTCGAGCAGAAAAGCGGCGCGGTCCTCGATCGGCGCCTTCGGCAGGATCACCACATTATAGCCCAGGCGCGGATAGGCGGCGAGCAGACGTTCGTACTTGTCGAGAGCCGAGGCGATGTCGTGCCGGCGATCGGCATCCTGGCGATAGATTTCTGGCCAGGGCGGGGTCAGGAAAACTTCACGGTGGTAGCGGTGCTCGCGGCAAAGGAGCTCGGCCACCGGATCGCCGCTGGCGTGCACGAGTGCGAGCGCGGCATCGATCAGTCCGCGATCGAAGAAGACCCATCCCTCATGATCTGCCCCCACCGAGTGGACCGTTTGGTTTGTTAGTGGATTAAGCCCATCGCCGCCATATCCGGTCGGAGGTGGAGCGAAGCGGAACCGGAGGCCGGATATGGCGGTGTCGCTGTTTCCGGTGCCGGTGGTCGGTATCCCAGACTGCTATGCGGGCGGACGGTGTTGTAATGCCGCCGCCAAGCTTCGATCAGCACCTTGGCTTCGGCGAGGCTGTAGAAGATCTCGCCGTTGAGCAGTTCGTCGCGAAGCGACCCGTTGAAGCTTTCGTTATAGCCATTCTCCCATGGTGATCCCGGCGTGATGTAGAGCGTCTTCACGCCGATCTGCCCCAGCCATTGCTGGACGGCGGTCGCGATAAATTCGCTGCCATTATCGGACCGTATATGTGCCGGAGGGCCGCGCGAGATGAACAGGTCGGCTAAGGCCGCCAGAACATCCTCATGCCTGAGCCGACGCGCCACGACGAGCGCCAGGCACTCCCGGCTGGCCTCATCGATGATGGTCAGGATGCGGAACTTGCGGCCATCATGCGTGCGCCCTTCGACGAAGTCGTAGGCCCATACATGTCCCGGATATTCCGGCCGCAGGCGGATGCACGATCCGTCATTGAGCCATAGACGCCCGCGCTTTGGCTGGCGCTGCGGGACTTTCAGTCCTTCACGCCGCCATATCCGCTCGACACGTTTATGGTTCACCGTCCACCCTGCATGACACAGCAACGCCGTGACCCGGCGGTAGCCGTAACGACCATATTGCTTCGCCAATGCAATGATGTCCTCGGTCAGTGCCTGTTCGTCATCTGCCCCGCGCGGCATCTTGCGCTGCGTCGATCGATGCTGACCCAGCACCCGGCATATCCGTCGCTCGGATACCCGGACTGGCAGATCCCGTCGTACCTGATCGATGCAGCGCCGCCGCCGCGCGGGGCTCAGAAGTTTCCCCGTGCAGCCTCCTGCAGGATCAGCTTGTCCAGCGTCAGGTCCGAGATCGCCCGGCGCAGCCGCTGGTTCTCCTTCTCCAGATCCTTCATCCGCCGCGCCTGATCGGTCTTCAGGCCGCCATACTCCTTGCGCCACCGATAATAGGTCTGCTCGCTGACCGCGATCCGCCGGCATGCCTCGGCAGTCGAGGCTCCCTGCGCTAGCACAATCTCAACTTCACGCAGCTTGCCGATGATCTCTTCCGGCTTGTGCTTCTTGCTCGGCATTCAATGCCCCTTTCATGGTCCAGACTATCATAGTCTCTGGGCCACTCAGCGGGGGGCAGATCACTCATGGCGCCGGGCATCCGTGCGATCCCGCAACGAAACCTCGATCGCGCGGCGGGCAAAGGCCTGCATGTCGATCCAGGGCAGCGCAGATCCGTCGCCGGCCAGTGTCTCGGCGATCACCCGCCGGCCGGGCTCTTTGACGACGGCGTGCCCGCGCCGCGCCAATTCGGCGAGCAGGGTCGATTTGCCACCGCCCGAGCAGCCGGAGATCACGACGAACCTGTCCGATATAGGGCGGGTCATTCTCGAGGGTCAGCCGACCGGCGCATCCGCCTCGAGCCTGGCGATGCGCTCGCTACAGATCGCCTGGACGACGCGGCCGAGTTCCTCGACCTGCTTGCCCAGCCAGTTCAGCTCTTCCGCGGTGATCGTATAGTGCTTGGAGTAGCGCGCCTTGACGTAGGCCTCCTTCAGCTTCTCGAACATCGCTCGGTGGCGGTGATTGTCGTTCGGCCAGACATAGACGAGCCGGGGATCGAGGCGTTCCGCCTGGGTGCGTAGGAACGCGAGGTTATGAACGTGCGGCGTATAGAACGTCGTGACGAGCAGCACGCAGTGATAAAGACGTTCGGTGGCCTGATGCAGGTCAAACGCTGCGTCTTTGAAGAATTCCTTTTCGACATCGAATTTTGCGATTTCAAACCGCTTCATCGCCGCAGGAAACCACTCCTCGAAATACTCCTTCGCCATCGCCAGCGCCGCCTCGGGCGTCTTGGGCTTGGGCGTGTGGAGCGGCGTGTCGTCGCTCTGGTACAGCGCGATGCCGTCCTTCGCGATATCCATGAAGAAATAGCGGCCATGGGCGAGCCCGTCGTTCACTTCCTGCAGGGTGTGGACGATCAGATTGACCGGAGTCTTGAGCGTGCCGGTGATGCCGTATTCGCGCATCAGCCGGTCATCGACCTTCGCCCAGTATTTGACCCGGTCGGTCAGCCGCTTGTCGCTGACGATCACGAGCAGGTCGTAGTCGGACTTGTAGCCCTTGGCGGTATGCGGCTCGTCGACCCAGCCGCCGCGTGCGTAGGAGCCGTAGAGCACGACCTTGAGGATACGCCCCTTCTTCTTCCAGTCGTGGGTGGCGAGCGCGATGCCGTCCTCGAATTCCTCGAAGACGAGCTGGAGCACGCGCGCGAGCTCGCGCTGCTTGTTGGCGGGAAGATGGTCGAGATCGCTTCGCATGGTGCCTCTACCCTGTCGTCCCCGCCGCCCGATGGCAAGCCACCGGACGGCGGGAACCGATCACCATGGCCACAGACGGCGCCACCACGGCTCGCGTTCGCGCACGCATCGCATCAGGATCAGCAATGCCTGCGTGAACGCGGTCTCGATCTCTCCCACACCGACACCGTGGTGCCGGGCGAGCTCGGCATAGCTGACCGTCTCGATCCGCAGCGTCAGAAACACCTCGCGCTGGAACGGCGTCATTCGGCTCAGCCCCCGCCGCTCGGCGCGCAGCAGGGCCCGGCGGGAAGGTTGCCGGCTCATGGCCGGTCCTCCCCGCAGGCGAGCAACCAGTCCGCGCCCTTGCTGGCCGCGCTCGCCGCCCGGAAGATCGCCTTATCATCGGCCCTGAGCACCTCGAGCCACGCGCCGATGTAATCGGCATGGCGCACGGTGGGCTGGATGCCCAGCGAGGCACAGGCGAAGGCCGCCGTCATTTCGGCGACAAGCTCCTCGCGCGCATACGATGACGAACCAAACACCCCGGACTGATCGCGCTCAAGCCGGCCCTTGCCGCCGACATAGTGACCCAGTTCGTGCAGCGCCGTGCGATACCAGTTGATCGGCTCCCGGAACGCGACCTGCGGCGGCACCTGCACGAAATCCGGACCCGGCGCATAGAACGCCTCGCTGCCACCGATCCGGAAGTCCGCTCCCGATCCGGCAATGATCCGATCCGCTTCTGCAATCGCCAGGACCGGATCGGGCAGCACGGAACCACCCGCCAGATCCTCGTCCAGCCCCTCGCACTGATCGATATTGAAGACGATGAAGCGCTTGAGGAACGCCACGGTCCGCGCCTCGCTGCCTTCGCTCAATGCACGCGCCGCCTCGTCCTTGGGGGTGAATCGATCGGCATAGCAGATCACCGTCCCCTTCGCGCCGCGCCGCACGGTCCCGCCCGCCGCTGCCGCCTGCCGATATGTCAGCCAGCGCTGCGAGGAGAACCCGCCTCCGACACCCGCTGCCCATAAAATGAGCACATTAATTCCCGAATAGACCCGCCCCGACACCGCATTGGCCGGCATCATGCACGGGCACTTGCTCGCATCCCAAGGCTGCACCCATGGCAACCGGCCGTCTTCCAGCTCGGCGATGATGCGCGCGGTAACCTCGCCATACAGGCTCTGACGTTCGGACATGCTCCTTCACTCCTTCCTCAACCGCCATTGACCGGCGCCAGGGTGGCGGGGGGCGGCAGGAGCGAACCGAAAAG